>JAEEUA010000056.1 GCA_016286775.1 Bacteroidales bacterium
CGGATGAAGAAAAAAGGCAACAGGATCAAGCCACTGGGGAATAAAAGTTTTGCCCCTCGAAGGGTTGACATCTCAGAAGCCATCCCAGTTACAGTGCCTTACGAGGCCGATTTCTCCATATCAGGAGAAGCGATGGATGAAGACTTCATCATCATCAACAACAATGAAGACCTAAGCGACGGCGAGCCATGCACCTGGACGTGGAGTGCAAGTAATGGTGCATACTATGTCTACAACGTGGATGGCACGACACCTGCCGACGACTATATGGTACTGCCAATCAACTTGGAAGGCGGCAAAACCTATGATGTCTCTGTGAACGCCGCTTCGTGGAACTACCCAGAGGAATTTGAGGTCGTAGCAGGAACAGAATGTACGGCAGCAGCCCTAACGACTGAGATTATCGGGAAGACGATTCCCGAAAATGATCCTGCCGACTTTAGCGGCACCTTCACTCCAGCAACCGATGGCGTTTACTATATTGCCATCCACGCGATCTCTCCAGCCGACCTGTATATACTGAGCATCTATCGCTTCAGCATCGACGTTGCTCCCGATGCGGCAGCGCCTGAGGCTGTCAGTGACCTGACTGCCGCCCAAGTGCCCCACGAACTGAAGAACGTCATTACGTTTACCGCACCAACGACAACAATCAGTGGCGAGGATTTGACCGAGAACCTCACCATCAGCATCCTTCGCAATGGTGAAATAGTAAAAAGCCTTGAAGGGGTAGCACCCGGCTCTGAGCAGAGTTATACCGACGAGGTGGAGGCAGAGGCCACCTACCGTTATCAGGTGATTGCAGCCAATGCTGCCGGACAAGGCCGCAAGAGCGACATCGTGAGTGTCAGGGTGTCCATGCCTCAGGATGTGCCTTACGTTGTCAATTTCACCGACGAGGAAGCATTCGACAATATGCTGGTCATCGACAACAACCAGGATGGAACGACTTGGGAATACGGCTCCTACGATGAAGCGGCCCAATTCCGGGCAGACGGGGACAACGACAGCGATGACTATCTCGTCTCGCAGGCACTGCGTACGGTGGCTGGCAAAAAATATGATGTCACTGTCCGTATCGCCGGCAATGCCTACGATCCTGAAATCTTCGAGGTAGTGGCAGGCACCAGTGCCACGGAAGAAGACTTGAACATCAGTGTAATCCCGTCCACCGAAGTGACCTCAGATGCATACAACGAGTACACGGGCTCGTTTGTTGCTGCTACCGACGACTATTACTATGTGGCTATACATGCCCTCTCCAAGGCCAATACATATTACCTATATGTGTCGAGCATGAGTGTCGAGTTGGGTGCGGAGGATACAGCTCCAGCCGCTCCATTGGTGGAGGCAACGGCAGGTGCTGAAGGTGCGCTGAATGCCACCATCCAGGTGACCGCACCCGACAAGTCCATCGAGGGCAATGCACTTTCAGTCATTTCCAAGATTGAACTCTATCGCGACGGAGAACTGATTGATGAGAAGAGCGACGTCACCCCTGGTGCTGTTGTCACATTCACAGACGAAAACATTGAAGCATCTGCGCTCTACGTTTACCAGGCCGTTGCTTACAATGAAAGTGGCAAGGGCGAAAAGAGCGAAAAGACAGCCGTTTATATCGGTATCGACCAGCCTCTGGCTCCTGAAATCGTCGAAGCTGTTGATTCCCCAACGTCAGTTAACCTTAGCTGGAGTGCTGTTGGCACCGTCGGCATGAACGGCGGTTATGTCAATCCTGACGATGTGACCTATAATGTATGGGACATTGACCTCTCATCCTTCTTCGTATTCTTCAATGACAGGATAGCCAGCGTGAAGGGGCAGACATCCACTTCCTTCGATTATAATGTCGATGAGGGTGACCAGCAGGACTACAAGTATTTTGCCGTGCGTCCTGTCAACGATTCGACGACAGATGAAGACAAGGCCGACTGGAATGCAGCAGGTGTCTTTGTGGGCAAGCCTTACGATTCGGTTGTCGAAGGTTTTGCCGACGAGGAACTGCATTACTTCTGGGAATCCGATGCTTCAGTAGCCGTTACCAATTATGCTTCAGATGAAGATGGTGTAGCACTGGCTCTGCTCGCCGATACTCCCGGACAGAAAGCCTTCGTCTCAGGCAAGCTCAACATCAAGGATGCCGCTCAACCTATGCTGATCTTCGATGCGTTGAATGCAAGTAATATCTCGACACTCTACGTTCTGGGAAGCGCGGACCAGGGGACATGGAACCTGCTGGAGACCGTAACGCTAAGCAGTGAGGACTACCAGACTTATCAGATTCCTCTCGCCAGCTTGAAGAACCACGAGCGCTATGCTCAGATAGCCTTCGTCGCCGACTACACGAACGCAGCGTCTGAAGAAGATTATGGTGACTATTTCTTCCTGGATAACATCCGCATCGGAGACTTCTTTGACAACGACCTTGCTGTCAGTGCCGCTGCATCCGCTGCCACACTCGCTGCAGGCAAGACGATGGTCCTCGATGTAATCGTTGAGAATACCGGTCTACGGACGGCCTCCAACTACACCGTAAAGGTGCTGGCAGGTGAGACGGAACTGCTCAACGAAACCATCAGCGACGAGTTGGTTCCATTTGCCAAGAAGTATTTCCAAACCGAGTTATCCACCACAGTATTTGATGAGGCAGGCGACGTGACCGTCACCGTTTCGGTTGAATATGCTGCTGACCAGAATACCGAGAACAACAGCATCGCAGGCATCTTTACCATCGAAGAGCCAACGGTTGCTGCCCCCGAAAATCTGACAGTTGAAATCGAGGACGATTCAAGCGTATGTCTTGCCTGGTCAGCTCCCGAAGCTAAGCCAGAGATTTTCACCGAAGACTTTGAAAACGGCCCTGGCGAGTTCACACAGATTGATGCCAACAACGACGGATTTGGTTGGGTTTACATGTACGATGATGAACTGAAGTCGCATAGTGGCTATGGCGGTCTGCAATCCTATAGCTGGATTCCAAATGTGGTTGGCGCCGTGCATGTTGACAATTGGCTTGTAACACCATTGGCAATCCTCGACGGCACGTTCAGTTTCTGGGCCGCTGCACAAGATGGCGAATGGACAGATGAGCATTTTGCCGTTTACGTCTCAACGACTGGCAACCAGTCGGTCGATGACTTCACGCTGGTATCTGAGGAATTCGTAGCCTCCGGCTGGCCTCAGGAGTACACCGTTGACCTTAGCAGCTACGCCGGTCAAGAGGGCTACATCGCCATCCGTCACTACAATTCCTACGACCAGTTTGCCATGGTGGTTGATGACATCTCATTCACCAAGGCTCCTGCCCAGCCTGTCAAGTACAACATTTACGTTGATCAAGAGCTGATAGAAACCATAGAGAGTGAGGTTACAACCTATACCGTTGCTGCCGACCAACTGGGTGAAGGTGGGCATGACTTTGCCGTTACTGCTGTCTATGCCGATGGTCGAGAGTCGAGACCCGCTGTCGTTTCCTTCGATGTCGTTACGGACATCCAAGAATTCACAGCAGACGGCAAGCCCGTTGATGTTTATACCCTTGACGGGAAGTTGGTTCACCACCAGGCAAAGACGCTCGACGGACTGAAGGGTGTTTATATCATCGACGGCCGAGCCGTTATCGTGAAGTGATAATCATTCCCAACAAATTCGTGTAATCGGCAAACTGATTCCCCTATTATCCATCGTGGCATATCCCCCAACGAAACGTGGAGGGTATGCCACGATTTTTGTATGTCCCCGAAGGTTCGTAAGAGGATATGCTGCGACGGATGCATGTCCTCCAAGGCTCATGACAGGATATGCTGCGACGGATGCATGTCCTCCAAGGTTCATGACAGGATATGCCGCGACGGATGCATGTCCTCCAAGGTTCATGACAGGATATGCCGCGACGGATGCATGTCCTCCAAGGTTCATGACAGGATATGCCGCGACGGATGCATGTCCTCCAAGGTTTGCAAAAGGATATGCTGCGACGGAAGCATATCCTCCAAGGTTTGCAAAAGGATATGGTCATAACGAAACATGTCCCCCAACGAACCGTGGAGGACATGCAACAATAAAACACACAAAACAACTATTTCTTAGAACCTTCCGCCGCCAGGGCCACCGAAGCCACCGCCTCCGCCGAAGCCTCCTCCACGTCCGCCACGGCCTCCACGACGATCGGTCGAGCCTCCGTTACCCTTGTAGCTTGAAAGCTTGTAGGTGAAGGTGAGCAGGAAGTAGCGGGGCATAAAGTTGGTGTAGCTGGCACGAACGTAACTGTCGCTCACCGACTGACGATAACCCGAGCGGCTGCCCAGCACATCGTAGGCCTGCAGCTTCAGCTCTGCCTTGTTGCCCTTGAGGAACTTTTTGCCGAACGACATGTTCCAGATCCATTCATCTTCGGAACTGGTCATCGCCGAACCTCCGTAATAGACATAACCCAACGACTGTTCGGTGGTGAAGCCGTGCCAGAAGGTCCAGTTCAGGCGGGCATCGGCACGATGGGTGACGTAGTTGTAGGAGTTGGCCTTGTTCTCTGTATCCTTGACCCATTGGAACGAAGGTGAGTACATCAGGGTGAAGTCGAGGTCGGAAGAGATGTTGCTCGAAACATGGAAACGAGGGCCAAATCCCCACTGAAGGACCTTGGTGGTAAGGTCTTTGATGCTGCCGATGCCTGTCGATGAATTGATGTCGTAGTAGAGCTGCTGCGACGGGGTGGTCGAGAACGAACCGTCGAGCGAGAGGTTGACATTGCTGCGGATCAGGTCGAAGGGGAAGCCATAGACGATGCCCAGTCGTGCCGACTGATTACCGCTCATGTTGACGGGACGGCTGATCTTGGCACCAGCAGCCAGACTCAGGCCACCGAACTGATCACCTCCATATCCATAATCACGACCTGCCTCCTGCAGCAAGACTCGCTGGTTGGAGTTGTTGGTGAGATACTGACGGCCGATGTAGTCCTGACGTGCCGAATATTGACCGAAGACCATGAAGTTGGTAGCAGTCTTCCTGTTGGAATGGATGAAACGCAGACTGACGTTGTGACCGATGCTCTGGTCGAGGTCGGGGTTGCCGGTCGAATAGTTGAGCTCGTTCGACGTATTGACGGTCTGCTGGAGGTTCGACACCGAAGGGTTGCTCGACGAAGCACGATAGCGGAGTTCGACCTGCGAACCATTGTCGCTGCGCCACTCCAGGCGAACGTTCGGCAGGATGCTGAAGTAGTTCTTCTTGGTGGGGTCGATGCTGAGCAGGGGCTGCAGATAATAATCCTGTTCGCCCTCGAGATGGGAATGCTGGAAGTTGAAGCCCACATTGGCATTGTAGTGAGTGGTATGGAGACGCCAGGCTATCTCTCCGCCCTGACGCAGGTTGCGCTGAATATACTTGCTGGTGTTGGCCCCGTCGTAGCCAGCATCCAACGTGTCGGTCTTGAGGATGTGGAAGTCCTCGTCGGTGAAATACGAGATCAGGTTGTCGCGCGTCGATTTCTGATAGTTCAGGTTATAGCGCAGCGAGAGCTGCTGGTTGTCGGCGATGGCTTCGGTCCACTGCACATTGCCGCCCCAATTATAGTTCCTGGTGTCGGCATTCTGACGCTGGTAATAGGGATTGCTCCAGTTGATGCGCTTGATGTAATCGGCATCGGTGCTGCTGCCCGAGACCTGGGCATCGAGGCCCATACTAAGGGTTCGTCCCTGCTTGTCGAAACGATGACGCCAGACGAGCGAGCCGCCCACGTTCCAGCTGGAGTTGTCGGAGACGGAACGCGTGTCGCTGGAACTCTGCATCAGAGAAATGTCGGAGCGACGGAACGTTTCGCCCATCACAGTCTCGAGAGGCAGCCTCCATGTGGTATTGGTGCTGAAGGCGTCGGCATCGGTGGTCTGAAGGTTGAACGACGGACGGAAGATCAGCTGGTTCTTGTCGCTGGGACGATAGGTGATGTTCATATCGACACGATGGCTGTAGTTGTGCGACAGGCGGTCCTGCTGAGCGATGGAAGCACGTTCGGTATTGATATAGTCGTCGAAGGTGGAGTCGCTAAGCTGCGTGCGCAGCTGGTTGAAGAAATAGCTGCCCTGCACCTCGAGCTTGTCGTCGAGGAAGGAATTGCTGTAATTCAATCCGATGGCATTGGCTCGCGACACGCCATCCTGTGGCCCCATACGGTTGCCCATGCCACCTCGGAAACCGCCACCCATGCCGCCACTCTGCTGCAGGTCATCGAATGTAAAGTTCTGTTGGTTGACATTGTTGCTCATGCCCAGCAGGGAGATGCGGCGATCGCCCTCGAAGAAATTCAGGTTGAAACCCGTGTTCCAATAACCCTGGTCGAAGTCGAAGTTGGAACCCAGCCCGCCATAGACTCGTCCGAAGATGCCATTACGACGATAGGATTTAGTGGCCAGATCCATGGCCTTGACAGTATTGCCGTCATCAAAACCGGTGAACTCAGCCTGGTCAGACTGCTTGTCGAACACCGAAACCGATTGCACGACCTCGGCAGGAAGGGTGCGGAGAGCAAGCTTAGGGTCGTTCTCGAAGAACGACTTGCCATCGACGAGCACCTTCTCGACCGTTTCGCCCTGCGCCTTCACGCCTGTGTCGGTCACCTCGATGCCCGGCATCTTGGCGACAAGGTCTTCGGCAGTGGCTCCGTCAGCCACCTTATAGGCATCAGCATTATAGACAATGGTATCTCCCACCTGCTTGAGTCGTTGGTTACGGCCCACGGTCTCGACTTCGGCAAGCTGCTTGGGGTCTTCCTGTAGCTTGAGGGCCCCGATCTTCGAACCACGTCCCGGGAAGAGCGTCACATCCTTGGTGAGCATCTTGTAACCCACGTAGGTCACTTCGAGGGTGTACTTTCCGGGATGATCGACCTCAAAAGTGAAATTGCCCTCGGTTTCGCAGATGCCAAAGGTGCCCGTGCCTCCATCGGCAGAGGTGACCTTGACGGCTGCACCCACAAGGGGCTCGTTTGTCTTACTGTCAACGACCGATCCCTCGGCCTTGATCTTCATGCCTCGGCCACGTCCGGGCTGGGCCAGCGCCGTTGTTGCGCCTGTAATCAGAATCAGGACAATCGTCAGCAGACGAACTGCCTGAAAAAAACTTGAACCATGCATATTTTTGTTTTTTCTTTTGGACAACAATTCGCAAAGTCCGTTTAAAACAAGAATCGGTGTTTCGTAGAGGAAAAACACCGATTCGTTGAATAGTTCAATAGATTACTTTGGCCGCCGGGCTGATGGTGATGGTTCCATCGGCGCTGAGATACTTGCCACCGGGACAGGTGTTGACGATGGTGAGCGTGCCGCCCGTGATGACGATGTTGCCATCGGCCTTCACACCGACCACGTTGGTGGTCTTGCCGTCAGCCACCTTCTTCTGGCCGGTGAGGGTAATATCGACGATGCCATTGGTCATCAGGAAGTCCATAGCCGTCTTGATGCCCTTGGCGCCATCTCCGTCGGAACTGATGGAGAGCACGGGGATGCCGTTCTCACCCTCGCGGATGGTGATGGGGCCGTCGCTGTCGAGGCCGTCGCCCGAACAGGTGAGGCTGATGGTGCCGGACTGGACGAGGATGGAGTCCTTGGCATGGACAGCATCACCCACCGAACTGAGCACGTTGACCGTGCCGTTCTCGAAGCTGACATAGTCGTCGGAGGCGATGGCATGCTTGTAGTTCGAGAGGATGTTGAGCGTGCCCTTGCCACTGAAGATGAGCTGTCCCTCGCTGAAGATGCAGCCCTTCTGGTCCTCGACGCTTTCAGCATATTCGCTGCTGTCGCTGAGCGTGTTTACATATCCGTTCTGCGACTTGATGGTACCCTTCTTGCCGCTCTGGCTGTTGATGACCGGGCCGTTGGGGTTGCTCAGGGTAAGGCCCATGAGCGTGGTCTTGAACTTCTTGTCGCCATAGTACTTGAAGTATCCGTTGGAAGAGGCGCCCGAAAGCTCGAATTCCACTTCGTCGGCCACATAGGTGGAATTGACCGTCACTCCGGCCCCATCGAGACTGATGGACACGCCGTCGAAATAGAAGGGGTTGACACCCTCGACGCTGCTGCCGCTGTAAGCCAGCGTGACGCACTCCTGGCTCATGGGGAAGGAGATCTGTGCAATGTCCGACAAGGCAAGAGAGGTGGAGACCGTGTCCCGAATCACAATCAGCGACGTAAGATCGGCACTGAACACAAGGCTATCGAGCCGGGCGAGGGTGATCATAGCATCGATGCCGGGGAGCTCAATATGCATGGCAGGCTCGGGCACGTACTCGTCATCTTGGTCGTTGTCTGCGTCGTCATTACCTGCGGCATTGTCTGCATCATCGTCAGCGGCTGTTGCAAGGGAAGGTACGACCGTCCACCGTTTGCTCACTTCGGGATTACGAAACGGAACATTTCCAGTAGTTCCATCGGTCTGCACCTTGAAGCGCTGGTCGCCCATCTGGACGATATAGATGCCGGGCTGAAGGCCCGCCAGGACTTCCTGGGCCTGCGATGCACGGCCCTGCTTCCGGAAGCGGCCGTCGAGGTCATAGACGATATAGGCGGAAAGACCCTCCTCAGCGAGACGTTCGCGGATGCCTTCGCCGGATTCTGTGGTACCGAAAGTGAGCGCAGCAAGGACTTGAGAAAATGTCGAGCCATCGGACTTGAGGACGTAGAGGCTGTCTGCATCCGCCTTCACACTGACAATGTCGGAAAGGGGCACCTTGGTTTCGCCACCGATGACCAATGCCGGAACCGTTTCAGCCAACAGGCATACAGGAAGGAACAGACTCAAGAACAAAGAAAGACGTTTAATCATAAATTGGACATAAAACGTAAATAACCTGAAAAAATCGGGGCAAATTTACGCAATTTGTCCCGATTATCCAAATTTTCGGCTGAAAATCAGCAGATAAAGACCATGAATGTGCGTTTTTGGCACTAAATGGACAGTACACGGAGCACTGTGAGGAGCTCCGGATCGATGGGCTTCTCCTGATGGATGGCCTTGGCGAAAGGAATGTTCACCATGTGGTCGTTATGGATGCCGATGAGGACGTTTCGCTGACCCTGGAGCAGAGCCTCGACAGCTGCATAGCCGGTGCGGCTGGCCAGGATGCGGTCGGCTGCTGTCGGACTGCCGCCACGCTGCAGGTGTCCGAGCACCGAATAGCGCACATCGTACTCGGGGAACTCCTCCTTCATCTTGCGGGCCAAGCCCAGGGCTCCACCGTTCTCGTCCTTGCTTTCGGTCACCAGCACCATGGCCGACGACTTGGACTTGCGGAAGCCATTGGCAACAAGTTCCTTGAGCTGCTCGTACTGTGTCTTCTCTTCGGGGATGATGACATCCTCGCATCCGGTTGCGATGGCTCCATTTAGGGCGAGGAAGCCGGCATCGCGTCCCATGACCTCGACGATGAAGAGGCGTTCGTGAGAGGTGGCCGTATCGCGAATCTTATCGACACACTCCATGATGGTGTTCATAGCCGTATCGTAGCCGATGGTGGCATCGGTGCCGGCCAAATCGTTGTCGATGGTGCCCGGAAGACCAACAATCGGGATATCATACTCCTTGGCAAGATAGGAGGCTCCTGTGATGGAGCCGTCGCCTCCGATTACGACAAGGGCATCTATCTCGTGTTTGCGGAGATTCTCGTAGGCTGTCTTGCGGCCCTCGGGCGTCTTGAAGTCCTTTGAGCGGGCGGTCTTGAGAATCGTTCCGCCTCGAGCGATAATGTTACTTACGCTCTGAGTCTTGAATTCTACGATGTTGTCCTCAATCAGGCCCTGATAGCCTCGATAGATACCATAGACTTTAAGGCCACTGAAAATAGCAGCACGTGTGACGGCACGAATGGCTGCATTCATTCCTGGAGCATCTCCACCACTGGTTAGGATGCCTAAGCTTTTAATCTCTGCCATAACTGTAAAATATTAGATATAAGACTGCTGCAAATATAGGGCTTTTGAAACAAACACCCAAATTTTTGGAGCAGAAATAAAGGATTAAGGTTCATTTTTTCGAAAAAATCTCCTGAATCGTCTTCGAAAGTGCCTCCATCTGCCATTTGGGAGTAGATGTTGCACCACATATCCCTACAGTTTGAGCACCTTCGACCATCTCGGGCTGGAATTCCTCGGGATGGCTGATGAAGTAGCTGCGGGGATTCACCTCATGGCACACGCCGAAGAGGGCCTTCCCGTTGCTGGACTTCTTTCCGCTGACAAAGAGCACCACATCGTGCTGACGGGAGAACTCCTGCAGATGGGGGATGCGGTTGGCAACCTGGCGGCAGATGGTGTCACGGTATTGGAAATCCTCCCGGTTCTGCATTCGGCGACAGATGATGGCAGCCAGTTCGCGAAACGAATCGACAGGCATTGTGGTCTGGCTGAAGAGACGCACCGGCCTCGTGTAGTCGATCTTGTCGAGATCCTGCATACCCTCCACAACAAGGGCCGTTCCTTCGGTCTGCCCCACAAGGCCATTGACCTCGGCATGTCCCTTCTTGCCGTAGATGACAATCTGCATGCCCTGGCCCAACGTCCTGGAATCCTCATAGACACGCTTGATGCGCTTCTGAAGCTGCAGTACCACGGGGCAGGTGGCATCGATGATCTCGATATTGTTCTGCTTGGCCACCAGATAGGTCGACGGCGGCTCGCCATGGGCACGTATCAGCACGGGCATATCGCGAAGACGGGCAAGCTGCTCATGGTCGATGGTGCGCAGACCCAGTTGTTCGAGGCGCGAAACCTCCTCGCTGTTATGGACGATATCGCCCAGACAGTAGAGGGTCTCGCTCTCGCTGAGCTGCTCCTCGGCCTTGCGGATGGCGCTCACCACACCCGGACAGAAGCCACTATGGGTATCGACAGTAACCTGCATGGCATTCCCTTATGCATTGATGCGTTCCATGGCCCACTTCAAAAGCAGCTCATCCTGCTCGGGGATAGTCAGATGGCTGTTGTCGAGTAGCAGGGCATCGTCAGCCTTGCGCAGCGGCGACACCTCACGATGGGAATCAATATAGTCGCGCTCCTCGACATTCTTGAGCACCTCAGCGAAGGTGGTCGTGGTGTCGCCCTTGCCCTGCAGTTCGAGCAGGCGACGCTGGGCACGCACCTCGGCACTGGCTGTGACGAAAACCTTCAAGTCGGCATGAGGAAAGACAACGGTACCAATATCGCGGCCATCCATCACGATGCCTCCTTCGAGGCCCATCTTCTGCTGCAAGGCCACCAGATGTTCGCGCACAAAAGGCAGGGCAGCGATGGGGCTCACACAGTTGGAGACAGTCATCTCGCGTATTTCCTTCTCGACGTTTTCACCGTTGAGCAGAGTCTGCAGACGCCCATTCTCATCGTGGGCAAAAGAGATGTTCACCCGATCCATCAGCGCCTCCAGGCTCAAGGTATTGATTTCCTTGGTCTCAGCATTCATCAGCCCTTCCCGAAGGGCAAAGAGGGTGACGGCACGATACATGGCGCCCGTATCGACATAGATATAGTTGAGCGCCTTGGCAAGGCTCTTGGCCATCGTGCTCTTTCCGCAACTCGAATGGCCATCGATGGCGATTGTAATTTTTTTCATTATATATTTATTTAAAGGTGTATTTTCTTTTTCAGTATTCCGGTATAACGATATCCCGTGATTCCGATTTTCCGCGATTCCGGTATAACGGTATTCCGGCAAACAATATCCCGGTATCCCGAAATAACGCTCCCCCTGGAAAAGCCTAAAACGAATAATTGAACTGGAACGTCATCGTTCCATCTCCCGCATGGGCCGAAGCATAAGCCATCATGAAGGCCAGCTGGCGATAGTTGACACCTGCTCCGAGGCCCACACCTCGAAGGAATCCTCCCTGCCCGGAGAATCGGCGCTGATTGCGGTAGTTGTACGAAGCAGCAAGCCAGAAATGATCGGAAGCCGTCCATTCGACCCCGAAGATCAAATGATTGAATACCATCTCGGAATCCTTGAACGAATGTCTGGTCCCGCTGCCATCGACGTAATCGTGATCCCAGTCGAGAAGATGATAGGCCGTCACCGAAACACAAAGGGGAAGATGCTGCAGCTCGCTGCTCCACCCCAGGTTGAGCTGGGTCGGCAGCTTCTCCTTGCGCTCCTCATACAGGGGCTTGAACTGCCCGCCCAGGTTGGTGGCAGTGAGAGACAGGGAGTTGCCCGTCGCCTCGTTGTAGTAGTTTAAGCCGAGGTCCACACCCATGGCAAAGGCCGAATAGCTTTCGTAAGTGGTATAGAGGAACTTGGCCTGGGCACCGACACGGAGCCGGTCGTTGATGGGGTAACCCACAGCACCCTGAAGGCTCATGTCCTTCACGCCGAAACTTCCCGTCGAAATACCCTGCTCGTCATACCCGCTGAAATCACCGTAGTCAATAAAGCGCATACCGACCGACCAGCCGCCCACCTCAAGGAAACGCCCGCAATAGGCAGCATATCCCAGATTCACGTCACCCATGTAGCGCGTATAGCTGATAGTCACCTGCCGAGCCATCTCGGGACAGAGCAACGAAGGGTTCTGTTCAGCAAGCGACAGCTCGGGTTCGACCACGCTGATGCTCGTTCCACCCAGTGCCAGACCTCGTGCCGACACCGGAAGGTCAAGATACCCGTAGCCTGTAATATCCTGCGAATAGGAAGCGGCGAATCCGAAGAGACATGCCACCATTGCCAGAAGGCGGAAGCCTCGCTGTTCTGCTCTCATATATTTGTAATGCATCGACCCAGGATGCTGTTTCGTTGTATCTGCCAAAATACCAATTATCGGTTAGATGTTGAAAGAAATTTTTTACTTTAAACGGAAATTGTGCAAAAATTGTATGCAAAAGTACCCTTTTTTCAGTTAAAAGACAATTTTTTTGTGTAAAAAAACATTTTTTCGGCCATTTTTTTGGTTTGTATCTAAAAAAAGAGTACTTTTGTGACGAGTTTTTAACCAATTTAATACATTTATATGGAAATCAAGAAAGACCCCAAAGTTGATCTTGAGCCTAGAAAAACCACCTATTGGCTCACAGGTCTCGCAGGAATTCTTGCAATCCTCTTCATCGCTTTCGAGTGGACCAACGTCACTCATCAGACCAAGAGTCTCGGTTTTGGTGATGCAGTGATCGAGGAAGAAGAAGAGATTGTAATGACAGTACAGAACAATACTCCACCACCACCGCCGCCGCCGCCAATGCCCGACGTGATTGAGGAACTTACCGTCGTGGAAGACGACGTTGAAGTTGCCGAAATCGAGATGCAGAGCGCCGAGGACGACAACGCAACCGTCGAGGTTATCCAGCAGGTTGTGGAAACCGGCCCCACCGAGGAGGAGGAAGCTGATGCCAATCAGATCTTCACCGTGGTAGAGCAGGAGCCCGAGTTCCCCGGAGGACAGAAGGCCTTGATGGAGTACATCAGCAAGAACCTTCGCTACCCAGCATTCGCTGCAGAAAACGGCATCCAGGGCCGTGTGACTCTTTCATTCGTCGTCGAGAAGGATGGTTCAGTTACCGATATCCAGGAGCTCCGCTCTCCCTCGGAGGACCTTACCAAGGAGGCTAAGCGCGTAGTGCAGTCAATGCCCAAGTGGAAGCCAGGAAAGCAGCGTGGTAAACCGGTACGTGTAAAGTACATGCTGCCCGTTACCTTCCGTCTGCAGTAATTCAATTTGAAGCCAACCCTGAGTTTCCGAGAGCCTCATGGTTGGCTTCTCTCTTTTTATGTGGTAAACCAAAGAGCCAGCAACCAACAAGATGAAAAAACAAGCAGAACTGAACGCGATGATCGAAGAGGGGCTCCAAAGCCTCGTCTATCCCACTTCCGCGTCCACACTGTACGACCCGATCCGCTACACATTAGAGTCGGGAGGCAAGCGGCTGCGCCCGATGCTCGTCCTCATGGCCGCCAATCTCTATACCGAGGACATTCAGACCGCTCTCAAGCCCGCCCTGGGCATCGAGATGTACCACAATTTCACCCTGCTCCACGATGACGTGATGGACAAGGCCCCCACCCGCCGTGGTCGTCCTACCGTGCACGTGAAATGGAATGACAACCAGGCCATCCTCAGCGGCGATGCAATGGAAGGACTTGCCTACCGGCTCATCGCCGAAGCTCCCTCACGCGTGCTCAAGAACGTCCTGGACATCTTCAACCAGATGAACCAGGAAATCTGCCAGGGGCAGCAGTACGACATGGAATTTGAGACGCGCGACGACGTGACCATCGAAGAGTACATCGAAATGATACGCCTCAAGACGTCAGTTCTGCTGGGACGCGCCCTGCAAATCGGCGCCTATATCGGACAGGACAAGCAATACGGAAACCTCACCGATATCGGAGTGAACCGCTATGAGTGGCTCGACCGCGACATCGAGACACTCCTCCAGTTCGGCACATCCATTGGCCTTGCCTTCCAGCTTCAGGACGACTGGCTCGACTGCTGGGGCGACCCGGAAACATTCGGCAAGCGCATCGGCGGCGACATCTTGGAGAACAAGAAGACCTTCCTGCGCATCACGGCCCTTGCCAATGCCCCTGAGCCCAACACCGAAGGCATGTCCGAGCAGCAGAAGATCGAGACATTCAAGAACTACTACAAGAAGACCGGTGCCGAGAAGGCCTGCCGCCTGGCTATCGCCAACTACCATCAGGAGGCCCTGCAAGCCCTCCTCAAGATGAGCATGCCTCAGCTCAAGTTGCGACACCTGAAGGAAATCGCCGAAAAACTGAAAAAGCGCAACAAGTGATGCACTCGCATCGACTGCGTTCAGCCCAAAGCTTCATTCATCAACCCCTAAAAACACCAACGGATGCCTTTCAGCAATTTACCAAAGTCCGACCCAAGTCGTATCAAAGCCTTGCAGAAGGCCGTAAGCATGGAAGGATATAAGGAAAACGGACAACTGGTGTTGAGCTACCAGACCACTCTTGATGCCCAGCGGCTGCTGAGCAAGTTCCGGCACTTCCATACCCAGTACCGTCAGTACTACACCCAATTTGTCAAGACTGGCAAGGCATACAAGAACGAGGCAAATGTGGCCCGCATGTACGTGTCGCATTTCATTCGCGTGCTCAACATGGCCATCCAGCGCGGCGAGTTGAAGAAGGAAATCAAGGAAGACTACGGACTTGCCCCCGACGACTTCACCCTGCCTTCGCTCAAGAATGAAGCCGAAATCGAGAAGTGGGGCCGGTTGATCATTGCCGGCGAAGAGAAGCGAATCAGCCGGGGCGGTGTTCCCATCTACAATCCGAATATTGCCAAGGTGAAGGTCTATTGGAGCATCTTTGCCGACCACTATCACACCGTCAGCGGCCTGAAGACCAATGCCGAAAAGTATCGCCAGGAGCTGGTGCAGATGCGTCCCGTCGTGGACGATCTGATCCATGACCTCTGGGACCAGGTAAAGAACTTCTATTCCGAGCTGCCCATGCAGCAGAGCATCGACAAGTGCTCCCGGTTCGGAATGGTATTCTATCTTAGAAAGAGCGAAAAGAAACAGCTCGAAGCCGAAAAGCTGCAGAACTTCATCGAATTCTAAAGGTATTAAGTTCTGCTGTTTCTACCCTCACCCCCTCAAAACCTTCTTAACCCCAAACGCCCCCCGTCCCCGAGGCAACCGTATTTGGCTGCCCTTAACCCCTTTCCCCTCCCTTGAAAATCATCGATACCCATTGCCACCTGATATCCAAGGCCTTCACTACAGATGTGGAGGCCTGCATCATCCATGCCCAGGAGGCAGGCATCAGCAAGATGGTCCTCGCTTGCTGCAACGAAACCGAGTTCCCGCAGATTATCGCCCTTTGCAACCGACATCCCGGCGTACTTTTCCCAAGCATCGGAATTCATCCCGAAGACATGGCCGAGGACATCGATGCCCAGCTTGCCGCCACCAGGCAGCTGCTCGACGGCTACTGTCTCGCCGACGATGGCCGTCTGGTACGCAGACTCCCCATCGGAGAGATCGGTTTCGATCTCTACTGGGACAAGACACGCTTCGACGACCAGAAAAGAATCCTACAGCAGCAGTTCGACTGGGCCCTAACCTACGACCTCCCCGTTCTGCTCCACATACGCGATGCGATGCCCCAATTCCTCGAGTTTCTGAGGCAATACATTATAAATAAAAAAAACACCGCCAATGCAGCACCTGCCCGTCTACGAGGCATCCTGCATTGTTACAGTGGAAACGTACAAGAAGCATTCGAAGCCATGCAGCTGGGAGATTTCATGATAGGAATCGGAGGCACATTGACCTACAAGAACAGCAAGGTTCCCGAAGTAGCAAAGGCCGTGGGACTCAATCGCATCGTACTCGAAACCGACTCGCCCTACCTGGCCCCCATCCCTCATCGCGGTCATCGCAACGAACCGGCCTATACAGCTGATACCGCCCGTTTTCTGGCCGAACTGCTGGGAATCTCCCTCGAAGAAGTCGCAGAAACGACCACCCGAAATGCCGAAAAACTGCTCGGCATCTGACCTTCGGCAAAAGAGCCGCTGAAGAGCGAAAACAAGGGCAAATCGTCAAAATCATCGACGAAATGCACAAAAAAACCGACGAAATACAGGTCAAAAGGGGGCGAAATCGCAAAAAATGCACAAAAATTCGCTTTCGACAGCATTATTTTCGAAAAAAATTTGCACGCGAAAATTAAAATACTTATATTTGCACTCGGAAAACTGTGAATTAAACAACTATACACAACTTACAAACCATTTAATAACAATTTTTAAAACACAACTCAATGAAAAAGTTCTTTTTGACGCTGGCAGCCGTAGCTGCTATGGTTCCAGCATTCGCACAGGAGGCTGCTGAGGCTGCTGAAGGGTCTTCAAACTTCCACCATGTACTTAAGACCGAGTTCATCGACGGTGGTCCTGCCTTCATGGCATTCGTAGCCCTCGCTCTCGTTCTCGGTATGGCATTCGTTATCGAGCGTATCATCTACCTCAACCTTGCCGAGGTTAACACCAAGAAGCTCGTTTCTGAGGTTGAGAGTGCTCTCGAGGCTCACAACGTTGACCAGGCTCTTGAGATCAGCAAGAACACCCGTGGTCCTATTGCTTCTATCTTCACCCAGGCTCTCATCCGTCTGAAGGACGGTCAGTCACTTGAGCAGGTTGACGCTGCCATCACTTCCTATGGCGCACTCCAGAGCGGCAAGCTCGAGACCAACCTTTCTTGGATTACCCTCTTCATCGCAATGGCACCATCCCTCGGATTCCTTGGCACCGCCATCGGTATGATCCAGGCATTCGACGACATCGTTAAGGCTGGTGATATTTCTCCTACAGTCGTTGCATCTGGTATGAAGGTCGCTCTTATCACCACCGTAGGCGGTATTATCGTAGCCCTCGTACTTCAGGTATTCTACAACTACCTCCTCTCCAAGGTTGAAGGTATCGTAGGCGACATGGAGGATGCATCTATCTCCCTCCTCGACGCTATCATCAAGATGAAGAAGTAATCTATAACAGCAATCTGAAAAATGAAAAATATATCTAAAATCGCGCTGGTGATCGGTCTGGTCGTATCGCTGATTGTGCTGATTCTCTACTTTGCTGGAGGCGACACTACAGCTGTGACCTCAACAGGTGCCGAGACCACCGCGCCCAAGAACCTTGACTTGATGCTCTACTGGATCTACGTCACGGTTGCCATCGGTGTCATCCTCTTGGTACTCTTTGCCATCAAGACCGTGATCACCATGTTCCAGACCGATCCGAAGGAAGCCATCAAGTCCATCGTAACCGTAGCTGCGTTCTTCGTTCTCTTGATCGTGTGCTACGTCATCAGCCCTGAGAAGGAGTTCTCACGCATCGTGAACGGTGAGGTAGAGACCTACAGCCAGACCACCATGAAGATGATCGACATGTGGCTCTATTCCATCTACTTCCTCCTTGCAGCAACCGTTGTTCTCGTTGTTCTCTTTGCAGTAAAACGATTCATCTCCAAATAAGATTTGACCTATGGCGAAAAAGAAAAGAAAAGCACCGAGCATCAACTCGTCTTCAAGTGCCGACTTGGCATTTACCCTGCTTATCTTCTTCCTCGTGGTCACTTCTATGGATACAGACGAAGGTCTGGCACGACTCCTCCCCCGCTGGGTTCCCGAAGAGCAGCAGCAGGATCAGGAAATCAAAAAGCGTAACATTCTCAACGTCATGGTCAACAAGGATAACGCTATCCTCATGGGCGATGACTACGTAGAAGGTTCTGTTGAACAGCAGAACGAGCAGATACGCAAGAAAGCCATCGAGTTCATCACCGCAACGGGTCAGTTCGGTGGCGACCGTGGTCCTGAAATGAAGGAAGCCGATCCAGAAAAGAATCCTGAACTCGTGAAACTCATTGTGGCCAAGGACCCAACCGTTCGCGTTGCTAAGGCCCATGTGATTTCCCTGCAGTCTGACTACGGTACAAGCTACGAGAAGTATATCCAGCTTCAGAACGAGCTCGTTGCCGCCTACAACACACTGCGTCAGGAAGCCGCACAGAAGTATTTCGGAAAAGACTACGACGAAGAGGTCCTCTCGCAAGACGAGGCTAAGGCTTTGAAGGACCTTTATCCTATGAACATCTCTGAGGCTAACGCCAAGTATTAATTATAATCAGGAAAACAACTATGAGCAAATTTAATAAAGGCGAAAAAAGAGGAATGCCTGAATTGAACAC
>JAEEUA010000057.1 GCA_016286775.1 Bacteroidales bacterium
CTGCATGCCTCCCCTCCTGGCAGCACTATCGGCAAATACGATGGCTAAGCGAGCAGCCTTGGGGCACCTCTTGTTCAATGTGTTGGGCATGATTTGGGCCTTGGCGATCTACTATTATTTCTGCAACTTCATCACCTCCATCTGTGTCTCCATTGGTTTTGGTGACCCGCACGAGCCAAGCCTTTCCGCTTTGGGCCTGGCGATGTTCCATACGGTCTTCAACCTCATCAGTCTCTGCATCATGCTGCCGCTGGTCAATTTGTTTGTCAACGTCGTTTCGCGAATCATACCCGACAAGGACGGACACGACGAAAGCTTCAGGCTCCAGTACATCAATTCGGGATTCATGACACCCTCGGCTGAAATGTCGCTCGTACAGGTCCAGAAGGAGACATTGCGCTATGGCGAAGAGGTCTATAAGATGTTCGGCATAATGAAAACCATGCTTGACGAACGGAATGGCCTGGAGCGACAGAACGAAACGAACCAGCGTATCCGGCATCTGGAGGAGGACAGCGACCGCGCCGAGCTCGAGATAGCCCAGTTCCTCAACAGCATTTCGCCCAAGACGCTTTCCTATTCGGGTGAGCAGCTGACACGTAACCTCTACAAGGAGGTCGATGAACTGGAGTCCATAGCCGATTGTATCAGCCACATGTCCATGGTCATCTTCCAGAAGGCCGAACAGCGTGTGCGCTTCAATAGCGAGATGAACACCAGCATTGTCCGAATGATGACGCTGATCGACACCGCCCTCGTCCACATGCTCAAGGTGCTCGACATGGAGGAGGTATCACCGAGCATCCTGAACAAGGCCTACAACCACGAGGATGAGATCAACAATTGCCGAAACCAGTTGCGAAACGACATGTTCGACTCCCTCGACCGCAAGGAAATCGATTATTATCAGAACTCCTATTTCATGCTCATCATCAATGAGTGCGAGAAAATCGGAGATCATGTAATCAATGTAATATCAGCAGCAAGCGAATAAATCCTGATTCCTGAACAAATCTTAATTTCTACTAATAATGTATTTAGAAAACATCCATCTGCGCCAGTGTGGCAGCATCGAAGTTATCTGTGGCTCGATGTTCTCAGGCAAGACCGAGGAACTCATTCGCCGTATCAATCGTGTGAAGATTGCCCGGCGCAAGATCCAGATCTTCAAGCCCACCATCGACAGCCGCTACAGCAAGACCGACATAGTCAGCCACTCCAATAGCACAAGCGAAGCCATCCCTGTGCAGAATGCCCGCGTCATCAGCAATCTCGTCGAACCCGACACCGAAGTGGTGGCCATCGACGAAGCACAGTTCTTCGAAGAGAACATCCTCGACGTTGTCCGCGAACTGGTTGACCAGGGCAAGCGTGTCATCATTGCCGGTCTTGACATGGACTATCTGGGCCAGCCTTTCGGTCCGATGCCCGACCTGATGGCGCTCGCCGACGATGTGTACAAGTGCCGTGCCATCTGCATGAAGTGCGGTCATCTGGCCAATTTCTCGTATCGAATTTCGAATGCCAGTCAACAGGTAATGATCGGTGCCAAGCAGGAGTATATGCCTCTCTGCCGCTGCTGCTATGCCGAAATGATGAATGAAAAGAAGTGAAACATCTGATCATTTTCCTCGGGTACAGCCAGCCCCGCATCCAGCACCCCGTTTATCGCCAGTTTGTCCAGACGTCGCTGATTCGGCGTCATGCCATGCTGCTCTTCCTGGCCCGTCCATTGGAGGAGCGTGAACTGGTACACGAAATCAACGAACTGAAGCGCCGCGAAGGCATGCCCTGCGAACTCTGTTTCCATGTCTGTGCCTCACTCGACGATCCTACGATGGGACAGCAGATCATGCAGACCATCACCATGATCCGAAGGCTGTATGACCGCCCCTCCTACGTCTATTGCCTCCTGCCCGAACTCAACACGTGTACGGTCGAACAGAAGAACACGGCCTGGAAGTGCCTCGTGTCCATCAACAATGGCATCACCGATTACCCCGACGTTCACCTCCTTTCGCATTGTTTCCTTTACCACGATGCGTCGCAGGTCAGCCTCGCCCACTTCCTCTTCGACATCACCCAGGAGAACGAGGCCTTCGACACCATCGAACGATATGGGTACTTCAACAAGCTGCATCGGCCCAAGACGGCAGAGACCGTCTATGAAGTCGAATTCCCGGCCATCTTCAGCTCGTTCAATGTCACGGGCATGAGCTATCCCGAAAACGAGATACGCTACTACATGCACCAGTGCTATCTGAATGCCCTGCTCGGTCTAAGTCGCCCTTCAGCCAATCCCATCAGCATGGAATTGTGCAACGAGCATGTCCAGCAGCTCCTTTCCCCCTTGCCCTTGACCGAGGAACGGACCGACCTCACCGGCGAATCCTTCATCAGCCTCAATAGGCAGGACGACACGACCTGGCTTCCCGCCGAGGACTATTGGAACCAGGCTGTCGAACGTGTGGTGGAGGAACTTCAGGACAAGCCTCGCGAAGAATGGTGCTGGCAGCTCGATTCCTATCTGAACACGTATTATCAGACACGCTATCGCGACATGGGTGTCGAATTCTTCTATCGTCAGGAAAAGAAGAAGACGTCCGACTATTGCCGGGTGCTCCTGAACAGTCTCAAGGAAGGCATCCAGCAGATCATGCTCCAGACCACCTATCCTCCCGAGACGGGCGAGGACATCGTGCGCTCCATCGTCAACCACCTCCAGCTGCTGACCTTGCATTTCAACCGTCAGCATACGGATATCAGCCGGATCTTGGACGAAGACGAGAAGCAGATAGACGAACTGATGCATCGTTGGGAACGATTCGGGTTCTTCGATCGTATGCGAGGCAAGGACAAGAATCTGTTCGAGGAATTCCGTAGGCTCATCACGCAGCATTACATTCGTCGAGTCAAGCTGCAGGGTGCCGACTTTGCCATCAAGCTGCTCAATGAGTTCACGCCCCAGGTTTCTGCCCTTTCAGGCCATTTCGAAAACCTTGCCCGTATCTGTCAGGAGGCTTTCGAGAACACCCGTCGTTATCTGGACGACAACCCGCCGTCTGCGATGGATTCCGACTTTTCCCTCCAACCGGTTCTCGAGGCTGCCGATGCAGTACGCAGGGACGAAGAGCAGCTCAAGAGCGATTTTCAGCTTCTGGCGGCCATGCTCTATGGAAAGAACGAGCCGCTCAGTTCCGAAGACCTGTTCCAGCGTCTTCGCGACGAACTCATGACCCGCTTCGACGAATACATGCACCAGCGCATCAGCAGCGGCACACTTCCTCCCATCCTCGACGTCTCGATTGTCGAAAGGGTAACCACCCTCTATGGCGAAAAGGAAGGCGGACTGAAGGGCTTTGTCTCCCAATTGAAAAACAAGGCCGCCATCTCCCTCAAGCTGAAGGGAAATGGCGGGCATAAGGAACAATACCTGTTGATCGCTCCGGAATGCGGAGGCCAGCTGGGACCGCAGATTGCAGGAGGAGAGCCTTCGTCACTGGAAATGATCCATATCCTTACGGGTATCAGCCTTTCGGATTTAGAAGGCTTCGCTGGTCAGCGCATGTTCGTCGAACCATCTATCTTTTAGATTCTCTGCATGGCTCGGATTGTAGCAGCGAGCTAACATCTGCAGCTTCAGAATGGTTTCCCGACGAGGACCCGGTATTGAAGATAGTAAGGAAGTAAATCTATGCTTCATAGGCACACGTTTATTGGTTAGTCAATAATAAAACGTGTGCCTATGATTTTTATTGTTTCAAACACAAAAAAAATTTCAATTCTTTCATTTAATGCGTTTGAAATGTTCTATAAGGACCATATTGTCATAATCATATTCTAAAGTTAGCACGTTACCATTTATGATTTTAAAAGGATAGGCACCTGACGTATGATTTGACCATTTCAGTCCAATGATTATTTTACCATCTTCTATTGAATAAGTTCCATAGAAAATTACTTCATCGCCATTTTTTTGAGGTTTGAAATAGACAACTTCCCCATTTTTGCGAAACTCGATTTCATAATAATCCAAAAAAGTTTCTGGGTCAACAGGCTTGGTACTTGAATACCACTCATCTCCCGATTTTAACTTTTCTTCGAGTTCATACAGAGACCAACGACCTATAATGTCAGACTCGGACATTTTGTCTTCATCATCTTTACATCCAGTGAATACTAACATGCTTGACAAAAAGAATAGGGATATGCAAAAAAGAAAAATCCTTTTCATAATTGTGAAATTTAATGTTGGTTATAAATAATAAAACGTTCATCAATCACGGTCGGACCGTCACGTGGAAACAAGGCTGCTTGATCTCATATTTGACATAGCAGTAGCCCATCGCCTGCAGGTCGTAGAGTGCACGGGCAAGGTCCTCCTTGAGCTGACCTTCCCACGTGTCTCCGTGGACATCGAAACGATTATAGGTGATATCGAAGGTGGTCCCGTAGCAATGTGTAGAATTCACCGCAGCATTGATGTTCACGCGGCTGAGCTTCTGGACATCCTCCTGGGTTCGCAACACACTCGAGATGAGGAAACGTGACTTGGTGCCGCTGTATTCCTGCATCAGCCTGCCCAGGTCGGTCAGGAAGTCGGCAGCACGAGGCACCAGATAAGGCGACGAACTGGTGAGCGGCAGAATCTGATAATAGCGGGTATCCTTCAGCTCAACCAGCTGCCCTTTCATCTGTTGCAGCATCTGGCGGTTGTAGAGGGGTTCGATGCCTAACTTGACAGCAGCAGTCAGATGCACATCATTGACAAAGCCGAAGTCTTTCCCGAAATTAGGGACACGCTTCGGGTGACGTTTTTCCAGGGGCACGGGGAACTCGTCATGGGAAGAAGACACCCAGCAGTATTCATCGTCGAATTCTTCTTCCAATAAGTCCCGGGTGCCGTCGATCAACCGCACCACAAACTCAACGCACGCCCTCACTCCACAATAGCATCCATAGCCTATGCCTATCACTCCTGCCAGCAGAAAAAGTGCCAGCAGGATTCCAATGATATGACGAGGCCAGAAATTGAGGTGATAATATCTTTTTTCGAGCCAGTTGAGGCTACGAAACAATAAACTTTTGAATTGGTTCATTACTAAGTATGTAACCAAAATTAACGATAATTAGTTGCGTCTTTTATCTTAACACGAATTACTGAAAAATTAATGATAATTCGCGATAATTCGTGTTTAAAGAAAAAGATGTATTGTTAATTCTGACTGGTTACTGAATTATTAAGGCAAAGGCTTCAGGCCTTCCCAACGTACATTCCACTTGCCGTCCTTGGGCCAGCCCGGATTCTTTCCGAGCTCGCATCCGTCCCAGCCGGCACACATCATGGCCACAGCCGTCAACAGGCCGCCATTGCCCGGCAGGTAGCAGCGCAGGCGCTGGTCCTGGTAGTTATGGCCGTTGGGCAGATACGTGTTGGTGCGTTCCTTGTTAAGGAGGATCGACACGGCATCGTCGGGACGGTTCAAGCGGGCGGCACACATCGCGGTCATCGGATAGTCCCAGCCCCAGGTGTGGTTCCAGTTCCAGTTGTCCATCACCCACGACAACGTATTGCTCATGATGGTGTCGTTGATGAGACGCGAGTCAGGATAGATGCCGAGGGCACCGAGCACAGCCATATGGTCGCTGGTCAGACGACGATCGGTGTAGGTGTCGGGATTGGTTTCACACGCCAGATAGACCTTGCCGTACTTCTTGTTCTTATCCACATTGAACTCCGAATCATCGGCAGCACCATCCTTCCACGCCAGGGGTGAGATGAGGTCGATGATCGAGTCCCAGCGCGCAACACGCTCCTCTCCCTTGATCTCGCGCCAGTGCTGGGCCATCAGAAGCACCGTACGCCACTCCGAGAGTTCGTAGGGCGAATTCACCACTTCGGCAGCACGCAGCGTCTCCTGGGCAGGAATATTGCCCTTCAGGACGAAGCGGTTCTTCTCGGGTTCGAACACGGCGAAATCGCCCATGAAGGTGGCAGTCTCCATCACGATGTCGTAATAGCGGTCAACCACCGAAGGATCGTTTCTTCGAAGCAGTTCGGCCAGATAGATGGGATGGGGCTGCTGCCAGATCAGGAAGCTGCCTACCTTCGAAGGAGCCTCCATGCCGCTGGGGTCGGTCATCTTCATCCAGCGCACACCCTTATAGCCCTGTCGCTGGGCTATCTCGCGGGCCAGGGCGTGGGGTTCGGGCTGCTTGTACCACGAAAGGGTGCGGTCGAGCAGTTCGCCATGCCCCCAGAGCGGCAGCCAGGCCTGGTGCCAGTAGATCATCTCAAGGTGGAACTTGCCGAACCACGAGTTATAGGTCAAGCCCGTCTCCTGTGGTGGCGTATGGCCGGCGCTGTTGATGGCAAGCAAATATTGGCTGAGTACGACACGGCGCTCCAGCTCCTTGGCACGCGGATCGGTGCAGTCGCTGAAATCCACGGCTGCGCCCTCATCCCAGAACTTTTTCCAATGACTGATGCTGTTGGCAAAGACCGTCAGGGCATCCGGAACGGGATTGGCCGCAGCATCCTGCTCGGAAGGACGCCAGCGGAACGAGAGGTTGTATTTGTTATCCTTGTTCTTGCGGGGACAGATGAGCAGCTTGTTGTTGTCAATCTGTTCGAGCGTGCAGCCCTCTCCCCCTTCGATGTCAACCGTAAAGCCATAGGGCACGTTGAAGGAGTTTCCAGCGAGCAGACAGTCGGGCGTATTGAGCCAGTCGGAAGCATCGTCGGCATGCTTGCCCGTCGGGCCGGGGATACGCAGCACGAGCGGCAGGGGTTCCGGGGCCTCGATGGAGACGCCGATGACGTCCTGATCGGGGCTGCATCCGGTCATGACACTGACAGGCATCCCGTTCCACTTGTAGTTCGAGACGATGATACCCGAAAGGAGGTTGAGCTTCTGGTTGATGTCGGTGATTTCGGGCTTCTCCCCTTCATCGACGAACAGGCCCAGGTTGCCCACGTGCAGTCGATGCGGGTTGGCACGCAGCCAGTCCGAAGCAGCCGCCTTGCGGGCATCCTTCTTCGGATTCACCTGCTGCGAATAGAGGGCCTCCTTGCTGCCTGTTCCGAAGTCGTACGCCACGAGCACCTCGCTCGGCTGATAGTTGTTGGGGTTGTCGAAGCTATGCCATCCCCAGCTCGACATCGTGCCGAGAGGTACCCCGTTGCGGTACTGTTCGGGGAACGTCTGCAGGCCGGTGACATCGACGGTCATGGCAAAATCTCCATTGCCTACTGTCAGCGAAGCCATCGTGTCGAGGGCAGTTACCACGGGGTTGTTACGCTCCAGAAGAGCAACTCGGTCGATAGGGGCATCGGCCTTCCTATTGCACGAAACAAGCACAGCTGCAAATGCAGCAAGGCTTATTATTTTTACTGTAGTGACATTTGAATTTTGCATATCTTGGATTTTTACGGGTGCAAATATAATAAAATAATTTGACATGAACAAAAAACAGCTTCAAATATTTGTTTTTTTCGTCAAAAAAGAGTACATTTGCACCGACATATTTGTCAGTACCTATATAATATATGAAAGAACTCGAATTGAAATACGGCTGCAATCCCAATCAGAAGCCGTCACGAATCTTTATGGAAGGCGACAAGGAACTGCCCATCACAGTTCTCAACGGTCGTCCTGGTTACATTAATCTTCTGGATGCGTTCAACAGCTGGCAGCTCGTCAGCGAGCTCAAGGCTGCCACAGGCCTGCCCGCTGCCACCAGCTTCAAGCATGTGTCACCTGCCGGTGCCGCCGTGGGCCTGCCGCTCACCGAAACGCTGAAGAAGATCTACTTCACCGATGACTACGAACTGACGCCGCTGGCTTCGGCCTATGTGCGGGCTCGTGGTGCCGACCGCATGTCTTCGTTCGGCGACTTCATCGCCCTCTCCGATGTGTGCGACGTCGCTACCGCCCGTCTGATCAACCGCGAGGTCAGCGATGGTGTCATCGCCCCGGGCTACGAACCCGAGGCACTCCAGATCCTGCAGGCCAAGCGCAAGGGCACCTATTGTGTCATTCAGATGGACCCCGCCTATCATCCGGCTCCCGTCGAGCGCAAGATGGTCTATGGCATCACCTTCGAGCAGGGACGCAACGAGATCAACCTCAACGACGATGCGCTCTTCGCCAACATTCCCACGGCAAACAAGGACCTCCCGGCCGAGGCACGCCGCGACCTGGTGATTGCCCTCATCACCCTCAAATATACCCAGTCCAATTCGGTATGCTACGTGAAGGACGGACAGGCCATCGGCATCGGCGCAGGTCAGCAGAGCCGCATCCATTGCACCCGTCTCGCAGGCAACAAGGCCGACATCTGGTGGCTGCGCCAGCATCCCAAGGTGATGGCACTGCCCTTCAAGGAGGGCATCCGGCGTGCCGACCGCGACAACACCATCGACGTCTATATCAGCGAGGAGGAGCACGATGACGTGCTGCGCGAAGGCACCTGGCAGAACTTCTTCACCGAGCGCCCCGAGGTACTTACCCTGGCCGAGAAGAAGCAGTGGCTCCAGCAGCTTTCGGGTGTCTCCCTCGGCTCCGATGCCTTCTTCCCCTTCGGCGACAACATCGAACGTGCCCACAAGTCGGGTGTCCAGTACATCGCCGAAGCAGGCGGTTCGGTACGCGACGACAACGTCATCGCCACCTGCGACAAGTACGGTATGGTCTGCGTCTTTACGGGCGTACGCCTCTTCCACCATTGATTCCGAGTCTTTTCTACCAAGAATAGTCAAATAGAATAATCCAACCAATTAACAACATTACTTAAAAACTAACTTTATGGAAACAGTTGAAAAAAGCGCATTGGAAATTGCACGCGCCGAGTATCGTCCCAAGATGCCCAAGGCCCTTTGTGGTCCTCTTACACTCGTAGAAGGTGAACCCACCCAGTCGGCTGCCGACCAGGAGGAGATCGAGAAGCTTTTCCCCAACACCTACGGCATGCCATACGTTCATTTCGAGCCCTCCGAGGGCGGCAAGCATTCGGCTTCGCTCAACGTAGGCGTCATCCTTTCCGGCGGCCAGGCTCCTGGCGGTCACAACGTCATCTCCGGTCTCTTCGATGGTGTGAAGAGCCTCAATCCCAAGAACCGTCTCTACGGCTTCATCCTCGGCCCTGCAGGTCTCATCGAGCACAACTACATGGAGCTCACCGGCAACATCATCGACGAATATCGCAACACCGGCGGCTTCGACATCATCGGTTCCGGTCGTACCAAGCTCGAGAAGAAGGAGCAGTTCGACAAGGGCCTTGAGATTCTCCAGGCTCTCGATATCAAGGCGCTCGTCATCATCGGTGGCGACGACTCCAACACCAATGCCTGCGTGCTCGCCGAATACTACAAATCCATCGGTGCCGACGTACAGGTCATCGGTTGCCCCAAGACCATCGACGGCGACCTCAAGAACAGCGAGATCGAGGCTTCATTCGGCTTCGACACCGCTACGAAGGTCTATTCCGAGGTCATCGGCAACATCATGCGCGACTGCAACTCTGCAAAGAAGTACTGGCACTTCGTGAAGCTCATGGGTCGTAGCGCCAGCCACGTCACCCTCGAGTGCGCACTGCAGACGCATCCCAACGTTACCCTGCTCGGCGAGGAGGTCGAGGCCAAGAACCAGACGCTCGACGACATCGTGACCTACATCGCCGAAGTCGTTACCGACCGCGCTAACCTCGGCATGAACTATGGCGTTGTCCTCGTTCCCGAAGGACTCATCGAGTTCATCCCCGCCATCAAGCGTCTCATCGCCGAGCTCAACGATATGCTCGCCCAGAACCAAGCCGACTTTGAGCTCGTCGCCGACGACAAGAAGATCGACTACGTCCTCGCTCACCTCTCCGACGAGAACGCAGCCCTCTTCCGTTCGCTGCCAATTTCCGTAAGCCGTCAGCTGGCTCTCGAGCGCGACCCACACGGCAACGTACAGGTATCGCTCATCGAGACCGAGCAGCTCCTCGCCGAGATGGTCAAGGACAAGCTCGCCAAGTGGAAGAACGATGGCATCTACACAGGCAAGTTCGCTACCCAGCACCACTTCTTCGGATACGAGGGCCGCTGCGCAGCTCCATCCAACTGGGATGCCGACTACTGCTATAGCCTCGGCTACAATGCTGCTATGCTCATCGCTGCCGGAAAGACCGGTTACATGTCGTCCATCAAGAACACCTTCCGTCCAGCCGACGAATGGATTGCCGGTGGTATCCCCATCACCATGATGATGAACATGGAGAAGCGCAACGGCGAGATGAAGCCCGTTATCAAGAAGGCTCTCGTCGAACTCAAGGGCAAGCCCTACAAGTACTTCGTTCGCCATCGTACCGAATGGTCGCGCAACACCTCGTTCGTATATCCCGGTCCAATCCAGTATTTCGGCCCCACCGAGGTATGCGACCGTCCGACTCAAACGCTCACCCTCGAGCAGAGTGACAAGCTCTGATGCAGCTTCGTTATCATCCCTATCCGCTGCAGTTGCAGCATACATTCACCGTGTCTGGTTGCTCACGCAGCCAGACACCTGATGTTCTTATAGCCATCACCCATCAGGGGGTGACGGGTTATGGCGAAGCCTCCATGCCGCCTTACCTGGGCGAATCCATCGAAAGCGTCTGTCGCTTTCTTTCCCGCGTCCGGCTCGAGGCGTTCGACGATCCGTTTCGCACCGACGACATCCTCTCCTATGTGATGCACCTCGACGACGACGAAGCCGAAGCGCACAACTTTGCAGCCAAGGCCGCCATCGACATTGCGCTCCACGACCTGGTCGGCCAGTTGCTAGGCCAGCCGCTCTGGCGTCTCTTCGGTCTGTCCCCCGAACGCTGCACCTACACCACCTACACCATCGGCATCGACACGCCCGAGGTCGTCAGGCAGAAGGTACGCGAAGTCGAGGGACAGTTCGGCCGGCTGAAGGTCAAGGTCGGTGTGCCTGGCGACCGCCAGCTCATCCAGACCATCCGCGAAGTGTCCGACCTGCCGCTCACCGTCGATGCCAACCAGGGATGGACCTCTCCCGAAATGGCGCTCGAACAGATCGAGTGGCTTTCCGGCCAGGGTGTCATCATGGTCGAACAGCCGCTGCCGAAGCACGACCTCGAGGGGCTTCGCTGGCTCACCCAACGCTCCCCCCTGCCCATCATCCTCGACGAGAGTGTGCAGGGTCCCGCCGACGTCATCCGGATGAAGGGCTGTTGCCACGGCATCAACATCAAGCTGATGAAGTGCGGCGGCCTCGCCCCCGCCCGACTGATGATACAGCTCGCCCGTATGCAGGGGATGCAGGTGATGCTCGGCTGCATGACCGAAACGAGCTGTGCAGTCACGGCAGCCGCCCAGTTGGCGCCCTGCGCCGACTACCTCGACCTCGACGGCAACCTCCTCATCTCCAACGACGCGTTCCGCGGCGGCATGCAGGTCATCGACGGCCGCGTCACCCTCCAATCCGCCCCCGGCCTCGGCCTCACCCCCCTCACCCCTCCTAACCCGTTCTAGTGGCAGCCATCCTTGGCTGCCCTCCTCCTCAAATGAACAAAAACCCCCGCCCCCTCTCCTTCGACGACAAGGTGCGCGCCAAGAAGAACCTCGGCCAGCACTTCCTCAAGGACTTGTCCATAGCCGAGCGTATCGCCGACACGCTCGCCGACTTTCGGCACCTGCCCGTCCTCGAGGTCGGACCGGGCATGGGTGTGCTCACCCAGTTCCTCATACAGAAGGGCTACAACCTGAAGGTCGTTGAGCTCGACAGCGAGTCGGTGTCCTACCTGCGCCTCCATTTTCCCAGTTCGCTCGACAAGCGCATCATCGAGGCGGATTTTCTCAAGCTCCCCCTCGACGGTCCTGAGGTCTTCGACGGACAGCCCTTTGCCCTGATTGGCAACTATCCCTACAACATCTCCTCGCAGATCTTTTTCCGCGTCGTCGATTACCGCGACCTGATACCCATCTGTTCAGGAATGATCCAGAAGGAGGTGGCAGAACGCCTGGCAGCCCAACCGGGCTCCAAGACCTATGGCGTCCTTTCGGTCCTCATCCAGGTGTGGTACGACATCGAGTATTGCTTCTCTGTCCCGCCCGGCGTATTCAATCCCCCGCCGAAGGTCCAGAGCGCGGTCATCCGAATGGTTCGAAACAACGTACGCCAGCTACCCTGCGCCGAAAAGGATTTCCGCACGCTGGTCAAGACGGCATTCAGCACCCGTCGCAAAACGCTTCGCAACTGCCTCCGCAACCTCGTCCAGGACTGGCAGCCCGACCACTTCTCCGACATCCTCCAGGACCCCCTCTTCGACCAGCGTGCCGAACAGCTCTCCGTCCAGGACTTCATCGACCTCACAGTTCGACTCAGGAACAATGACACGAAGCTCTAATTTAGATATCACGAATTAGCGAAATTGAGAATGAATGATGTTTCTTTCGTTTACAAACCCCTCAATTCGATAATTCTCTAATTCGTGATAAAAAAGAATACATGATTGATCAACAAACCATCGACAAGGTCATCGACGCAGCTCAGATCGTCGATGTCGTTTCCGATTTCGTGACGTTGCGGCGCCGCGGGGTCAACTATATCGGTTTGTGCCCCTTCCACCCCGACAAGTCGCCGTCCTTCAACGTTTCGCCCGCCAAGAACATCTGCAAGTGCTTCTCCTGCGGCGAAGGCGGCTCACCCGTCTCCTTCTTGATGAAGAAGGAGCAGATGACCTTCTACGAGGCCATTCGCTGGCTCGGCAGGAAATACGGCATCGAGGTCGAGGAGAAGAAGATGAACGACGAAGAGCGCCAGCAGCAGACCGACCGCGAGGGCATGTTCAATCTCAACGAGTTTGCGCAGAAGTGCTTCGAGGACGACCTGTTCAATACGCCCGAGGGCCGCAATGTAGGTCTCGCCTACTTCCGCGAACGAGGCATCCAGGATGCCACCATCCATCGCTATCATCTGGGCTATGCGCTCGAGGACAAGACCAACCTGGCGTCCCGCGCCCTGCAGCGCGGCCACAAGCGCGAGTACCTGCTCGACGGGACTGGTGTCGGACTCTGCTATGGCGACGATCCGCACAAGATTCCCGTCTGTCGGTTTGCCGGGCGTGTCATCTTCCCCCATCATTCCCTCTCCGGCAAGTGCATCGCCTTTGGCGGTCGAATCCTGCAGCGCGTCGATCATGCCTTCAAGAAGTACGTCAATTCGCCCGAATCCGCCATCTATCACAAGTCGGACCTCCCCTATGGCCTGTTCGAAGCCAAGAACGAGATGGCGCGGCAGGACCTCTGCTACGTCGTCGAAGGCAATGTCGATGTGCTCAGCATGTCGCAGGCAGGCTTCCAGAACGTCATCGCCGCATCGGGCACGGCCCTCACCTCCGAGCACATCCGCATCATCAAGCGCTTCACACGGAACTGTGTCCTGATGTTCGACGCCGACAATGCTGGCATCACGGCAGCCATTAAGAGCATCGACCTCCTGCTGCTCGAAGGCATGAATGTGCGCATTCTCACCTTGCCCGAAGGCGAGGACCCCGACTCCTTCTGCCGGAAGCACACCAGCGAAGAGGCGCAGGCCTATTTCAAGGCGAATATGCAGGACTTCATCTCCTTCAAGATCCGCACCCTGATGAAGGATGTCAATCCCTTCGACCCCTATGCCATGGCGAAGGTGGCGCAGAACGTCTGCAACAGCGTGGCGCTCATCGCCGACCCCATCACCAATTCCATCCTGGTCGGCCGAGTGGCACAAAGCCTGCAGCTCAGCGAGGCGCAGACCATGCGCTACGTCAATATCGCCAAGCAGAACAACTACCAGGCAGAGGTGCGCAAGATGGAAATCGAGATGCGGCGCGAGCAGGCAGCCCGCGAACGCGAAGAACTCGGCGTGACGAAGGAAGCCTCCGACTTCGCCGGCAGCACCGATCGTCCCGCCGACACCGATCCGGCACAGCCAGCTGCTCCCCAAACGCCCGCCTACATACCCCGTCTCACCGACCGGTTCGAGCGCAACATCATCAAGTACATCGTGCGTCACGGAGGCGAGACGTTCACGTTCTCCTACTTCAACGACGAAGAAAAGAAGCAGATGAAGATGGATGTCCGCGTCATTGATTTCATCTACAACGAGCTGGATGACGACCAGGTGACCTTCCAGCATCCCCTCTATGCCCGCATGTACAGCATGGCGCTCGATGCATCGGTCGATCCCTCGGTACCGTGGGACAGCGTTAAGTTCTTCAGTAACAGGTTCGACGACCCCGAAGTACAGCAGACTGCCGTCAATCTGATGCAGGATCGCTACGATGCCCTGGGAGTGGCTCAGAATGACGAACGCATCGACATCCTTGTCCCCCGCTCCATCCTCGAGCTGAAGAACTGCATCCTCGAACAGCAGATCGAAAGCCTTACCCAGCAGCTCCGCACCGCCATCAATCCCGAGCAAAGCGACGAGCTCATGCAGCAGCTCAACAACAAGATGTTCATCAAGAAGGATTTCGACAAGTTATTGGGCGAACGCGTCATCACCCCGGGTCGGAGGTGATGGGGAGGATTGAGAGGATGTATAAAAATATCAAAGCACCGCAAAACGCCATCCGGCATATCAAATTCGCAGGAAGAATCAAGTCGGCCGTGAGAGTATTTCCACCGTTGTGGCGAGTACTCTGACGGCCGATTGAGTATTCCATCCTGTAGCATCGGGTATTCTGTCTGCCGTGAGGGTATTCCATCCAGTCGCATCGGATACCTTGTCGGCCGTCACGATGCTTGCTCAAATTGCGGAAGTACTCTGTCGGCCGTGAGAGTATTTCCGCTGTTATGCAAGTACTCTGTCGCCCGTAGGAGTACTCCATCCTGTAGTGTCGGGTATCCTGTCGGCCGTGAGCGTACTCCATCCCGAAGCATAGAGTACTCTGTCGGCCGTCACAATACTTGCGCAAAAAGAGGAAGTACTCTGTCGGCCGTCAGAGTGCTTCCTCGATTTTTTCTCTCTACGCAGATTTAACGGATTATTTTGTTCGGCCTAGCATAAGCGTGAAAGACTGATAAGACTACAGGCGGGGGTATCACCCCCGTTATACCGGGTCCCAACAAATGAGTGCCGAAGGCACGAAAGATTCTTGTCTCCCTTACAGGGCTTCCGTGTATGTTGGGTATCCAATACCGGGGGTGTTACCCCCCTCTGTAATCTTTTGTCCCTTCGGGGCTTTCCGTTGCTCGAAGCAAGCAGAATTTTAACCTAATAGTTTGGATAAGGCGAATTTTTTGAATTATTCTGCCGAAAGGCCATTTTCGATTTAAAAAGAGGAAAACCCGAAGGGGGTGATGCTGAGTTTTGGGAGGGACAGATGAAAGCGTACTTTAAGATGGCACTGCCAAGCTTAGCATCAGAACTGTCAACGGACAGTTCCCTCTTCTTAAATCCATATTTCGCCTTTTCAGTAAAAAAGTTTTATTGTGGTGAGAATGGCTGCGTCTTTCGCTTCAATAGCGTAGACTTGGCGGTTTCTTTTCGTCTTTTTCGGAAATACTTTTGGAGTCAGATTTAACAGTTTTTCTGCTTGGTCGAACAAAGTAATCTGGTTAATCCGCTGAATCTGTAGAGAGACACCTATATACAAAGAGGCAAGCCGAATACGGCCTGCCTCTTCACAGTTTTTTTTAATTTTAAATTTTAAAAAAGTCATTTTATGAATTGCGCTGACGAATACCCGTACGGGCCTCGACGACATTCACTACATAGTCAGCCAGCTTCTCGCACTCGTTGATGAGGTCAATATAGATGGTTCCTTCAGCGTAGGTGTACTCGTGATTGTTCACGTCGTTGATGTTCTGCGCCTTCAGCTGGTTGCGGAAGTTGTTGATCTCATTCTCGAGGTTGAAGGTGAGGTTCACATCGTAGTCCTCCTTGCGTCCTGACATAAGCTGATTCATGTAGGTCAGGGCCTGGTCGGTCAGCGAAATCATCTGATAGAGGCGCTCATACTGCTTGTCGGTGAAGTGGTCCTGTTTGTTGGCGAACTTGTGGTTGATGGCACGTGCCATGTTGAAGCACGAGTCACCGATACTCTCCAGCTCGCTCACCTCACGCAGCATCGCACGAATCTTGCCCTTGGTCTCGTCGCTGAGGTGGGCGTCGCTCACCTGCTCGAGGTACTGGCCAATCTCCAGCTCCATGTTGTCGCTGATGCTCTCGTACTTCTCGATGCGCGTATAGAGCTTGTTGAGGGTGGTCTCGCGGTTCTTGTCGGCGTTCAATGCACTCGACGACAGGTAGAGCAGTTCCTTCACCATGCCGAACATGCGCTGCATACGTTCCGAGAACGAAGAAATCTCCTTCTGAGCCTCGAGCACCGAAAGCTCGGGGGTACGCATGAATCCAGCTGTGATGAAATGCAGGCGGAAATCCTCCTCCTCATCGACACGCTTCGGCTTGATAACCCAGCATACGAACTTCTCGATCTGCTTGATGAACCAAATGAGGATGAACGTGTTGGTCACATTGAATGTGGTATGGAAGGCGGCGAGCACGAAGCTCAGCTTGGCGGCATTCGCCATGAAGGTGGCGGAATCGACGGCTTCCTTCGACATGTTGACGTCGTAGCCTACCCAACCGCAGACCATGTTGATGAACGGACGGAAGACGAAAAGAATCCAGATGACGCCGAAGACGTTGAAGAACATGTGGGCGAAGGCTGCTCGACGTGCCTGCGTATTGGCGGAAAGGGCTGCCAGGTTCGAAGTGATGGTGGTGCCGATGTTCTCACCCAGCACCAGGGCGATACCCTGATAGATGGGCAGGGCGCCGCTCGAGCAGAGAATCATCGTGATGGCCATGACGGCAGCACTCGACTGCACACAGAAGGTCAGGATGCCGCCCAAAAGCAGGAAGACAAGGGTGGTCAGGAACGAGGTCGGGTCGAACGACGAGAAGAAGTTCAGCAGCGTCTCATTCTCACCCAGGTTCATCTCCGTACCCGTGGCACGCAGCGTGCCCAGACCCAGGAGCAGGAACGATAGACCGAAGAGGAAGTCGCCGAAGTAGCGATACTTCTTCTGGTAGATAAGGATGATGCCCAGGAAGAAGGCCGGATAGACGCACATGGTGATGTCGAACGACATACCCGCCGACATGATCCAGGCGGTCAGCGTGGTACCGATATTGGCACCCATGATGACCGAGATGGCTTGCGCCAGGGTGAGCAGACCAGCGTTGACGAACGACACAGTCATCACGGTGGTGGCCGTAGAGGACTGCACGGAGGCGGTAACGACCATACCCGTCAACATTCCCGTGAAACGATTGGTTGTCATGGCTCCCAATACGTGGCGCAGCTGCGGTCCTGCCATTTTCTGCAGGGCGTCGCTCATGGTTTTCATACCGAACATCAGCAGTGCCAATGAGCCAAGAAGCTTAAAGATGATCCAGAAAGACATTGTGTTTAGCTATTTGGTTGATTCTTTACGCCGCAAAGATACAGATAAATTTTCACATTTGCGAAAAAAATATTTCTTTTTATACAAGAAATGTTGTCTGATGAAACATTTATTCTATTTTTTGCATTTTTTGAACGATTTTTACGATTCTTTCCTTCGAAAAAAAGAGGCCTTTGCCAAAATCTGTTTCGAAAAAACCGAAACTTGTGTGCTATAAGTGACAAAAAGCAGAAAAAGTGCCGAAAATCTGATTTTTCACATTAATTATATATATAGAAAGAAAACAGGGTTTGAAAAAAATGTCTATCTTTGTCGCCGAATGGTGCAAACATTACCTTAGACCATCCTCCTTTTTATAACTAAAGATATGAAAAACAATTTGATGAAAATGTTGTGCCTCGCAATCGCGCTGATTGCCCTGGGCACTCCAGCACAGGCTGGCAAGTACAAGAACTTCAAGGTATCGACCTACATCCGCGCCCAGGACGTGGCCCGGATGGCTGACGACAAGTTCTTGAACGAAACCTGGGAGACCGTGAGCTCGCAGGTGGACCTGGACAAGATCTACCTCGAAACGCACCGCGATGCCTTCACGGTGGACGAAAAGACCATGAAGAAGGTGAAGAAGTTTTTCCTCGCCAAGGGCCTGGAGGTGGGCGGCGGCATCACCTACACCCGTTCGGAACCCACCGACTTCGAGACCTACAGCTATGCACGCGAAAACGAGCGCCAGCAGGTGCGCGAGGTGGCGGAATATACCGCCCGGCTCTTCGACGACTTCATCCTCGACGACTTCTTCTTCATCGACCTGAAGAACGACGACGAGATTGCGGCAAAAGGCACCCGAAGCTGGACCGAATACCGCCTGCGCCTGATGGCCGATGCCGGACGCGAGCTGGTGGTCAACCCGGCCAAGGCCGTCAACCCGAAGGTGAAGGTCATCATCAAATACCCCAATTGGTACGACCACTTCCACGGACTGGGCTTCAACCTGGAGGAGGAGCCCCTCTACTTCGACGGCCTCTGGACAGGCACCGAGACGCGCGACCCGGGTTCGGCGCAGCATTTGCAGAACTACCTAAGCTATAACATCATCCGCTATTTCGACAACATCGCCCCAGGCCGCAACGGCGGCGGATGGGTGGATGCGGGCGGCATCAACATGAGCATAGACCGCTATGCCGAACAGCTCCACCTGACCATGCTGGCCAAGACGCCCGAGATCATCCGGTGGAACTACATGCAGCTGGCCGA
>JAEEUA010000259.1 GCA_016286775.1 Bacteroidales bacterium
GCTGTTCACGGCAGTCTCCTGTTCGGAGGACAACCAGCTCGACACCAATCAATACAAGGGAGGCGTTTCGCTCAACGCATTCGGCCCCAGTCCCGTAGCCCGTGGCGGACAGATCCGTTTCGTGGGCAGCGGTCTCAACCAGATCACCAGTGTCGTTTTCCCCGGCAATGTTGTTGTGAATGACATCAATGTCATCAATGAAAACAGCATCATGGTCACCGTGCCCAAGGACGGACCGGAAGTGGGCCGCATCGAACTCAAATACGCAGGTGGAAGTCTCTTCACCGAGAGCGACATCACCTACACCGAGCCCATCAGCATCGACAAGCTCACTCCTGCAAAAGTCAAAGCGGGCGACCTGCTGACCATCGAGGGTGACTACCTCAACCTCATGAATGCAGTGGTCTTCGCCGTGGGCGACACCATTTTCGAAAATCAGTTCCAGGAGCATTCGCGCTACAAGATTGCTCTCTTCGTGCCCGAGACGGCACAGACCGGACGCGTGGCCGTTAGCGACGGCGAGCAGGTGGTCGAAAGCGAGGAGAACCTCATCGTCACCCTGCCTGCCGTTGCCGAAATTGCCAACCTCTCAGGCAAGAAGCCTGGTGATGCCATCACCATCAAAGGCACTGATTTCGACCTTGTAAGACGTCTCACCGTGGCTGAGACCGAGACCAAGTTCACCATCAATAGCGAAGCCACCGAGATTTCGTTCGTTCTGCCCGACAACACTCCCGATGCAGCCACCATCTCTGTCTATCCCGCTTCTGATGTGGAGGTAGTCATTGCCTACATCGGCATGCAAGTACCCACCGAGATCGTCGTAACACCTGCAACAGGCCTGCGTGGCGGACAGAAGATCACCATCACCGGCAAGGACCTCGACGTAGTGAGCGGAGCCACCTTCCCAGGCGTGGAGAACACCGTCGCTCCCGAGGAGCAAAGTGCCACTTCGCTGATGCTTACCGTTCCCGAAGGCACACAAAGCGGCGACCTGGTGCTCGTGTGCAAGAGTGGTGCAACACAGTCCGTTGCCATCGAAACAGCCAAGCCCGAACTCATCTCTTATAATCCTTCAACCGTTTCGGCAGGAAGCATCCTCAACATCGTTGGCAAGAACCTTGACCTCATCAGTCAAATCACTTTTGCCGAAAACTGTGTGGTCAATACCTTCATCTCACAGTCGGAGGCAGAACTGGTGGTTGTTGTTCCTGTGACCGCAGTTACAGGCGCTCTCGGCATTACCATGAGCAATGGGGAAACCGTCGTGTTCGGCAATCTTGATGTCGATTCGCCCGTCTTCTGCTTCATCCCCGAAATGCCGGGCGACGACGTGGAACTCAAGGCTGGCAAGATGTTCAGCGTGGCCGTGGTCAATGGCGACAAGCTCACTGGCGTGCAGATCGACGGCATCGACTGCCAGTACATCTTCGTCGATGACGAGCTCTATATCCGCATCCCCGAGACAGCAGGGCGCTCGTCGGTACTGAAGCTCATCTCGTCGAACGGAGAGGTAGAATATGCCCTTAGCGTCATCCCCAACAGCGAGCAGACCTTTGTCATCTGGACAGGAACCGTCAAGCTCGACGCATGGAGCTTCAACTGGGAGTTCGGAAAGAACGTACAGTCCGAGGGCGAAAGTGCCACGGCCTTTGCCGACATGGAGCTGCAGGAGGGTGACGTCATCCGCATCTGGGTCACCAACTTCAACGACTGGTGGCAGATACAGTTCTTTGACGGCCATTGGGGCGCCATGGAGGAGATTGGTGTGGCTACCGGTCTTAATAACGGCAACAACATCAACTCGGGCATCTGTGACATCAGCAACGGTTATATCGAGATTCCTGCCACCCAGAAACTGGTAGAACTGCTCACCACCCTTACCGACTGGGGCTGCTGCCTGATCATGCAGGGCGAAGGCCTTATCGTCAACAAGATTGACGTGAAGCGCACCATCAGCCTCGAGACCGAGCTCTGGAAAGGCGAGGCTGTGGCCGATGCCTGGGCCAACCAGCCCACCTTCTTCAGCGACGGCGGTGCCGAGCTGGCCGAAGCCGGCGTCAAGGCCGGACAGACCATCCGCTTCTACGTCACTCCGCTGACCGACGAATGGGAACTGCAGATCGTGGAAGGCCATTGGGGCCCGACCTATGCAGCCTTCAAACACGACGAGTGGGACCTGGCTGCCAATAAAGGAGCTGTCTCGTTCAAGCTCACCCAGGAGATGCTCGACGCAGCCTACACCGTTCAAGGTTGGGGCGGAGTATTCATCGCCAACGGCAACCACACCGTCATCACTAAAATCACTGTCGAATAATATCATATAGATTGTGAATGTTATGAAAAACATCAAGATTCTCTCCGTCATCTGTGCATCGGCTGTCCTCTTCGGATGGACAGCCTGCATGGACACCGACGCACAATATACTGTCGTAGATTCGCCAGCCCCCACATTTTTGGGCATCATCTGCGACCAGGCTGATACTTTGACCACATCGGGCAACACGCTTGCCACGGGCCGTCAAATCTATCCCGGCAACCACACCGTAGCAGTCATGTTTGACGAAAACATCGGTTTTGCTACGTCGACAAAAGATAGAATTCTGCTCAATGGCAATCCTGTCAACAATGCTGTGGTCTATGGTGCCAGCAGTATTCTCAACATCGACTTTACGGCACCGGCAGTGTCGGAACTTGTTCTCACAATTCCCGCCGGAATCGTCTATGGTCCAAGCAAGAAAACCAACGAACAGGACATCATCATCACATGGACTTCGATCAATGTCGCTCCTGCCACCTCCCTTGTCAACGTCAACGCGACCAGCGAGGCCAAGGCGCTCTACCAGACCCTGCTTGCCAACTATGGACAGAAGATTCTTTCGGGCACGATGGCCAACGTCAACTGGAACAACGACAATGCCGAACAGGTCTATCAGTGGACTGGCAAATACCCTGCCATCAACTGCTACGACTTCATTCATCTGCCTTTCGACGGCACATGGATCCACTATTCCGACATGACTCCTGTCTCCACTTGGCACAATGGAGGCGGCATAGTGGCAGCGATGTGGCATTGGAACGTACCTTCCGAAGAACCCGTTGTTGAGCCTACGCCCCAACCTGGTGGTGACGAAACCGTCCTTTCGAACGAAGAGAAGGTAATGCCCTCCGACTGGTCGGGATGGTACAAGATCGAAGCCAATCTTCTTGCCAACCTCAAGGAAGGCGACGTCATCACAGCCCACACCAAGGACGTGGCAGCAGGAGCACAAGGTTCCTTCAAGGACGGCAGTTCGTGGAGCGGCCTTGTCGATGGCAATGGCACCTCGTACGAATACTTCGAAATCTCAGGAGACTTCTCCCTCACCCTTGATGCCACACTCCTGGCTGCCATTCAGGCCAATGGACTCATCGTCTCTGGCCACGACTACACGCTCACGGGCGTCACGGCCAACACGGCTTCTGCAGGTGGACAAGGTGACGAAACGATGCTTTCGTCCGATGAGAAGGTGATGCCTACCGACTGGTCCGGATGGTACAAGATTGAAGCTACAGCCTTCGGTAATGCCAAGGTGGGTGACATCGTCACCGCCCACACCAAGGACGTGGCCGCCAATGCTCAAGGCTCTTTCAAGAATGGCAGCACATGGAGCGGCCTTGTCGATGGAAACGGCACATCGTATGAATACTTTGAAATCACGGGAGACTTCTCCATCACGCTCGATGCCACCCTCCTTGCAGCTATCCAGGCCAACGGTCTTATCATCTCTGGCCACGACTATACGCTCACGGGTGCCACTCTGACATCGAAAGCCGCAGCACCCCAGCGTGCAAAGAAAGCCGACATCCAGTATGTAATCCATCCCGACCAAACAACCTTCATGCCAAG
>JAEEUA010000058.1 GCA_016286775.1 Bacteroidales bacterium
GTTTAATTATATAGAATATGAACAATAACTTCTTAGTTTTCTCTGGTCGTGCTTCACGTTACCTCGCCGAAAAGATCTGCGCCAGCCTCGGCTGTCCGCTCGGCAATCTGCTGATTCAGACGTTTGCCGATGGCGAATTCGGTGTGTCGTTCGAGGAATCCATCCGCGGCAAGTATGTGTTCCTGGTACAAAGTACCTTCCCCAGCGCTGACAACCTGATGGAGCTGCTCTTGATGGTCGATGCTGCCAAGCGTGCCTCTGCTGCACAGATTGCAGCCGTCGTGCCTTACTTCGGATGGGCCCGTCAGGACCGCAAGGACAAGCCGCGTGTGGCCATCGGTGCCAAGCTCGTGGCCGACATGCTGGCTACGGCCGGCATCAACCGTCTCATCACGATGGACCTCCATGCCGACCAGATCCAGGGCTTCTTCGACTGCCCCGTCGATCATCTCTATGCTTCGAGCGTCATCATGCCCTACATCGCAAACGAAGTGGGCCTCGACAACCTCGTCATCGCTTCGCCCGATGCCGGTGGCTCCAAGCGTGCCTTCACCTATGCCAAGTACTTCAACGTGCCCATGGTGATGTGCGACAAGCATCGCGACAAGCCCAACTCCATCGGCGAGATGTTCCTCATCGGCAACGTCAAGGGCAAGGACGTGGTCCTCGTCGATGATATGGTCGATACGGCAGGCACCATCACCAAGGCAGCCGACCTCATCATGAGCATGGGCGCCCGCAGTGTCCGTGCCTGTGCCAGCCACTGCGTCATGTCGGGCCCTGCCAGCGAGCGCGTCGATAACAGCATGCTCAAGGAGATCGTCTTTACCGACTCCATCCCGTATCGCGGCTCCAGCCCCAAGGTCAAGACCATCACCATCTCGAACCTCTTCGCCGAGACCATCCGCCGCGTCATGAACAACGAGCCTATCTCCAGCCAGTTCCTGATTTGATTGATAAGTATGTAACCAAAATTAAAGATAATTATATGTGTTTTTTACTTAACACGAATTATCATGAATTTTACACGAATTTTTGAAAGATGTGTATCATTTACAGGCATACATACTGAAAAATTAACGTTAATTCGCGATAATTCGTGTTTAAAGAAAAAAAATGTATAGTTAATCTGAATAGTTACTTAGAACATGAAGAAATTACTATCTACCCTTGCGATGGCGCTGACCCTTTTCGGCAGCGCCGTTGTGGCTCAGCAGATGCCACAGATGCCACCTCTCCCCCTGGACCCGCAGGTGCGCTACGGCCAGCTTCCCAATGGCCTGACCTACTACATCCGTCACAACGACCTTCCCGAGCACCACGCCGAGTTCTTCATCGCCCAGCGTGTGGGTTCTGTGCTCGAAGAGGAGAGCCAGCGCGGCCTTGCCCACTTCCTGGAGCACATGGCCTTCAACGGCACCAAGAACTTCCCCGACAAGGGTGTGCTCGAATACCTGCAGCGCCATGGTGTGAAGTTCGGCACCAACGTCAATGCCTACACGTCGATCGACGAGACCGTCTATAACATCTCCGACGTGCCCATCGACGAGACGCTCCATCCCGGCATCGTTGATAGCTGTCTGCTCATCCTTCACGACTGGAGCGGCTATCTCACCCTCGATGGCGACGAGATTGACAAGGAGCGCGGCGTCATCCACGAGGAGTGGCGCACCCGCACCAGTGCCACCCTCCGCATGTACGAAACCATCCTGCCCAAGCTCATCCCCGGCAACCGCTATGCCGAGCGTCTGCCCATCGGCCTGATGTCGGTGGTCGATAACTTTGCCTACGACGAGCTGCGCAACTACTATCACAAGTGGTACCGTCCCGACCTGCAGGGTATCTTTGTGGTGGGCGATGTCGATGTTGATGCCGTCGAACAGAAGATCCAGACCCTTTGGGCCGACATCCACAACCCCGAGAACGAGGCCGAACGCGTCTATTTCCCCGTCGAGGACAACGAGGAGCCCCTGGTGGCCGTGGCCAGCGACCCCGAGCAGGCCTACAACGCCCTCGCCATCATGTATAAGAGCGACGCGATGCCCGACGCCTTCAAGCTCTCGCAACTCGGCTACGTGACCATGCTCCTTGAGAACATCATCACCTCGGCCCTCGACCAGCGCCTGGCCGAACTGGCCCAGAAGGCCGATGCGCCCTACCTCCAGGCCGGCACCGAATTCGGCAAGTACATCGTCTGCAAGACCAAGGAATGCTTCGAACTCGACATCGTCTTCCGCGAGAACGAGTGGAAGAAGGGCCTCGATGCTGCCATGGGCGTCATCCTTTCGGCAGCCAAGTATGGCTTCACCGAGAGCGAGATCGAGCGCGTCAAGGCCGATATCCTCAGCGGCATGGAGAATGCCTACAACGAGCGCGACAAGCAGAAGAACCGCGCTATCGTGCGCGAAATCCAGCGCCACTTTCTCGAAGCCGAGCCTATGCCGGGCATCGAGAGGGAGTGGGAGATGGTGCAGCAGCTCTTCCCCAATCTTACTGCAACAGCCATCAATCAGGTGATGTCGCAGGTCATCACGCCCAACAACGTGGCCCTGCTCGTCATGGGACAGCAGAAGGAGGGCAACGTGCTCCCCACCGAGGAGGAACTTCTGGCTGCGTATAAGGCATCGCTCCTGCAGGAGGTCACCGCCTACGAGGAGGCTCTCAGCGGCATCAACCTGCTGCCAGCTGCGCCTGCTCAGAAGGGCAAGGTGGTCAGCGAAGCCAAGGGCGACTGGGAGAGCACCGTATGGACGCTTTCCAATGGTGTCACCGTCGTCTTCAAGAACACCGACTTCAAGAAGGACCAGGTGCTGATGAGCGCCTATTCGAAGGGTGGTACGCGCCTCGACATGAGCCAGCCGAACATCGTGCGCCAGACGGTCGAGGACCTCGCCACCGTGGGTGGTCTGGGCCAGTTCAGCAGGACCGATCTGCCCAAGGTGCTCGCCGGCAAGAATGCCTCGGTCAGCCTCAGTGTCGATGGTCGCAGCGAGAGCCTCAATGGCTCGGCCGCACCCAAGGACCTGCGCACACTTTTCGAACTCATCTACCTCAACATGACCGACCTGCGCTACGACGAGGAGGCCTACCAGGCGTGGTTCAAGCGCCAGCAGACGCAGCTCGAGATGATACAGGACAACCCGCAGAAGATCATGAGCGACTCGCTGCAATATACCCTCTATCCCGGCATGCCCGACATGGCGCCCACCCAGCTCGCCGACCTCGCCCTCATCGACTACCGCAAGGGCTATGAGCTGGGCAAGCAGCGCTTCGCCAATGCTGCCGACTTCACGTTCTACTTCGTCGGCAACATCGATGTCGATAGCCTTCGTCAGATGTCCGAGCAGTACCTCGCCGTCCTGCCTGCCAGCGCCGACCGCGAGCAGCGTCCAGCCGCCGTTCTCCCCGTGCCCGGAAGCCGCGAGAACCGCTTCGACCTGCCCATGCAACAGGCCAAGACCTCGGTCTATGATCTCTTCTACGTCTATGACACGCCCTACACGCTGAAGGACGGTCTCACCGCCAGCATGCTCGGCCAGAGCGTCAGCATCATTTTCACCGAAACCATCCGCGAGGAGGAGGGTGCCGTCTATTCGCCCCATGCCCAGGCTTCGATGGATGCCACCACCGGCCTGCTCACGCTGCTCTACCTCTTCGACACGGGTGCCGACAAGCGCGAGAATGCCGAGGCCGTGGCCTACCGCGAGATCCAGAAGATTGCCGACGAGGGCGTCCGCGACGATGTCTTCCAGAAGGTGCACGACTACATGGTCAAGAACCACCAGGAGCAGGTCAAGGAGAACAGCTACTGGCTGAGCAACCTGCAGAGCAGGCGCGAATTCGGCATCAATAACGTGGACGGCTGGGAAGAGGTCTTCGACAGCATCACCGCCGCCGATGTCAAGGCCATGCTCCAACGCTTCCTCTCGGCCGAAGCCACCCGCATCCAGTTTGTCGCCAATGGCGTCGAGGTTGAGAAGTAGTTCTTCCCTCTGATTTTCTCGAATCCATCTGCGCTGATTCTTCCTGCCGGGCCATCATCTTTCTGTCCCGAAATGGAGAATCAGCGCTTTCTTCTTGTCAAAAGACGCTTTTTTTGACCATTTGCTGCATTTTTTCCCGAAAGAATTTGGAACCAATCCGTTTTTTGCCTATATTTGCAGCGTGCTTTCGATAAGTTCGAATCAAAAACGAAACATACCGACCATATATCAACCTATTATAATAACATATTATTATGAAAAACTCTACTTTTTCAACTCTGCAAGCTGCAGGCATCGCAATGGCCTGCTGGCTGCTTCCAACTGTAGGCCTTGCCTCTGTCGAGGTTGATGGCCTGTTCTACGATCTTAACAAGGCGAAGAAGACCGCCGTTGTGGCTCCTGGTGTTGACCGGAGTATCGAGTATGTGACCATCCCCGAGACCGTCACCTACAACGGTGTTACCTACGATGTGACCGCCATCGCCGACACAGCCTTCATCGACTGCCACAACCTCAGCTCGGTGGAAATCAATTCCCACAGCCTGATCCGCATCGGATTCAGCGCCTTCGAGCGTTGCTATAATCTGGCTAAGTTAGAGATCGTCGAAGGCGTTGAAACCTTCCACTACGAAGTCTTCAAGGACTGTGACCAGCTGACCTCTGTCACCCTCCCCAGCACCTTGAAGTACATCGGCGGCCGTGCGTTCATGGGATGTGACAACCTGACCAGCATCAACGTTCCTGCTGCCGTCACCAAACTTGGCAGCAAGTGGGTAACGGGCAGCCCTCTGGAAGTTATCTATGCCGAGAGCGAAACACCATTGGCCATCGAGGAAGAAGTCTTCGAGGGTTTCGATAAGCCGAGCTGCATCCTCAGCGTGCCCGTTGGCAGCAAGGAAGCCTATGAGAGTGCCGAAGTTTGGAAGGACTTCGTGATCTTCGAGGATTACGATCCTGGCCAGGGCGAAACCACTGCCATCGAGAGCGTTCGCGAGTCGAATGCCGCTTCCCGTCAGATCTTCGACCTCCAGGGCCGTCGTCTGAACAATGCCTCCGGTCACTCGATCATCATCGAGAACGGCAGGAAGCGCATCCAGCGATAGTCTTTCTTGTCACGAATTAAAGAATTAAAGAATTGAGGTTTCGCTTCGAAATAACGATATCCCGATATACCGTTATACCGTAATTCCGAAAAAATCAGTAACCCCAAACAATCAATTCTGAAATTCTCTAATTCAAGATAAAAAACACTGAAATCTTTTTTCAATTCCTAGTCTAACAACACAGAGGGTCTGCACCGAAATGATGCAGGCCCTCGATTTTGATAGAATAGTTCGTGTCAAATTCGTTTTTTTGACCATTTGCTGCATTTTCCCCGAAATAATTTGGAACCAATCCGTTTTTTGTCTATATTTGCAGCGAGCTTTCGATTTTATCAAAAACGAAACATACCGACCATCTAACACCCTAAAAATATACTGTTATGAAAAACTCCACTTGTTCAACCCTGCAAGCCGCAGGCATCGCAATGGCCAGCTGGCTGCTCCCCTCCCTCAGCTTGGCATCCGTCCTTATCGATGGCGTGTGCTACGAACTTGACGATGCGGCAAAGACCGCCATCGTGGCTCCTGGTTCCGTCAAGTATCTCGAAAACTTAATTATCCCCGAAACCATCACCGTCGATGACATCTCCTACACGGTCACCGCTATCGCCGACTGTGCTTTCCTCGACTATCACAACCTCTCGAAGGTACAAATCAAATCCCATAGTCTGACTCATATCGGATACAGTGCCTTCGAACGCTGTTGGTCTCTATTAGAGTTGGAATTCACTGAAGGCCTCGAATCGATCAGCTACGAAGCCTTCAAGGGCTGCTTCCAACTGGAGACGGTATCCCTCCCCAGCACGCTGAAGACCATCGGCGACCGCTCGTTCATGGGATGTGAATATCTGCACATTATCAACATCCCCGCTTCTGTCACCAATATTGGCGACGAGTGGCTTTCGGGCTGCACCTTATATCTTCTTATTGCCGAGCTCGACCAACCATTGAACATCGAGGCAAGTGTCTTCTCAGGCCTCGACAAGCAGCAATGCATCCTCAACGTGCCCCAAGGTTGCACAGAAGCCTACCAGACAGCCAAAGTATGGAAGGACTTCCCGAGCATCCAGGAAGATGTATTGGAGGCAGGTCAATGCGGCGGCGACGTCTTCTATACCGTCTATGCCGATAGGACCATGAAGGTATGGGGCAGTGAATCTAATTGGAACGATTACGAGGGATGGGCCTGGCCTTTCTCCAAATTAGGCCCAAGTTTCGTAGAGACAATTACCATCGAAGAAGGTGTGACTTTCATAGGTGCCTATGCATTCTGTGGTTGGGAAAAACTTTCGTCAGTGACAGTCCCCAACAGCCTGACCGCCATCGAGCAAGAGGTTTTCACAGGAACTCCATTCTATGACAATCAGCCCGACGGCGTGGTTTATGCAGGCAATTGGGCCATTGGCGTGAAGGGCGTCCAAGATGCTGATATTGTCGTCAAAGAGGGTACTGTGGGTAATTCTTCCGATGCATTCTTAGGCAGCGGTATTGCTTCGCTGAGCATCCCGAGCAGCATGATCTGCATCCAAACCAGTATGTATGGAGAAAGTGACGACGGCTACGATCATGATTCTTCCTTTGGCGAAATAGGACGTATCACCGTCGATCCCGACAATCCCCGCTACGATTCACGAGACAACTGCAATGCCATCATCGAGACTGGTACAAATACCTTGTTGGTAGGAAGCCCTAACATGGTGATACCCGATGGAGTGACCAAGATTGCTCCCTTCGCGTTATGTCGTCCGACTTCTGTCGTCATTCCTGCGAGCGTCGCCGAAGTGGATCAATTTGCCTTCTGCCCGCACGTTTGGGTCATACGTGTTTCCTCTCCCAACGAAGATCATCATATATTCAACGCTACCCCTTCGCCAATCGAAACGATTAAAATGGAGGCAAGCACACCTCCAGCTTTTTCGATGGGCAATCTTGAATCAAAGTTTTCCTATTATTTTAGGGAAAATAAACGCAAATTCGGAGGCCCTAATTTCGAGACCTGCACCCTCTACGTGCCCCAAGGCAGCAAGGAGGCCTATCAGAACGCCGAAGGTTGGAAGGACTTCCTGAACATCGAGGAGTACGACCAGGGCGGAACCACCGCCATTGAAAACGTCCGTGAGCAGAACAGTACCATGAAGCAGATCTTCGACCTCCAGGGCCGTCGTCTGAACAATGCCTCCGGTCATTCGATCATCATCGAGAATGGTAAGATGCGCATCCAGCGCTGATTCTTATCAATTTCTTTTTATATTTTTTAGTCTAACAACACTGAGGGTCTGCACCGAAATGATGCAGGCCCTCGATTTATTGCTCAAGTTTCGCATTGCTCAACTTGATGGATAATAAGGGATATTAAGGGATATTTGGGGATATTAAGGGACGACACCTTGTTTCCGTTCGGTCACGTCCGAGAGAAGCGCCTGTTGAGATTGGGCCCCAAGAAACATACGTCCCTTAAAATCCCTTAGATTCTCTTAGAATCCCTTAGAATCATCAACTTTCGCAAATACGAAAGTTGATTTTGATTGAATAGTTCGTGTCAAAGTCGTTTTTTTGACCATTTGCTGCATTTTCCCCGAAATTATTTGGAATCAATCTGTTTTTTGTCTATATTTGCAGCGAGCTTTTCGATTCTATGAAAGAAGGTGAAAATGGCAGATGACCTCGGCTCAATACATTGTCTATATGCGGCTAAGGCCGTCCCCATGAATGGGGCCCCTTCCTTCGAATGCTGACTGAGCAGCATTCTGAAGGCTGCCGGAAAATGAGCAGGTCCAATACCTGCAGAAAATCGCACTTCGTGCGGAAAATCCGTCCGGACCCAAAATGTAATGACACGGACAAGGCGAATTTTCCGCGTAAGCGATTTTCTGCTGCCTATTGGAGGCAGCACATTTTCCGGCCAAGTCTCCGCTATTGAAGCGAGAGACGAGGCCATTTTCACCAAAATATCAATGAATACATTTGTTGTTTTATTGAAGTTTTCGAATATATCAGAAACGAATCTATCACCCTAAAAAATATACTGTTATGAAAAACTCCACTTGTTCAACCCTACAAGCTGCAGGCATCGCAATAGCCTGCTGGCTGCTTCCATCTGTAGGTCTTGCCTCTGTCGAGGTCAAAGGCCTGTATTACGATCTGGATGAGGCCGAACAGACCGCCGTCGTGGTGGCCAATCCCGAGAAATATGACGGTTATGTGACCATCCCCGAGGACATCACCGTCGATGGCAGCACCTACCACGTGAGCGCCATCGCCGACTGTGCTTTCATCGATTGCCACGACCTCGAAATGGTCGTAATCGAATCCACCAGTCTGACGAGCATCGGATACAGCGCCTTCGAACGTTGCTATTCGTTGATTGGCATCTATTTTGCCGAAGGCCTGAAGCGGTTCGGTTACGAAGCCTTCAAGGACTGCTGCAGCCTGCAGCGTGTCGAGCTGCCCGAGACACTGAAGACCATCGGCGACCGCTCGTTCCTGGGCTGCACCGGCCTGACCAAGATCAATATCCCCGAGTCGGTCCACTATCTGGGCGACCAGTGGGTTTCGGGCTGCCCCCTTCGTCTCCTCATTGCCGGACACAGGGAACCGCTCTCCATCAAGGCCGGCTCGTTCAAAGGTCTCAACAAGGAGTTCTGTATCCTTTGCGTGCCCGAGGGCAGCAGGCAGGACTATCAGACGGCCAACGTGTGGAAGACCTTCCCGCGTATCGTCGAGGGGGTAGTGGAGGCAGACCTCTGCGGCGACCAGGTTATCTATTACGTCACTTCCGACATGACCATGACGGTGACCGGTACGGGAGCCATGTGGGACTTTCTCGAATACCTGAATGAACGACCTGTAACCGAATTGCCCATCGAGAATCTGGTGGTCGAGGAGGGAGTGACCTACCTCGGCGATGGAGCTTTCCAGAATGAGACGCTCGCTGCCATCTCCATCCCCAACAGTGTGTATAGCATGGGCAGTTTTACCTTCCATCATTCCAAGTGGTATGCCAGTCAGCCCGATGGCCTGCTCTATGCCGGCAAGGTAGCCTACGACCTGAAGGGTGACGCGATGGAAGGAAAGGATGTCACCCTCGAGGACGGAACGCTGGGCATTGCCAATTCCGCTTTCCTCGATCACAGCATCTCATCGCTCTTCATCCCAGCCAGCTTGATTCATGTTCCGACTTTCATCAATAACTTTTCGGATGGAGTATATACTAAGTTCGCTCTTCTGAGCGATGTTGGGTCCATCGTGATTGATCCGGAGAATAAGGTGTATGATTCGCGCGACAACTGCAATGCCGTCATCGAAAGTGCCACCAACGATCTGATTGTCGGCAGCCGCGCCACGACGATTCCCGAGGGCGTCATTTCGATAGCACCCTTTGCGCTGTTTAATGTGACCTCTGTCACGTTCCCGGCAAGTGTCACCAGAGTGGATAATCTGGCTTTCACCAGCAAGTTGATTCATCAGTGGGCTTTGGATGACTATCGATACGATGCTGCAGTTTCACCCATCGAAACCATCGTCATGGAGGGAAGCACACCGCCAGCTGTAGCGCTCTTGCCGCTTATTGCCGACATGCCCTACATGGGTATGTTCGACACCAGTCATTTTGCCGGCATTCGCAACCCCAAGGCCTGCACCCTCTATGTGCCCCTCGGCAGCCAATCGGACTACATGAATGCCGATGGATGGAAGGACCTGAACATCCTGGAGTATGATCCCAACGTAGGTCCCACCGCCATCGAAAGCGTTCGCGAATCGAATGCCGCTTCCCGTCAGATCTTCGACCTCCAGGGCCGTCGTCTGAACAATGCCTCCAGTCACTCGATAATTATCGAGAATGGCAGGATGCGAATCCAGCGATAGTCTTTCTTGTCACGAATTAGAGAATTAAAGAATTGAGGTTTCTCTTCGAAATAACGATATTCCGAAATTCAGTTATACCATAATTCCGAAAAAATCAGTAACCCCAAACAATCAATTCTCAAATTCTCAAATTCAAGATAAAAAACTCTGAAATCTTTTTTCAATTCCTAGTCTAACAACACAGAGGGTCTGCACCGAAATGATGCAGGCCCTCGATTTTGATAGAATAGAGGCTATTCGAACGCCAGGACGTAGCCGGCGTGGATAGCGTCCTGGTTGACGTCCGCCTCGTCGATGCTGCATTCGATGCAGGTCATTGCCGCCAGGAGGCTGTGCAGCTGACCATAGCAGTCCTGCGAAGGAGGTGGCAGCACCTCGATGGGGCTGAGTCCAGTCAGCAGCAGGAGGCGGGCGATGTACTGGTCGGGGTCTTTGCCCTCACCTGCATAGGCCCATTCCCGAATGATCTGCACCACCGTGAAGGGCAGCTTCGAACCCAGACGGAGCCGGATGCTGTCGAGCACCTTCCACGCGGCACGATAGCCGTAGTCAAGCGTCTTGAACTGCACATAGAGGCTGTCGGTCTGGCGTGAGGCAGGCAGGGCGCCCGTCCATCGCGTCGCACCCTTGCGGATGTTCAGCGGATTGTTGTTGCGCAAAGCGCGAGGTCGATATATCATCTGCATAAATGGAATTCGGTTAATGACATATGACACAATGACCTATTGACACAAAACTGTTACATCAGCTTCTTGTACACTCCGCGATCCAAGGCTTCGACAAGGTGCTGCTTGACCCAGTTCTTGACCATCTGTCGCGCAGCGTTGTCGGTCTCGTTCAAGCCCTTGGCCTGACGTGCCTGTTCGATGGTGAATACCTCGGGCAGGCGTTCATAGACCGAATCGTTCGCACCCACACGCTTGCGTTCTCCACCCACATAGTCGCCGTTCTGGTAGGCAGCAGTGAGCTTCTGACGGAAGTAGAAGAGGATGTTTTCGAGCAGGTAGTCGGCAATCACGTTGTAGGCCTGCAGATACTCCTCGGTCTGGAACAGCTTGGGCACCTGTTCACAGGCAGCCGTTGGATGAGTCTTGAGGTACTGCTCGGCAGTCTCGGCTCCATGAGCCCACTTGGGCAAAGCACGTTTGCCGCGTTTGTCGAGGTGCTCGATGAGCCACTCGGCATAGGCGCAGAGCATCATGCAGCAGATGTAGCGCATGGCGGTGACTGCTACACGAAAACGCTGGCGGGCACGTACCTTGTCGCCGTTCATCAGGGTGCTGAGGCGCACACCTTCGAGCCAATCGTTGCTCTGCTTCTCCAGCAGGGGCAGGTTGAGCTCACCTTCCATCAGCTCCAGAAGCAATGCCACGCGGATGATTGCGGCCTTTGCCTTCTCGCTACGAGGTTGGGTTAATACGAGCGGAGCGAAAGTGTTGTCGGGTGTACTTGCGATGGAGACACGGGTGAGACCGCCATCGGTCACATTCGTAAGGGCACGATGCAAGCCGTCAGGCGTGGTGCAAAGCGTCATGTTCCAAAGGACATGCGGCACATTTGCATTGATGGCATTCTCGCCCGCATACGACGAGCGGAACTCCGAGCCGTCGTAGGCTTGGCGGATCAGCACGCTGACGTTGGCGAAGGCTCCCGAACGGTTGCTCTGGCTGAGCTGGTCGGCTTCGGCAGTGAACGAATAGAGGTGCTTGCCGTCGGCATTGTTGAAGTGGTCGAGCACGTCGGCCATCGAGGTGCGCAGCGACTGGATGCGGATCTGCACCACGGGTCGTGGTGTCTGTTCGCGCTTCTTCTTGGGCAACGCCTTCCATTCGGCCATAATCGCCATGTTCACATCGTCACGCTGGATGCACCAATACATCCAGAGCAGGTAGAGCTGATCGACCTTCGACTTGCCCGAAGCTGCTTCGCCCACGATGTAGGCAATCAGATTGAGACGCGAAGGCTCATTGTGAACCACCAGTTCGACACCAGTTGCCAGGGCACCGATCATCGGACCGATGGCGATGAGCATGGCCATGCGAAGCGTAGGCGGGACCCCGTCGAACGAGTCTCTGATACCCATGGGGAACTTCTTGCCACGGCTGGCGAAGCATGCTTCCAGTGTTTCGTGGTAGTAGTTCATGTCCTGCTCCTCCAGATCGTCGAGGGCCTGTACGACTTCGGGCTGATGGGCGTGGCGGCGCTTGATGGCGTTGATCACCTCCTGCATCTTGCGGGGCATCGGGCCGCGCTTGTAGTTCACGGCATTCTCGATGCACTGGCGCTTCTCGGCCTCGGGGAAGCCGTCGTAGGAGGGGATGATACGCATAAGCAGGTCCACGTCGAAGCCCGTGATGTGACGCATCGATAACGCAAGCTCGAAGGTCAACGTGTTCCTATCGCCTTTCGTGGGGAGATGACCTCCGTTGTTAAGAATCCAGTAGGTCTCCACATACTCCGAATAGGACACATTCTGGTATTCGAGCTTAGGGTCGGGAGAAGACTTTGCGATAGGCCCTGACTGCAATTCCTCCAGCACCGCCGCGGAAGTCGATGACACGGGTTCTGATGCAATGGCCGATGCCGCTGTGCCGTCGGGGCGATAGCCCTTGTTGGTCAGGTTCGGGTCGAACAGCTTGTCGAGATCTATGTGGTAGCAGTAGTCGGGCGAAACGAGGTAATGGACGCGTGCGAGGTTCTTGCAGCTGACGTCGTAGGTTTTCAGACCCAGTTTGCCAGCCATCCACTTCTGCGACTCTGCCTCGTCCAAGCCGTCGGGGCGCAGGTACATGATCTTGATGCCTCGCGTGCTCGGCGTCTTGAAGACCCACACCATGCGAAGCTCCTCGACTCGTGGCTTGATCAGCGACTTCCACAACTCGTCGGGGTTATCCACATTGTCCACGTCAATCACCGACCAGGGCGACAGCGTGTAGTTCACAGGCTCTTCGACGGCGCGATGGCCGTTGGTGAAATGCGCCAGCGGAACCACAATCGGGAGCTTCTTCTTACAGGCATTCACCATCTCCTTCACCTCGCGGCGTACGTCTTCGGGTGTATCGGACGTAATCTTCACCATGAGGTTTCGGATGGCCGAAAGGGTGTTGCGCACACGTTCGCTTTCCATCAGGGCAACCAGAATCTCGCGTGTGGCCAGCTCGCAGGGAGCTGGCTGTTTCACACTCGGATCAGCGCTCTTGGGCGCGAATATCGACTCTGCAAAATCAAATTGATTCTTGACCTCTATCATTTCTTTTTCGATTTACGTGGTTTTGAATTCAATAGCTTAGCATCTTTTTCATGCTGGGCCTGGCAGTTGGCGAGCAGCAGGCAGAGGGCGGCCACTTCCGACTGATAGACAGTGGAAAGGTCGAGATACTGCTTGATGTACTTCAACTGCTCGGCACTGGCATGTGCCAGCAGGTCTGCAATCTTCGGGTTCGGCTCGTCGAAGCGGATAGCGGTCTGAATCAGCACTCCCTCTTTTTGTAGGAAAACCTTCGAATGCAGGGTCTCGCCCACAAGCTCCGTAAAATCGGGCATGGCGGGCGCGTCCGACTGGTCGCCGGGCACTTTTGCAAGCAGCTCCATCACCTTGCGCAGTAGGATGATCTTGTAGTTTTCAGCCTTGGCATCGATGCCCACGCGCATGATCAGACTCTTGTCTGTCTGCTTGAGGGTGCCGAACTTGGTGGTGGCAAGCGTCTCGTTGTAGAGAGGCTTTTCAACTTCGCCATCGGGTCGGAATTCGATGGACTGGTCAGCGTAGAGGGTGGCGGTTCCTCTCACGCGGGCAACGATTTCAGCCTCGTTGCCCTGAGGCTTCTTTTGTTCTGTCTTCATTTGATTAATTATTGACAGTTTAACAAAATGTTCTCGCGCTACCAGATTATAGAAACGGATTCGATCTGGCCCCGACTCGCGCTGAAGTTGTTCGTCCGCTGGCAATACATTATATACAAAGAAAGCAGCGAAACTTCGGGTTGAAATTTCGCTGCAAAGATAGAGGGTAGTAGCTTAATAGCCAAGAAAATACTTAAATACTAACTTTTTCTGCGTCTTCTTGTGAAAGTTAGTAAAAAGTCGGTAAAAGTTAGTAAAAAGTTAGTACAAAGTCAGTAAAAGTTAGTACAAAACTTAGTACAAAGTCATAATAGGTTAGTAGGAACTATAAAGAATCGTTGGTAATGAATATCTATTTAATAACCTCTTTCTTCTATTTCTTTCCACTTCAAACCAGTTCCTTCAAAGATTTGTTTACAGTTTTTCAACTGCTCTCGAGTCACCTTGGGAATTGCTTCTTTCCTCAATCTAACGGTCAAAGAGTTTTTAATGGTTTGAAGGGGGATAGAAGTGATAACGGAAATAAGATGTGCGACTTTAGTCTTATTTCCGTGAACATCATATTTGTATTTAGCATTAGCAATATCAAATAATTGCAATGCAGTTTCAATTGCTATCTTTTGTTTTATTTTTTTATTATCCTTATCCGTAGGGGTGGCTTCCGTCTTATTTCCCGTCTCTTCTTCCTCCTCTCCAATTATCTCTTTGATTTCCATCTCTAATGATGCAATCTTCTCAGTCAGTTGTTTTATCGTTTCTTCCTTCTCGTTCAATTTGCTTTTGTAATCTTTAACGATGTCATCAACGTCAGACTGAGAATAAGATTTGTTTTCATCACTCATTCTTTCAGTCTTCTTTCTTTCTTTTTCTATATCTTTATCATTTTGGTGTATTTCGTTAAGTTTGTTCTTGATGCCTGAGTACCAACTATCAGCATAAATGCCCATTTCCTTCAAAAGAGGGGCAAGAACGCACTTCGTATAAAAGGCATCGTCTCTATACTTATAATACAGGAGACAATATACCCTGGCGAATAAGGTTTGATATTCATAGATTGCTCTATAATTAATCGTAGTACTTTGAGTCTTTTCTCTTTTTTCTTTAGCTATAATATCATATACGATATTCACGTTGTCGTCTATCTGTTCTTCTATTTCTTTTATTAATTTCATGGGATAATCCCACATATTGTTAGATGTCCCAAACTTTTTGAATTGGCAGTTGTCATTCTGTAATCCAAGAAACAGTTTGTTCAGGGCGGAAGTTGTTAGCTCTTTTTTCATTGGTTGAAAATTAAATAGTTACTGCGCAAAGGTAAGGTTATTTCATTGAATTTGCAAGTTTATTTCGGAAAAATACTTATCGGTTATAGATTTTTTACTTTTTGAGCTGCTTTATTCGCTACAAAACGCATAAAAAGGTCAATAGGTCAATAGGTCATGTGTCATTAAGCGAGTTCAAAATGGGGAAATGAAGAGAAGAAAAAGATATTTTTAATAATTTATTTTAAATTAATCTCTATTATATATAATGTTCGCGTACGAAGGTCTTTTTCCACAACTCGTATTTTCACTTCTTGACACATGACACAATGACACATTGACCTATTTGGCTTCGAATGCTCACCTGGTGGACCTTCCGCACTGTTTCTAAACGAAATGTTCGAGTTTGTTAAAACAGAACAAAGGAGCAAAAAAGTTTGGCAGTATCGAAATAAAATGCGTACCTTTGCATCGCGAAATCAAAGATCGGACTTGCGGACCGGTACGCGAGGAACGAACGGCGATTGAGCACCAGGGAAACTACTTTTTGTTTAACATTTAACACGTTTAGTGCTATGTTTCAGATTTCTTCAAACTTCAGTATCACGAGGCTCAACAATGCTGAGCTCGTGGCGTTCTTCATCAACTTCCGCAAGGCCGTGAACACCTCCACGCCCGAGAACCTGGGCATCGAGGGACAGATGAGCGCCTTCAATTCCAAGCTTGATGAGCTGGTCGATCGAGTCTATGTCACCACGGCGTCGGAGTACACCGCTGCCATGCGTACTGCCGACGAGAAGCGCTGCCTGATCTTCCGCCGCATCCGCTTGCGCCTGCAGATGGTCGAGGTCGCCGACCCCAACTCGCCGCTGGTAGCACTGCAGGAAGTGGTCCGCACCCACCTGCTTTCGAAGTACGTCTCGACCGTTGTGTCGCGCGCGTATCAGGAAAGAACCAGCATTCTGCAGGGGTTCATCTACGACCTCAGCAACAAGCTCTCGGAGGATGATATCGAGGACCTGCATCTGTCCGACGACATCGCGGCTCTTGAACTGGCGAACAACGAATTCGTTTCCGCCTACGCCCATCGAACCGCCGAGAAGGCCGAAGGCAGCAAGGGTGTCACCGCCCGCCTGCGCAACGAGATGAATGACATCTATCTGCAGATGATCTTCATCATCCAGTACCTCGCCAACTCGACCGTCGAGGCAAACGCTGCCAAGGCAGAGGCCTGCCAGAACTTCATCGCAGTGGTCAACGTCCTGCTCAGCGATGCCAAGAACCGCCTCGACCAGCGTCTGAAGGCCGAAGCTACCGACGGCACGGGCAACTCCGAAGGTACGGGCAACACCGAGGGCGACGGCAGCTCCGAGGGCGATGACAACGGCGGCAGCACGTCGGAAGGCGGTAACGGTTCGTCTGAGGGAGCCAACGGTTCGAGCGGCAGTGGTTCGAGCAACCCTTCAAACCCCTCAAACCCCTCTGAAGGAGGCAGCTCTTCTGACGGCAACGATCCGAACAAGCCGAACAGTGACGGCACTGTCAGCGATGGTGAGATCACGTTCTAAGCTCCCCGCGTAAGAGGTTCTTCCTCGACATGCGCAATAGGAGGGAGGAGATTGAAGCAAAGCCTTTTTGGCTGGATCTTCAATCTCCTCCCGTTTTTTCTTTTAACAACGAATTACTTCTTTTATTTCTTTAACACGAATTATCATGAATTAACCACGAATTTTTCATGAATTATTTTTTCTTTTTCTCTCTACAGATTAACCAGATTTATCAGATTTTTTGTTTGGCCAAGCCTAAGCCTGAAAGGCTGATAAGACTACAGACGGGGGTGAACTTCTCTCGGACGTGACCGAAGGGAACAACCCCCGTTAAGATTGGCCCCAACCATCTGAGTGCTGAAGGCACGAAAGATTTCTTTTATTCTTGTGAAAATGGCATTCATTATTTTTGGTGAAAATGGCCGCGTCTCTCGCTTCAATAGCGGAGACTTGGCCGGAAAATGTGCTGCCTCCAATAGGCAGCAGAAAATGTGCTTCGCAGAAAATTTTTGCTTGCCCCGTTCCTCATTTTTCGTCTTTTTTCGTCTTTTCGTCCTTTTTCGGAATTATATCGGGGTCCGGATGGATTTTCCGCACGAAGTGCGATTTTCTGCAGGTATTGGACATGCACATTTTCCGGCAGAAAAGACCAGGCCATTGGGCCGAGGTCTTCTGCCATTTTCACCTAACTTAAAATCTTTATATACCATCAACGTGGCACGAATGCATTACTTGTGCTTTTGCAGCACCATCTTCGTCGCAATATTGCGTTACTTGTGCTTTTGCAGTACCATCTTCGTCGCAATATTGTGTTACTTGCGATTTTGCAGCACTATCAACGTCGCAAGATAGTGTTACTCGCGCTTTTGCAATATGTTTTTGCTTTTTATCTCGAATTGCCACGGATTGCTCATGAAATTTTTCGCGAATTGTGTTTTTTATCGGGTGAGACTTGGAGAAATGCAGAAAAAGCTATATCTTTGGGGCGGAAATATGGACATACAGCACTATTATATCGAGAAAGGGCAGGGGGAGGAGACAATCATCCTGCTGCATGGCAACGGGGAGGACTGCACCTACTTCGTGGGACAGATTGACGAGTTTGCCAGGCGATACCATGTATATGCCATTGACACGCGAGGACACGGCAGGACACCGCGTGGCAACGCACCCTTCACCATCCGTCAGTTTGCCGACGACCTGCTCGGGTTCATGGACCTGCATCGCATCGCGAAAGCCCACATCCTCGGCTTCTCCGACGGCGGCAACATCGCCATGATCTTCGCCCTGCGGCATCCCGAGCGCGTCGATAGGCTGATACTGAACGGCGCCAACCTACATGCTCGCGGCGTGAAGTTCCTGACGCAGTTCCCCATCGAAGTGGGCTACCGCATCGCCCGCCTATGTGCAAGGTGGAGCACGAAGGCCAAGGCGAACGCTGAGATGCTCGGCCTGATGGTGAACGACCCCAACGTGGAACCATCCGAACTTTCAGCCATCCAAGCCAGGACGCTGGTGATTGCCGGCACCCACGACATGATTAGGGATGCCCACACGCGACTGATTGCGCGAAGCATCCCCGCTGCTGAACTCGTCCTCCTCGAAGGTTCGCATTTCGTCGCCAATCAGAAGCCCACCGAGTTCAATCGGGCCGTGCTCTCGTTCTTGAAACAAAAATCAGCCTGAGGCCGTGAGGTCCCAGGCTGATTGATTTGAATAAAGCGAATAAACTTACTTCACAAGCACTTTGAGGGTGGTGCCGTCGGAGAGCTTGATGATGTTGAGGCCGCTCTGTGGAGCCTTGATGAGCTGACCGGAGACGTTGAAGCGAACGGTCTCGGCGCCTGCCTTCTCTTCAATGGCGTTGATGCCTACGATCGGGTCAACCAGGATAGTCTGGTTGGCATTGATCACTTCGCCCGAGTTCTTGTTGATGAGGAAGGCAACAACCTTCAGCTCCTTGTCCTGGATCAAGTCAAGCACAGCCACATGATCTTCGGGGTCGGAGCTCAGACGGTCT
>JAEEUA010000059.1 GCA_016286775.1 Bacteroidales bacterium
AAGGGCTATTTCGAAGAAGCCGACGGCGGCACCATCTTCCTGGACGAGGTGGGCGACCTGCCGATGTCGATCCAGGCGAAGCTGCTCCGCGTGCTCGAAAAGGGCGAGATCATCCGCATGGGTTCGAACGACGTCCGCAAGGTGGACGTGCGCGTGGTGGCTGCCACCAACATCAACCTCGAGAAGGCCATCCGCGAAGGGCGTTTCCGCCAGGACCTCTACTTCCGCCTTTCGACCATCAATATCCACGTGCCTGCGCTGCGAGAGCGTCCCGATGACATCCCGCTGCTCTTCAAGCGCTTCTCGAGCGACATTGCCGCCAAATACCACATGACCGAGGGCATCCGGCTGACCGAAGATGCGCTGAAGCTGCTCCTCGCCTACCAATGGCCGGGCAACATACGCCAGCTGCTCCACATCGTGGAGGAAATGTCGATTGTCGAGTCGCAGCGCCTCATCGACGCGCGCACCCTGCAGAAGTACCTGCCGAAGTTTGCGAGCGGGGTGAGCCTGGGCGGCCCATCGAGCGACACGTTTGGCCCGGGCGAGCGGGAATTCATCTTCAAGGCCATCTTCAGCATGCAGCATGAGCTGGAGGAGATTCGCGTCAGACTGGGCCTGAAGAAGCCTTCGCCCGTCGCTGCCTCGCGCACCCTCCCGTCGAGCTCGCCCATCGTCAGCACTCCCGCCGATGGCCAACACGACCACGAACCCAGCAAGTTCGAAGAGGTGGAGGAAGCCCAGGTGGAGGAAATCGACGTTCCGAGCACGCAGGTTGCCTATACCCCACCCTCCTCGCGACCCCGCACGATGGACGAGATCGAGAAGGAAGCCATCCTGGAGGCCCTGCGTCGCAACAACGGCAACAAGCAAAAGGCCGCCAAGGAACTGGACATCTCGACCCGTACCATCCACCGAAAGCTGGTAGATTACGGAATCCAGGATGCCGAAGAACCGAATGATACGCCCCAATCCTAAAACAACATGCGCCACCTGATCATCCTACTGACCTTCCTGGCCAGCGCCGTCGGCCTGACGTCGTGCAGCATCAGCTACCAGCTGAATGGTGCAAGCATTGACTACACCACCACGCATACCATCAGCTTCGAATACATCCAGAACAAGGCTGCCCTGGTGTATGCCCCGCTGACCATCCTCTTCAACGACGAGCTGCAAAAGAAGTATGTCAATCAGACACGACTTTCGCAGGTTGACCAGGACGGAGACCTCCAGATCAGCGGTGCCATCACGGGCTACAGCCTTTCGAACCAGGCCGTGAACACCGATGCCTACGCCAGCATCACGCGCCTGACGATCAAGGTGAAAATCAAATTTGTGAACAAAAACAACAAAAGCGAAAACTTCGAAAAAGAATTTTCGCAGTTTGCCGACTTTGATGCGACGCAACTGCTCACCGATGTGCAGGACGACCTGTGTGCCGAGCTGACCGAAAAGCTGGTGGACGACATCTTCAATGCTACGGTTGCGAACTGGTAATCAAGAGGATAAAGAAAATATTCGAAGGACAAAGGACATGGAGCAAGAACTGACAGAGCAATGGATCAGGCATCCTGAAACGATGGGAGCCGACGCAGTGGCCCAGCTTCCCGGGATCATCGAGGAGTATCCCTACTGTGCGACCTATCGCCTGCTCTATCTGGTGGCCCTCGCCAACGTCCATTCGACGCGCCTGAAGGATGCCATCCGGCAACAGGCTCCCGCCATCCCCGACCTGCTGAAGCTCTTCAAGCTCGTCAACCGGGGAGAATATGGGTGGGTGCTCCTGATGCAGCAGCTCGAAGCCCAGCGCAAGCAGCAGACCGAGACCAACGACTTCAAGCTGATCGAGCGTTACCTCGACGACATGGAACTGGGAGCTGCGTCGGATGTGCAGTACAGCCTGGAGCACATGCCCGACCTGCAGACCGAGCGCGACGAGCAGGACGACCTCATCGACAGCTTCCTCCAAGCCGAGTCGGAAGGCGAACTTTTTGTGCCGAATGCGCTGCCCAACGATTTGCCGGAGAACGATCCGAACGAACTCGAAAAAATCAAGGATCGTGCATTTTTAAGTGAGAGTTTGGCAAAGGTATATGTCAAACAGGGCAAATTTGAGCAGGCTTTAGCAATTTTTTTGGATTTAAATTTGCATTATTCAAAAAAAAATAGTTACTTTGCAGACCAAATTAGATATCTTGAAAAGGTTATCGAACTGAAAAAAGCAGAAAAATCAAATAATAAAATATAAGAAAAAGAAATGGTAGTTATTACAGTAATTATTGTACTGATCAGTGTACTCCTTGTCATGATCGTACTGATTCAAAAGTCCAAGGGTGGCGGTCTGGCAGCAGGTTTCCAGTCATCGAACCAAGTGATGGGCGCCCCAAAGACCGCAGATTTCCTCGAGAAAACCACTTGGACTCTAATGGGTGTTATTGCAGTTCTCTGCATCGCCACCACTCTGATGCTAAAACATAGTTATTCGACAGTACAGGGTTCGGCTATCGAAGCTCAAGAGCAGACAGCTCCCGCTCTTCCAGAAAACATTTCAGACGATGCTCCCGTAGCTCCTGAAGCTGGAAACGAATAATAAAAAAAGTACGTTTTTATTTTTATTTTTTTAAAAAATTTAAATAAAGACGATAAATAGTCATTTTTAAGAAAAAGAAAAATATATTGCACAATAAAATGGATAGATTTTCGTTTTATTTGTGTTAATTGCAATCCATTAGCATTTTCTCCTATTCCAAATCATCATCAACCAAGTCCGTCGGGCACGTGAGTGTCTGGCGGGCTGCTTTTAAAGGGGTTTATTCCGTCTTTTTTTGCGTCAAAATGACATTATAACAGCAGGAAGCGTTCCGTGGTAGGACAGAACGCTTCCTGCTATTTTGTTTTAAATGATAGGCTAATTCGTATAAAGAATCTGCAATTTCGATAAAGAAATTATTTCAAGAAAGGCTCATCCCCTACGCTTCGAATGGAGATAGCGAAGCACGAAAAAGAGAGCAATGAGGATGACAGCTTCGATAGAGGCGATGAGGGCGAAGTCGTCGGGCAGATGGCCGTGGTTCTGCTTGATGGAAAGGAGCAGAACAGCGATGAAGAAGATGGCCAGGGCCAGGGGCATCACGATATATTTGGGGAATTTGCGCATAGTTCTTATTTTTTATCACGAATTTGCGAATTAGAGAATTAATTTATTCGGAGTAATTATTGGTTTTAAAATATCGGAATACCGGAATTTCGGGATATCGGAATATCGGGATTTCGGGGTTTAGGAAGACCGGGATAGCGGGATAGCGGGATTTCGGGATAACGGGATTTCGGGATAGCGGGATTTCGAGATAGCGGGATTTCGAAAAAAAGGGATGAGAGGACTTACATTCCTTGCTTGATGATCTCGTGACCACGCGTCATGAGGGTTTCGTAGATTTCGACACAGGAGATGGCGTCGAGCGAAGCATAGGCCAGCTGCTTGGGATTGAGCTGGTCGGCTTCCCAGTTGGTGAGACGCTGTCGCTTGCTGAGCTTCTGCTGGAAGAGAAGGGCGTAGATCTTGGCCAGGCTGAGGTCGGTGATGCCGTAGTTCTTGACCAGCGACTGCAGCTCGATGAATCCTTTCGGTTCGAGCGTTTCGCACCATTTGCGGAGATTCTTGAAGTCGTCCTGCGTGGAGAGTCCGACCTTGATGAGGTTGGGATCCTCGAGGAGCTGCTTGAGACAATCGGGAAATTCCTGAATCTTGTTGAGCCGGAAGAGATAGCACACCTTCCCCACCGAAAGCTGGACGAGGCACACGCGATAGGTGACGCCCTTCTGGAAGGAAGGACGCGTCTCGGTGTCGAAGCCGATGAGCTGGCCCGACTCGCGAATCTGCCTGACAGCAATTTCGGCCTGTTCCAGATTGATGACTGTCACAGGGTGTCCGTCGAACTCCTTGACGGGGAGTTCGGCGAGCTCTTCCTTGCTGATGGAATTAGGAATTGTCTTCGGTGTAGTCATCTTCTTCGTCTTCGGCTTTATTATATAGGAGGTCGTGCAACGGACGCATGACATTGACCAGTCGCTGCCCCCAATAGTTTCGGAAATTTTCCTGGACACGAACGATGGAGTCGTGCATGGATTCGTCGTTCTGTTCGGCGAATACAGCCACAAAATTCTTCAGATCCTGGTAGATGTCAGCCAGGTCCTCGCTGATGGTTTGTGTCATCGGACCTTCGCTGTACTGCATATCGGGCGTGAAGACCTCGAGGTACTCGTCGTCGCTCTTGAGCAGCTGCCATACGGAACGACGCACTTCGTCGTAGTCTTCTTCGGTGACAACAACGGGGAGGTCGAACTGACCGATCTCCACCAGCTCGGGCAAGAGGGATGCCTTGACATAGATGAGCGGCAAGAGCCGGGTGACCTGCTCGAGCAGCTGCCGACGGGTCGTTGCCGAGGGGACGAGCTTCTCGAGGAAGAGGCAGTATTCGGCGGAAACAGTGATCATGTCGATCACAGCGGATGAATAGATGGGATTGCCTTGCCGATTATTCATAGGTATAACTTTTTTTCGAGGATGTAGGCAAAGACACGCGGATTGAGCATAGCGGGCTCACGTCCTGCGGCGATGTCTTCGCGGATTTCGGTACTGCTGATGTCGTAGAGCGGCGCATCGACAAAACGAACGTTGCGGATGGCTTCGGGCCCCAGACGCAGCTTCTCCTCCTCCCCCATCTCGTAGCCCGGACGGGGATAGACGATGAGGTGATAGCGCGTGAGGAACTCCTCGAAGGCACGCCAACGATCGAAGGCGAGCCAGTTGTCGGCCCCGATGATGAGATGGAACTCGTGCTCGGGGAACTGCTCTTCGAGGGCGTGGAAGGTGTTGATGGAGTAATTGGGCTTGGGCAGCTGGTCCTCGATGGTGGAGACACGAAGCCCCTTGTGACCCCGCACGGCAATGCGCAACATCGCAGCCCGGTCGGCATCGGGTGCCAAGGTCTGCGCCGATTCTACCTTGAACGGATTGAGAGGGCTGCGAATGAGCCATACCTGATCGACCAGGCCCTGCCGAACCAGATAGTCGCAGAGGGCCACATGTCCTTTGTGGACGGGATTGAAGCTGCCGCTATAGATGCCTATGGTCATATGGGTGAGGGCGGCCATATACGGCCGCGGCGGGGACGCTAATGGGTTTGAGGGGTTAAGGGTGAGAGCGGCCATACACGGCCGCTGCGGGGACGCTAATGGGTTGGGTTAAGAGGGGTTAAGAGGGGTTCGAAGGGGTTGAGGGGGTGGATTGCTCTTCGTTCAGGAAACGGAGGACGGTGTCGAGAGTTTCGGCTTGTGCCTTTTCGAGGTCGTCGTTCACGATGATGTGGTCGAACTGAGGGGCGAAGGTGAGTTCGTAGGCAGCTTTTTCGAGACGCTGCTGAATGACCTCCTCGGAGTCGGTGCCACGATTGTGGAGACGACGCGAGAGCTCTTCGATGGAGGGGGCCTGCACAAAGAGACTCAATGCCCGGTCGCCATAGTACTTCTTGATGTTGACGCCACCCTTGACATCAACGTCGAAGACTACGGTGTGGCCCTCGTTGGAAAGACGCTCGACTTCGGACTTCAACGTGCCGTAGAACTTGTCGGTATAGACCTCCTCGTACTCCAGGAATTCGTCGTTCTCGATGCGCTGACGAAACTCTTCGGGAGAGATGAAGTAGTAATCGACGCCATCCTGTTCGGTGCCACGAGGAGGACGAGAGGTGCAGCTGACGCTGAATGCCAGATCGAGGCCCTGGGCCAGAAGATGACGGACGAGTGTGGTCTTGCCACTGCCGCTTGGTGCGGAAAAAATAATCAATTTGCCGGAGGACATATGGGAGGGGTTTGAGGGTTTGAAACGGATGAGGGCAGCCATACACGGCTGCCACGGAGACGGGAAACGGGGAACGAGGACGAAAGGACGAGGGGACGGGGACGAAGAGACGAGGAACGAGGGGACGAAGGGACGAAGGCACGGACACGAAGGCACGGACACGAAGGCACGGGGGCTTGAGTCTTCCCCCTAAGCAGGGGGATTAGAGGAGGCTCTACAAAACATTCAGGACCTGCTCCTTGATCTGCTCGAGCTCGTCCTTCATCTTGACGACGATGCGCTGCATTTCGGCCTGATTGGATTTCGAGCCGAGGGTGTTGATTTCGCGTCCCATCTCCTGGGAAATGAATCCGAGCTTCTTGCCGTGACCACCTGCATCCATCGGAGCATTCATGGTCTCGATGAAGTAATCGAGATGGTTGACGAGACGATGCTTCTCTTCGTTGATGTCCAGCTTCTCGATGTAGTAGATCATCTCCTGTTCGAGGCGATTCTTGTCGTAATCGACGGGAAGCTTTTCGAGGCGGTCGAGGAGATTCTGCCTGATTCGCTCGGTGCGTTCCTTCTCGTAGGGTTCGACCTGGGCAAGCAGGGCACGAATATTGCTGATCTTTTCGCTGAAGACACGATAGAGGGACTCCCCCTCCTGCAGCCGGAACTCCACCAGACGATCGACGGCCTGTTCGACCACAGCAAGGGCGGCATCGAACTCCTCCTTCTGGATGGCCGGCGTCTCGACATGGACGGCATCGGGCAAACGAAGCAAGGTCTGCATCAGGACAGCAGAAGCCACCTCGTGGGTGAAATCGACCATATCGAGCTCCTGTCGAATAGCATCAATCTGCTGGTAATATTCCTTGATGACAGCGGCATTGATGCGGGGCAGGTCATTGGTATTGTCGAGCACTTCGCAAGTCACCGAAAGCTCCACCTTGCCGCGCTGCATCTTGCGCTGGATAATCTGACGGAACTCCATTTCGACCTCCCTGTACTGAGGACAAACCTTTGCGACAAGATCGAGCTGCTTGGAGTTTACCGACTTCACTTCGACCGTGATTTTCTTGTTGGCGATTTCGGCAGTAGCCTTGCCGAAACCCGTCATGGACTGTATCATTTGCTGTATTTCTATTCTATTTCGTTCTATTTTTGTGCAAAAATAATGATTTTTCCGATTCATTGGTACAACATATCATTTTTTTTTGTATTTTTGCACCGAAAAATGTTGTTTAATCCAATATAATTACTATCCCCGTTTACCAATATGGCCAATATTCTTATGATTGAGACGTCGTCGAAAGCCTGTAGCGTCGCGCTCAGTCGTGACTTTGCTATAGAATTTTCGCGCGAGACACTGGAAGGCCCGAACCATGCCGCAGTACTCGGCCAATACGTGGAAGATGCGATGAAATATGCCCGCGAGAACGATGCGATGCCCGACGCCGTGGCTGTTTCCGAAGGTCCCGGCTCCTACACAGGACTTCGTATTGGCGTCAGCGAAGCCAAAGGTCTTGCCTTTGGTCTGCAGAAACCATTGATCGCCATTTCGACGCTAAAGGCCATGTGCTGCCAGGTGATGTTCCATACCGACACCGAGATGGAGGAAGGTGCCCTCTATTGCCCCATGATTGATGCCCGCCGCATGGAGGTGTATATGGCGCTCTACGACCAGGCTCTCGGCGAAGTGAAGGCCCCGTGTGCCGTCGTCGTTGACGAACAGCTGATCGAAAGCCTCCTTCAGGATCGCATCATCTACTTCTTCGGCGATGGGGCAGACAAATGCAAGGACCTGCTCACCAGCCACCAGAATGCCCGTTTCGTGAAGGAGATACGTGTGCAGGCCCGCGACATGCTGGCCTTGAGCATCCAGGCCTACAACAGGGGACAGTTTGCCGACACCGCCTATTTCACCCCCTTCTACCTCAAGGAATTCCAGGCCACCAAGCCGAAGGATATGCTTTCGAACCTTTCATAACTTTTTCAGAACCCCTCTTCTATGCAACAATACAATACACAAATGCCCAAGGTCAAGCTCCCCGAGTATGGCCGCAATCTACAGGAACTTGTCGAATATTGCAAGACGATACCCGACCGGGACAAACGCACGCGCTATGCCTATGGCATCGTCTCGATCATGGGTGACCTCTACCCCGATGCCGACAAGGTGGAGAACCTGAAGCAGATACTCTGGGATCATCTGGCCCTTATCTCGAACTACGAACTGGACATCGACTATCCGGTAGAAATCATCCCCAAGGACAGCCTGAACGTGCATCCTGAAATTCTACAGAACCCCCAGCAGCAAGATATTGCCCTGCGCATGTATGGCAAAGTGGTGGAAGATATGATCAGGAAGGCCTGCCAGATGGAGGATCAGGAACAGCGCATCCGGCTCTTCGAACGCTGTGCCAACCACATGAAACTGCATTTCCACATCACCCACCCTTCGGCAGACGAGGATGACGAGAAGATCCTGCACGACCTTGTCAACTATGCGGGCAAGGAATTCGAGGAGGACATTTACAAGGTTTTCCTCTTCTCAGCGAATGAACTGCAGGAAAACACTCAGTACGACCCTGCCAACCTCGTAGTGACACCCGCCAAGAAAAAGAAGAAAAAGAAGAAGAAGGCTGCTGCCAACGGACAGAACCCGGCATGAGTCACGCATTGTCGTCCGACTCATCATCTTCCACATTTTCTTCATTCCCAACGATTTCGTCTTCGTCAACATTTTCTTCATTCGAATCCTCTACACTGGCCATCCACCCAATGGGCGTATGGCCAGTTATTGCCTTGAACTGACGGAACAGCGAGGAACGCGAGGCATAGCCTGAAACCTCACAGATCTCATCCAAACCGGCATTCGGATACTCCTTCATGTATTGCTGCACGAGGTTGATGCGATACTTGGCCAGCCAGGAACGGAAATTCAAACCAGACATCCGGTTGATGACCTTGGAAATATAGGTGCGATTGGTGTGAAGCATCGAAGCCAACTGCGCGATATCGAAGTTCTGGTCGGTATAGGGACGACGGGTGTCCATGACCTGGATGATGCGTCCATAGAGCTGCTCGGGAGTCTCGGGCACATAGCCCTGCGACAGCTTCTCAATCTGCTGTTTTGCCTCCTGAAGCTCGCTCTTGGTGTCATTGTGGACACGCTGCAGGGTCTTCATGCTCTTGAACAGACGCAACGCCAGGCCAATCATCGTCATCAGGATGACAAATAGGCTCAATGCAGTCGAGACAAACACCAGCCGACTGTTGCGGGCCTCGACATCCATTCGGTTGTATCGTTCATCCTGCAGCTGGTAGAGAGTCATCTGATCGGTCAGCTGATTGCGGTAATTCTCTCGTTCGACACTATCTCTCACATTCGAGGCACGAATCAGGTAGCTGTTCGAGGCCCTCCAGTTGCCCCGATGCTGCTCCAGTTCGGACAAAGCCTCGAGCAGCCTGACATAATCCATATCCAACGTGTCTGTACCCAAAGCCTTGAACAAAGCATCCTGGTTCCCCAAGACCATGTCGTCGAAATGCAATCTCACCAGTGAAGGAATCAGGCTGATCATGACCAGCTGGTCCTGACTCTCCTTATAGGTCTGCATCTTTCGAATCCAATAGGATGCCGAGTCGGGCATTTCCATGGCAGCAAAGCACCGGACCATGCGCGAATAGCAGCGCACGAGGTTGTAGTTGACATAGTTGTCAACGGCCTTCGGATTACTGGACATGCTCATCTGCAGGTTTTCGTACTCCAAGGCATGCTCCTTGAAATGATTCAATCGGGAAATCATGATTCGCAAGAGCTGCAAAGCCTCGGTGGGACGTTTCATCTCGAGCAGGGTGACCGCAATCTTCCTGCCCACATTGATGTAGGTCATGAAGTCGGGCCATTTCCTGGAATTATCCACCTGCTGCAAGGCACGTTTCATGTATTGCATACCTTCATCCCATTGACCATAATAGGCCATTGTTCGTCCCACGCGGCTCAACTGGTCACTTTCCGACCAGCTGAGGTCGGGATGACCATGAGCAAGGTCGGAGGCAAGCTGGGCATAACGAATCACATCGGCATGACGATTCATGGTGCCTGCCACGGTAGCCATCAGACCATAGACCTCGACAAGCAGCGTGGTATCTTCGACCTCTTCCCATTCTTCGCTTTCGACCAGATGACGCAACATCAGCAAGCTGCTGTCGGGATGCGAAAAGCCATTATACATGACAATAGCCTTCAGATACTGGCGTTTCAAATCGGAGATATTCTCATCAATATAGGCCGAATCGATGAGTATCATGGCATATTCCGGATTGTCGAGAAAATAGGTCATGGCCCTCGCCTCGTCGTAACGTTCAGTAGAGGGTTCGTCAGCCGAAGCAGGACGTGAAGGGCCGCATGCACCCAAGAGGAACACGAGACCGAAAATAATGACTAAGAACCTTAAATTCATGGCTATCCGGATATTATTCGATACAAAGTTCAGTGGCCATTGAAGATGACATACAACGAAATCATCACGACGAAGAGGGCGCACCAGGCAAAGAAGATGGTAGGACGCATGGGTTCGGCAGTCTTCTGCAGAACGATATCCTGGTGAGGACTCCTATCGGCAAGGCTGACAACGACCATGCTGAGCAACAGGAAGACAAAGAGATAGAAGGAAAGCAGCATGAAATGAGGCCAATGGATGCCGAATGCAATGCCTTCGGGCATGACATAGTAGAGAATACCGATGAGCAGGCACAATGCCGTGCCGAAGGTCAGCGTCATCTTGGCAGCAGACGCCGTACAACGCTTCCAGAACACACCCATCACAAAGACAGAGGCCATCGGAGGAGCGATGAAACTCAGAACGGACTGGAAGATATTGAAGAGCGGGATGTCCTTGATCAAATCAACAGCAACGCAAATCAGGATGCTGACCAACGAGCCGATGATGGTGACCATGCGCCCCATACGACGAATATCGTGGCTGGTTGCCTGAGGCTTGATGTTCTTCACATAAATGTCCATAGTGAAGACGGTGGAAAGGGCATTGAGTGAAGAGCCGATCGTCGAAACCAAAGCCGCAGTAAGTACAGCCATCACAAGGCCCACCATACCAATGGGGAAGATATTGGTCACCATGAAGAGGTACGAATCGTCGGCATTGGGAGTCATTGCGAAAATGCCCGTCCTGCAGAGTGCAAAGCAGACGATGCCGGGGATGATATAGATAGCTACATCGAGAATCTTCAGCCATCCACAGAAGTTGGCGCCCTTCTGGCCTTCGTGCAGGTTCTTTGCCGCAAGCACGGGCTGAACCATCGACTGGTCGGTACACCAGAACCAGATGCCCATCACCGGATAGCCCAGCAGGATGGGAAGCCAGGGATAGTCTGGGTCGGAAAGAGGCTGGAACAGATTCCAATAGCCACTTGGCACCACGTCAGGATCCATCAGAACTCCAATACCCTCGAAGAACGATCCACTGCCCAACTTCCAGATGCCAGCAATCGTCAGAATGGTGCTCACGATGATGAGCAGCGTCATCTGATAGACATTGGTATAAGCAACGGCACGCAGACCTCCCAGGATTGTAAAGAAAGCACTGATAGCCAGCAGGATGAGAGCAGATGCATACATCGGGATATTGAATATCTGGCGTATCAGTACACCACCAGCAAACAACGTCAGCGCAAGCCACGAGATGAGGATGGTGACAATGGTGTACCAGGCAAGGACCGAACGAGTGCCCGGACCGAATCGACGTCCCATAAACTCGGGCAGTGTCGAGATGTTCTCACCCAGATAACGAGGCGCAAACACAAAGGCAAGCAAGGCGATGAAGATGAAAGCATACCAGGCATAGTTGCCCGAGACGACACCTGCTGCAAAACCCGAGGAACAGGATGCGATCAGCATCGATGGCCCCACATTCGTGCCCCACATCGAAAGACCGATGGTGTGCCAGGAGAGTGACTTGCTGGCAAGGAAGGAGTTGCCGTCCTTACCTTCGGCCTTCTGCTGCTTGCGTGAAGCCCAAAGTCCGATAGCAATTAGAAGAACAAAATAGACTATCAGGATAGTCCAATCGAGGAAATGAAGTTGATCGCTCATGGTTAGATCATCCCTTTTCAGTTAATATTCAATAGTTTCTTGGCAATGGTCACAGCCTCGTTGGCATTCGAGGAATACCCATCGGCACCAATCTCATCGGCGAACTGCTGACTGACAGGAGCGCCGCCCACCATTACCTTCACCTTGTCGCGAATACCAGCCTTCTGGAGCGCATCGAGCACATCCTTCATATAGGTCATCGTTGTGGTAAGGAGTGCCGAGAGACAGAGTATATCAGCATGATTGTCAACGACAGCTTTGACGAACGTGTCGGCATCGATGTCAATGCCGATGTTCACCACCTCAAAGCCCGAACCTTCGAGCATCGAGGCCACCAGGTTCTTGCCAATGTCGTGGAGGTCGCCCTTCACTGTCCCGATGACAATCTTGCCAATCGGCTGAATAGATGCCGACTTGCCTTGGGCCGCTTCATGCTTTTTGATAAAGCCCAAAGCAGCCTTCATGGCTCGACCTGCCATCAACAACTGAGGCACAAATGCCTTGCCCTCCTCGAAACTCTTTCCGACCAAACCCATCGCACAGATCATCTGGTTGTTGATCAGGCTGGTGGCATCGGCTCCTTCGTCCAAGGCTTCCTTGGTGGCTTCGAGGGCATCGTCCTGATTGCCTGCCACAATGGCTTGCAGGAGGCGTTCCTTGGGGTCGAGAGGTGTTTTTTTGGGAGTACTCGGAGTGTTCTGAGTATTCAGATTATTCGGAGTTTTTTGATTTATCGGAGCCCGATAGAGCTGCTTGTAGCGAGGACGGGCTGCGGTTTCTCCCTTCGGGCTGACGAAACATCCCGGAGCAGGCTCGAGCAGAGGCTGAAGGGCTGAAATATGCTGATCGGTAGTGCCACAGCATCCGCCGATGATATTGACACTATGGCTATCAATCATGCTCCAGCACTGTCGGGCAAACTCCTCCCCGCTTTGCTCATACTTGCCCTTTGCATTCGGGATACCGGCGTTGGGATAGGCACTCACGCGGCATTGGACACGAGAAGCAAGATCCTGGATAATCGGAGCCATCTGGGCAGCGCCGCTTGAACAGTTCAGACCCAGGGAGAAGATGTCGAATTTCCGACAGATGTCATCGATGAAGGCAAAGACATCCTGACCATTCATGTTGATTCCCTGTTCGTTGACCTGCGCGAAACTGAGCATGACGGGCAGTTTCACAACCTGAGCAGCTTCGATAGCTGCTTGCGCATTCAAGGTATCGAAGATGGTCTCAATCAGGATGCCATCGACGCCGCCTTCGGCAAGGGCTTCAATCTGTTCCTGATAGGCAGATTTCAGTTCGTTATAGTCAAGAGAAGGCTCTTCTCCACTACTGAAACTACAGGTCTTATTGGTAGGACCTACCGAACCAACGACAAATCGGGGTTTCGATGGATTAGTTAGGGTAAAAGCATCAGCGATCTGACGAGCTACTCGGACAGCTGCCCTATTGATATCCTTCACCTTATGCTCAAGCCCCCAATCCCTTAGCGAAATACGCTGCGCATTAAACGTATTGGTTTCGATGATGTCGGCACCTGCAGACAAATACCGGCGATGTATGTCCTGAATGACCTCTGGCTTGCTGACACACAGGTAATCGTTGCAGCCCGGGAACCCGCCAAAGTCCTCTTCTACAAGGTTATACTGCTGGATCATTGTTCCCATGCCTCCATCGAGCAGGAAGATTCGTTCAGACGTTTCGATGGCTTCGGACAAGGAGAGAGAGGAAACGGAAAGGGAACCACTTTGAACGAAATTGCGCTTTGAAGAAGAGGATGCAACCTGGGAAGAATCGCCAATGCGAATACATTCATCAATCTTCTTCTCCACTTCCGAAGTCTGATACTCCTCGATGATTCGAAGGGCTTGTTCCACCTCGTCTTCGTTATGGAAGTCCATCTCGAGATGAACACCATCGCCACCGATATTATCCAGAAGAGGACGAAGTTCATCCACAGTTACCCAACAGGCCATGATGGACTTGCCTCCTGCCAGGATCTGCCGATAGAGATCATACCATTTGGGATTGCCACCCTGGGGCTGTCCGACTCCAGGCGTCCATTGGATAGCCTTGAGCTCCTCGATCTCGAGAAGAGCAGGCAGATGACGCATAGCACCCACACCATCGAGATGATAGAGCGTGTAGGGAATCCTTTGAGCCTGCTGGCGAATGAATGGCTGCACAAAACGGCGGTAATCCTCGACCGAAAGCATCGTCGATATGTCGCTCTGCAGTTTGGTAACCTTGCCGGGAGCCCAGAGGGAGAAATAGCAGAATGCCATCTCATCGGCAGTTCCGAAAGAAGCACCCGGACAAGTGGGATCCAATGGCCCGCCGCAATCGCGTCCATCGAAACGGATAATGTCATAGAGCGCATCAAACACTTCGAAATAGGCATTGTTGATGCGCTGCATCTGTTCCTCAAGCAAATCGGGTTGCGTCAAGGTATCCATCAGCACCTTGTCGGTGCCTTTCATCGCAGCCAGCACGTCAAGACCTTCCATCAGGTCGGGCATGCCGACATAATAATTTCCCCTTGAACGTTCGACGCAGGCCTTCAGCAAATCCTTATGCAGCTTGAAGTTGGGATGCTCTGGATCAAATCGAAAATCGTCTGTATAGTTCGGATCGGGATGAATCCAGATTGTGTCCTCTCCCCCTTCGAACACACTACCCAGGATAGCCGCCATCGAACCAGGTCCAAGCTGGGTGTTGGCGACAGGCAGCATATCTGCCTTGAGACAAGAATGTCCGATGTACCAATCGAGAAATTCTGCACGCCATTGGGGATCGAACCAACGCTGATTCAAATCCTTGGTTTGAGGTGCACCAGGAAGATTGAAACTGCCCGTACCATAGTTATTAGCAGCCTCTTGCGTCAATACGATGGGTGGTTCGTCGGCATAAGGGCCATGAGGATGAACACCCTGCTGGAAGTGTTCCCACATGTTGAGCACAATGCCACGATGATTCCACCAATTTGTATAATGTCTCTTGGTCTCGGCCAAGTTGGATTTCCATGTCATAATGACGTCCGGATTAACGGATTATCGAATCGTTTGTCTTTCAACATACTTAGAACTCTATGCCTCCGAACTCCTCATCCACAACAAGGACACCCGCCTTGTCGAGATTAATCTGATCGGTACATTCGACCTCATCAAAATAGATAGGAATCTCCGTGGAAGGACGCACGAAGACAGGCATCAGGTCGAGAGGCACTTCATAATGCATAATCCAACCTCCCTCGCCCGCATCGAAGTGTTCTCCCGTAAAGAAGTTCACCCACTTGCCGGCTGGCAAATAGATATTGCGGCAATTCTGACTATTCATCACAGGACAGCACAGGAACTTGGAGCCGAAATAGTATTCGTCGTCAACATGCCAAACCGTAGGATCGTCGGGATGCTCCATTAGTAAGGCCCGAATCATCGGATTTCCGGTTCGGGTGGTCTTTTTTGCCTCTTCGTAGATATAGGGCATCAGATGGTAGCGCAGATTCCACCAGCGCCTGATGATTGGGGCAATGGACGGATAGCACCAGGGTTCTCGCTTGTGGCTACCATGGTAACGAATATGGCTGGAGAAAACGCCGAACTGTGTCCATCGCACATAGATATCTTCCTGCAAGGGGGAATTCATGAAATCCGGCAGGCTATGGAATCCAGGAACATCATGGCTCCAGAATGAGAATCCTGAAAGACCGAAATGAAGACCGCCCTTCAGACTGGCAGCCATACCATCCCATGAATGTGCCGAATCGCCGCCCCAATGCAGCGGATAGCGCTGGCACCCTGCCCAGGCACTTCGTGCCCAAACGATACCGGCATTCTCGGAGGTGTCAAAAGCCTTAGCATAATGAGAGGGCTTGCTACATATCTCCCTCGTAATCTCAAAAGCTGCCTTCTGATAGAGCAATGCATAGAGATTGTTCAATTTCTCGGGAGTCATACCGAAATACTTGGCATCCATGTGAATGTTCTCGCCGAAGTCGGTCTTGATGCAAGCCACACCCATATCGAGCAAGCGTTTCAACAATCCCTTGTACCAGACTGTCGCCTCGGGAGAAGTGAAATCGATGGTACCTGCATAATCGAGGGATGAGAAATTCGAGCGACCTTCTTCTGCCTGCTGCAGGTCTTTTCGCTGGGGCTCGGCTATATAATGATGGGCTCTTGCCTCGTCGATCTGCTCGGCATCCTCCGCAATGTAGGGAAGCTGCCAAAGGCTTACCCGGAATCCCTTGTCCTTGAGGTCATGAATGAACTGCAAAGGATTCGGGAAACGTTCCTCGTTGAACTTCCATTCGCAGAGCCAATCGGTCTTGAACCATCCGGTATCCAGATGGATTACATCGCAAGGATACTTTTCAGAACGCAGTCGATTGCAGATGGCATTCACTTCTTCGGCTGAGAAATAGGTCATACGACTCATCCAGATGCCGAAGCTCCAGAGTGGCAGCATTGGAGGGAAACCTGTCAGACAACGATAACCATGCAGAATCTGTTCGGGCATATTGCCACCAATGATGAACGCGTCGATGACAGGCTCTTCACTGAGGAATTGCACACTTCGCGTCGAATGGTCAGCAAACGACAGTTTGCAATAGGACGACGTATGATAGAAGACACCATACATGCGGCTTGACAGGTAGAACGGGACATTCTTGTAGCAACGCCGGTTGTTGACGCCCTGTCCATCCTGGTTCTTGAGTTGGAAGGTATGTCCCGAAAGATCCATCTTGGTGAAACGCTCACCCGTGCCGACAAAACATTCATCGGGAAGACATTCGAAACTCATGGTTGCAGTTGCAGGCTTTCCATCCCGTTCTACGAATGCCAGGGGAAGGGCGTCATAACGCGGCGGCGAGAAATGATCGTAGGCCGAGAGATTGACACTCTTGGCTGTGCCATCGGCAATTGCCTCACTCTTGGCGCCTTCAGGATAGAGCTTCAAGTCGAGAGTCGGCTGAGGAGCAGGCTGCAGGTCGCTCCAGAATTCGATGACCGGCTTCGAACAGTTGAGTGTTGCGCGCACCTCACCATTGCCATCTACCATCCAATAAAATCCCGCATCTTCGTTCACGCTGAGCTCGATGGGGCGTAACTTCTTATGCCAGCACATCATATCGTCCCGATCGATGGGTTCAGAACCATCGAACGACGTGAATACTCGGATGATATTGTGGGTATAAGCCTTGATAATCAACGTGAATTCGCGCTGAGGAACAGAAAGGTCGGCAAGCATATCGTTCTGACGTACTTGTCGCTGATAGGGAACGGTGATATATACAGCGCCGTCACGAGCTTCTACACTTCGGGGACAATAGGATTTCCAAAGGTACTCATCCTGTTGCAAGGCAGGGTCGAAGTCGAGGAAATCGAATAGATAGTAATTTGTCTGTTTCATATATTTAGACAAAAGGATATATTACATGCAATGGAATTTTTAATTGTAATGGAAGAGCAATTACTTGCTTTTGAGCCAATCGGCATTGGGTGTGGCCTTGGGGCCGTTGTTTTCCCAATGTACATCAGGGCCGGGGCGATTATCGCCGAAGCGTTCTTCGGGACACCAATTGTTGCGGATCGTCACGCCATCGGTGGCTTCGTCGAGGTATAAATAGAATCCACGAAGATTGGTGGCATACTTTGGAGGATAGATTTCGTCGATGATATTGTCTTCGATGGTCGAACCCGGCATATAGGAGAGCGTGTAGATGCCACCAGCATCATAAAGCATCTTCGCAAAACGATAGACCTTGTTGCTTCGGATGTGATTGTTCTTCATGCCGGAATCGAGCGGCGTCCATCCCCATCCTACACAAATGCCGGAATAGTTGACATCACGGACGATGTTGTGTTCAATAATGCAATCAGCCACATAGCCTGCTCCAATGCCGACACATCCCCAATCCTCGTTGGTGACGTCCTCGATAAGATTATCAGCAATCAGGAAGTCGGAACAAAGCTCACGCATATTGACAGGACGAAAGGGAACGTGTGTCTCGAAACCACGATCGGGGAAGGCACCAAGCGCCAAGGCCGTGCCTCCAATGTCGTAGAAATGACACCCTTTTACCACGCAGGCAGAATCTGCCCAAACGTAGTCGAGACCAGTCGCTCCGAGATGGGTGAACTCACAGCCTTCGAAGTTGATGCGCTGGCCGCCACGTACACTTACCGCGGCTTCGGGGCGCTCAATCCACGCCTGGTTTTCGAGATATTCCTTTTCGGGAAGACCGGGTATCTGCAATTTATAGGCATCGAGCAGATACATACCTCCCTGCAAGGTGACGTGGCCTTTGAAGGAAGGACGATTCCATGCTGCGTGCTGGAAGCTGACATTTCGGAAGATGATGTCATGAACGGGACGCTCGAGGGAGCCAGACACTTCGACAAGCGTTTGCAGCACGGGGGCTGTGAATGAAGAAATGAACAAATTCTGTTCG
>JAEEUA010000260.1 GCA_016286775.1 Bacteroidales bacterium
CCCGTCGAACCCTCCTGAACCTCTCTTAACCTCCTCCTCAGCTTCTGGAACTGAGGGGTCAGCCTCTCCTGCCCTTTCGTGTAGTTGCGATAGAACCAGAGGAAGACCTTGAGAACAGGGTCGCTGGCGAATGATGTCTGGGCATACTGCCGGGCCACGTCGCTGGCATCATCGAGTTCGGAGCCACCCTCACCCTTGACGCAGAGCAGATGAAACTGCCGATAGTAGTCGGCCATGGCAGCCTGCTGCGCATGACAGGCACCGGTGACGATGGCCATCAGCCAGCACCAGATGCCCCACTCCGGCGTAAGGCGCAGAGCAATGCCGATATAGATGGCCGCAAACCAGAAGTCTCCGGCCGCACCATCCAGAATGCGTCCCAGCTGGCTGTACTGCCGGGTGAGACGAGCCAGCTGTCCGTCGGCCGAGTCACCGATATCGGCAAGGATGAGCAGCACAATGGCCAGAAGATTGAGGCCAAGGTCCTGCGGATAGCACAGGATGCCACATCCGATGCCCAGAAATATGCTGGCTATGGTGATCTGATTGGGCGTCCAATGGAGCCTGCGTCCCAGTAATGCCACGCGGAAACCCACGGGCCGATAGAACCACAGGTCGATGGGTTCTTCGACATCGGGATGCTTGAGGCTTTCCCGATAGAGTATCTTGTCTGCTTCGGTCATCTCAGTCTTCGGAATCCAACGAATGGGTAATGAGGGCGGCAATGGCCGAAGCTGCCTTCTGACGATAGGCCGAGAAGCTGGGCCAGTCGTTGACATCAATCACGACGATATGGCCATCCGGCTCAACGATTGCATCAAATCCGAAGATTTCGATGCCAAAAGTGCGAGCAATGCGCCATGCGATGGCATGCAGCTCCTCCTGCTGATAGGGGATATGTGCCAGGGCCGTATTGTGCTGCTCGGCGGTCCCGAACTTGGTGTAGTTCATCTCCTGCGGGTAGAAGGCATAGACAAAGTCAGGCGTAACGGCATAAACCTTGAGCAGATCGCCCTCGACGTGGCGGGTTACCACAATGTCGGGCACACGCTGGGAGGCAAGTTCGAGCACACGGGCATCAGCCTGGAGGGGCGTCTCGACCCACGTCACATCGTCGTGGCGCGTGCCTCCCTCCCGCATCACCTTCACCCATCCGGGCAAAAGCTCCTGTAACGCCGGTTCGCACTGGAAAAGCTGGTCGTCGGCTGGCTCGTAGGCCCACCACCGCGGAACGGGCACTCCGGCCTGCTGCAGCAGTTCGAGCGTCATCTCGCGACTCTTCGCAACCGTCAGCACCGACTGAGGCGCATTGATGGCAGGCAGGCCCAGACGCTGGAGCTTGAGGAGCGACGACATGCGTCGCATCATGTGGACAACAAGCTCGTAGGAACGTACTTCGTCGTCGGGCATACGGTCGAAGGTATCTTCGTCAACCGAATCAACCCTACAGCCTTCGACCTCGAGCTCCGAAGTCACCAGCTGCAGGATGGCAGCATCGCTGACGGCAAGATTGGGCGAAAATTCCAATGCACGGTGTACCGCAAGGATGCGACGCTTCTTCAGACTGTCGTCGAGCCACGTTTCGGCCTGTCGGAGGTCGTCGGCATGGTCGATGTCCATGATCTTGCCGAACACATAGGCCGAGAGGGGGACCCCGGCGCGCACCAGAGCCCGCTGAAAGTTGCGCATCCGCTGTTGGCCCTCATCGAGGCATTGGCGCAGGACGGGCCAAGCTGTAGCCGTCTCAAACCCATAGATGCCTCCGCTGACAAAATGCCACACATCGTGGGACATCTCAGCTTCGTTGTCGTAGAAGCCCTGGATCGCAGGACACACGTGACCTCCGATCCTTGCTTCACCCTCCTTGGAGCAGGCCACCCACAGCGGGCGCTCGTCATCGACAAAGGGTGTGACAGCAAACAGGCCACCCTGGCACTGTTCGAAGGTCTGGATGTAGGCCGCAAACTCACGTTCACGGAAGATAGTGTCAACCGTCGTCACACAAACCTTGCCGGCAGGAATGACATCTGCAAGACGAGCAAGGCTGTGCATGGAACTCGGTGTAGTATCGACAATCAGATGCAGCTTCAATCCCGGATGCTCCTCGGCGTATGTCAGCAGATGCTCGCGCACCTGTGGCATCTGGCTGTTGCAGATGACCGAGATACTCTCAGCCCCGCACCGGACCATGATGTCCATCAGCCGTTGCACCATAGCCTGACCACCGACCGGAAGCAATGGTTTTGGCAAAAGGATTCCTTCGTCACGAAGGCGCGATCCCTCTCCAGCTGCTATGATAGCGTAATGCATGACTTTTTGTCGTATTATAGAATTCCGCGGCAAAGGTAGTCTTTTTTTTGCTAATTTGTGCCTTTTTGAACCTTAAAAAGTATAAAAAAAGCGTAAAACTACAAAAAATAGCGTAAAAACATCAATTTTTTAGGGAAAAGTTTGTGAGTTATCGAATATTCTTATTACATTTGCAACGTCAAAGAGCGGGTTTATCCCAAAACACGACACCATCTACAACCCCAATAATTAAAATACACCTATGGAAGAATTGGTTCAGAAAATCAATGAACTTTCGGCTGCCTTTGCTGCTGACGCTTCTGCTCAGGCAGTGAAGGGCAATAAGGCTGCAGGTCTCCGTGCACGCAAAAATGCCCTCACACTCATTGGACTCCTCAAGGAGTTCCGCAAGGCATCGATGGAGAAGGCTAAGGCTTGATCCATTATTACCTTAATCACCATCCCCCATTTCAAAATGAGGCATCCATGGGCTACACACATGCACGTGGATGTCTTGTTATGCGGTCTATGAAGCAAATCCTACTCGCAGCGTTGTTGACGCTGACTTATTTTTTACCCGCGCGTGCGCAATTGGAGTTCTCGGACTCGCTGCGCATCAGCCTGCTGACCTGTTCTCCCGGTCCCGATGCCTACGAGCGCTTCGGACACACGGGACTGCGCATCCAGGATCAGCGCAATCCGCAGTTGGACGTCACCTTCCACTACGGAGTTTTTTCGTTTACTACCCCCCACTTCAAATATCGTTTCGTCAAAGGCGAGACCGACTACCAGCTGGGGGCTCAATATACACGCGACTTTATCGAGGGATACCGCCAGCGCGGACTGGGAATGACCGAACAGTGGCTGCGCCTCGACTCGGCACAGGCTCAGGACATGGTGCGAAGGCTCCTCATCAACTACCTGCCCGAGAACCGCACCTACCGCTACTCCTACTTCTTTGACAACTGCGCCACCCGGCCCTATCACCTCATCAACGCCTCGACAGGAAACCAGCTGCGCTACGACACGGCATGGGTGAAGGACATCACCCTGCGCCAGATGGTACAGGAGAAGACGCACCGCAACAACTGGCTCGACTTCGGCATTGCCCTGGCGGTTGCCGCACGGTCCGACCAGCGTGCCAGCTTCGAGGAACAGATGTTCCTGCCCGAGTATCTGAGCATGGCTGTCGGCAATGCCAAAGTCGAAAAGTCAACGCCTTCGAACCGCTGGCATGTGCCGTTTGTAACCGAGAGCGATACGCTGCTTACCATGCGTCCCGACATCAAGGCCAAGATCGAGGCTCCAGACCCCATCGCCCCGGCCACCGTGTTCGGCATCGTTCTCCTCATTGCCCTGGTCCTTTCGGCTTGGGAATGGCGCAAACGGAAAGAGGCCGAGCAGAAGACACTTCCCTTCAAAGTTCCTCTGCCGGTGAACATCTTCGACACCCTGCTGCTACTGGCAACGGGCCTGACCGGTTGTGTGGTATGGTTCCTGAACTTCTTTTCGCTTCACCCGGCCGTTGACAGCA
>JAEEUA010000261.1 GCA_016286775.1 Bacteroidales bacterium
TCGAACCCACACAGCCGTACGGCCACTAGTCCCTGAAACTAGCGCGTCTACCGATTCCGCCATCCGGGCATGTCTCGAAGACTGCGAAACTGTGGTTTGTTTCAGTTTTGCGGGTGCAAAGATAGTGATTTTTCATCGAATCTCCAAATTTTAGGGGGATTTTTTTTGTATTTTGTGCGATTTTCTTTATCTTTGCCCCCGAAAAGAAGAATAATTGATAATTTGACCACTCAAAAATGAAAAGAAAGTTCTGGACCGACTTCTTCTGGCTGCTGGTGTTTGCCTTTGTCGGCACACTCATCATGGTGTTGGCCATTATACCCATTTCGGCTTTGACGCACGGCACGTTGATGCTGCATCTTATCCAATGGGGACAGACCTTGCTGATTATGCTGCTGCCAGCCATCCTGTGGACCATCATCTATAAGAAGGAACGCGTGAGCGAGGTGATGCATACGCGGAAGGCTTCGTGGAAGGTAGTTGCCCTGATCGTCGTGCTGATGATTGTCAGCCTGCCTGCGCTCGATGCGTTGGCTACGGCTTGCGAATCGTTGCCTCTGCCTGAGCCTTTGGCTACGTGGGCCAATAACAATGCCGAAGCGCAGCAGATGGCGGTGGATACGATGCTGGGGTTGTCGGGTGTCGGCGGATGGTTTGAACTCATCATGCTGATGTGTGTCGGTACGGCATTAGGTGAGGAGTGGATGTTCCGCGGTGCCCTGCTGCGTTGCTTCAAGGGCTATAACAAGCATTGGGCAGCCGTCCTGGTCGGCTTTCTCTTCTCGCTGATCCATCTCGAAGCCTACGGGTTCATCCCACGCTGGCTCTTGGGAACAGGTTTCGTCTATCTGGTCTATTGGACGGGCTCCATCTGGCCCAGTGTCATTGCCCATGCCATCAACAACCTGTGGGCACTGATCGAGATGAAAGAAGCCCCGAAGATGCTGGAGCATTTCGGGGCTGTATGGGTATGTGTGAGCGTCGTGCTGATGGTACTTGTCCTATGGGTCATCTACCGTGAAAGTCAGCAGCGTGCCGTGGTGTCCCTCGGAGTCGGTGCCGATGACCGTATAGATGCCAACCGGGAAAGTTGACGTATCGATAGCAATCATTCCTCCCAAAGCCGTATCCTTCATCAGGGTGCGGCTTTGACTGTTTTCTACGGCGACTTCTGTCCCGTCCTTCAGGCCAAAGACATTGACCACCGAGCGACTGCCCAGCACGACCGATGAGGGATAGCTGTAGGCGACGGTCGAAAGGTCGCTGGAGACGTCGTATTCGTCGTCGTCATAATGATAGCGGAGGATCTGGCCTGCTGTCACGATCCAGAGGTCGGAAAGCCGATCGTCGTAGGCGATGGAGAGTATTTCGTCAGTCTTGAGGATGCTGTTCGAAGCAGTGATATGGTCGAACTGAGTGCGTCCATCCTGCGAAAGGAGGAAGAGCCCGTGCCCCTCGGTGCCTACCCATAGGCGGTTCCGGTTGTCGATGGCCATGCAGCTGGGGATAACGCCCTCGATGACGGTGCGCACCACACCAGGATTGCGGAAGACGGCTGTCGGGTTGTCGATGACATAGAGCCCCGAGGTGTTGAGCAGCCAGATGGCACCATCGGGGCCTTCGAAGATGCCGCGTCCGTAATAGGGCGTGAAGGTGATGCCCGAAGTGGGAGTAAGCGCCTTGAAGTAGGTGAAGCGGTCGTCGGCTGTGGAGGTGATGCTGGTTCCGTAGTCATAGACGAAGACGTTGGAGGTCTCGTATTTGAGGTGCTGGTAGCCCCAGACCTGATGATGTCCGTTGCGCCAGGTGTGGCAAAGGTGCGTGAACCCATAGCTCTTCTCAAGGCCCGGGAGCTGGAAGTTGTACCAGGTGCTGTCCTTGACACGCAGCACACACAATCCGCGCTCGACGCCCTCGTTGAAGCACCAGAGGTTGCTGTCGGGGGCGAAGGCCATGCCGGTTACGCGCGCCACGTTGGGTTCGCACCATTGGATCTTGCGGTCGGTAGTGCTGTGATTGTAGGTGCAAAGGTACTTGCCGTGGTCGATGCCGATGATGCCGTCCTCGAGGGTAGAGAACCAGTAGCGTGAAGGATGGAACGGGTCGGCCACCATGTCGGCCAAGCCCGAGAATCGCTGTTTGTCGTTGTAGGGTGCTGCCACAGAGGCCGTATAGTTGTTCCAGGTCTGGCTCTCGGTGTTCATCGTGGTGAGAAAGCCGGGTGTGCGCATCATGATGCCGTAGCCGGTAATCAGCGGCATAATGCAGGTCAGGCCCACTTCACCCTGACTGTAGGTGATGCGATTGATGTCGGGACTCTGCTGATGATTCTCGATGACGAGTCCTTCGCGATAGAGGACGCTGACCTTGACGGTATAGGGATCGGGGTAGGACAGCGTGTCGGCAAAGATGCCGCGCGAAGGATGCAGGAAAGCAAAGGCATTGCCGTCCTTGGCGAGCGCACAGAGACTCGTGCTGCCGGAGAGATGTCCACGAGCTGCACACGTGTAGCGCTGGTTGGGCTTGGGTGCTTTGCCGTAGGAGGGACAGTGTCCGTAATTGGTGTCGTAGAGAATAAGGCTGTCGGTCGAAGCCGCCATGATGAAGCGGTCGGCCCGACAGAGCCCTTGAATGGTATTGGCGGCTGTGCATCGCTGCGAGGCACGGGTCGAAGGGATGAGTTTGCGCAGACTGAGGTCATGCCCGAGCTGCCAGCACTGCGACACGCCGCCACCCGACAGGACGATAACGTCCTCGATGCCGTGGTCGCTGGCCTTCTGCCAGGCACCGGGAGCAAAGGGATTGCCGCGGCGGGGGCAGTAGAAGGTGGCCTTTTCGGTGCTGTAGTACCAATCGCCGTTGTATGCCCACGCGCATTTGACCGACAGACCGAGATTGAAGGTCTGCTCGATGATTTCCTCCCAAAGGCTCACGACGAGGAATCCGAATGCGGTAGAGATATAGAGATGCCCTTCCTGCTGACGCACATGGTTGATGGTCTTGTCGGTGCCCTGCATGGGCGCGTTGTAGAAATCGGGAATGGTCCAGATGGAGCCGTCGGGATGGAGGACATCGATGAGACCGTCGGCATAGACCACCGCCAGGCGACGAGCCTCCTCGCTGTAGCAGATATCCACAATCGTTGTGCTGGAAAGGCCGTCCTCGCGTGTCAGCTCCTTTTCGATAGCCCATCCTGAGACGCTGGCGCGCACAAGGCTATTGCCCTTGAGGATGTAGAGATTGTCCCCCAGGCGACAAGCGCGGCTGTAGTTCTCCGTATAGGTAAACGCCTGCCATTCGCCAGCCAGGGCGGCAAAGGGAAGGAGGACGATAAGGAGCGCTAAAAGGGTGATGTGCCTCATTGATGGGGAATTATAAGGGGCTATATGGTCTAGGTGCTCTAGATAATCTAGATATTCTAGAAAGTCTAGAGAAGCCTATAGGCTTCGATACACCTGGCTGACCTGCTGGGCGATGATGTTCCAGTCGTATTTCTCCATATCGTAGGAGCACTTCTCGTATGGCATATCGACGGTCTCCTGCAGCTTGGCAGTGAGTTCGAGCACGTCGTTGCAATGGAAGTAGTTGTTGCGAGGCAGACCTACCTCGAGATTTGCAGGGATGTCGCTCACGATGATGGGAGCGCCGTAGGACATGGCTTCGAGCAAGGCGATGGGCAAGCCTTCGTGCGAAGAGGGAAGGACGTAGCAGCGGCAATGATTGAGGAGCGCATGCAGACGGCGGCCTTTGATGAAGCCCGTGAGGATGACACCATTCTCCTTGGCCAGTTTGCGAA
>JAEEUA010000060.1 GCA_016286775.1 Bacteroidales bacterium
TAGACCGATTACCTGCTGAAGAACCTCATCGAAAAGTTCAAGAAGGACTTCCTCGAGCACGGCGGCATCAAGGAGCAGATGTCCCAAGCCCGCCGCGAATGGCGCGACCAGCATGGGCTGGGCTACCTCAATGGCAACTATCCCCGCGGCGGCAATGGCCGCGGCGGAGCGGGGAGCGCGGGGAATAATGGGGACGCGGGGAATAATGCGAATAATGCGAACAATGCGAATAATGGGAACAATGGACGATGAGCACAGCTGCTCCATAGTTCCCATCCGCTCCCATCACTCCCATCCGCTCCCATCCGCTCCCATCCGCTCCTATCACTCCCATCCGCTCCCATCCGCTCCCATCACTCCCATCCGCTCCCCATCGGCTCGGGTTACGACTACCGCCATCACCCGTATTATAGCAAGTTTGCGAAGGTGATGATTGAGGAGTGAAGGATGGATGTGGGCATTCTATTCGAAATTCGTAGATTTGCCATTCGAAGTTTTGGGATATACTCCACCGACGAAGATGAGAAAATTTTTAACCATCTTTCAAAAAAGTTGCTAAAATACTTGTAAAACCTGCGAAAATAGCCTATCTTTGCAGCATGATTGTGGAAGATGTTCTTCTCCTTTCATCCATACTAAATACTAACTTCAAAACTTTAAATATTTATGAAGACTCTTTTACTCTCCCTTTTGACAATCTTGCTGCCATTCGCAGCAAGCGCTGATGCTGTGGAGATTGATGGCATCTATTATAACATTATTTCAAAAAATAAAGGTGCAGAAGTGACAAGTAATCCCAATGGATATTCTGGTAGTGTGATTATTCCAACCTCAATAACCTTTGATGGAATGGAATATAGCGTGACATCAATTAGAGAAAAAGCTTTTTACGAATCCCGCAGCCTTACCTCTGTCTCCATCCCCAACAGCGTGACATCAATTGGAGGAAGAGCTTTCTCCTACTGCAGCAGCCTTAGCTCTGTCACCATCCCCAACAGCGTGACATCAATTGGAGAAGGTACTTTCTCCTACTGCAGCAGCCTTAGCTCTGTCACCATTCCCAACAGCGTGACAACAATTGGTGAATCGGCTTTCACAAGCTGTCATAGCCTTACTAGCATTATCATACCCAATAGCGTAACATCGATTGAATGTAATACTTTCTACGACTGTACCAGCCTGACCTCGATCACCATCCCCAACAGCGTGACAACAATTGGTGAATCGGCTTTCACAAGCTGTCATAGCCTTACTAGCATCATCATACCCAATAGCGTAACATCGATTGAATGTAATACTTTCTACGACTGTACCAGCCTGACCTCGATCACCATCCCCAACAGCGTGACATCAATAGGTGAATCGGCTTTCAAAAATTGTGTTGATTTGATCTACGTCACCATCCCTAATAGCGTGACATCAATAGGTGCTCATGCTTTTGAAAGATGTAGAAGCTTAACCTCAATTACCATCCCCAACGGCGTGACGTCAATAGAACTACAAACATTTTACAGTTGTACCAACCTGACGTCCGTCACCATACCCAACAGTGTGACATTAATTGGAGGGTCTGCATTCTCCAATTGTAGCAGTCTGACCTCTATCACTATACCTAACAGCGTGACAAAAATACTTAGTTATGCTTTCAGCGGATGTACTGGCTTGTCCACCTTCACATTTCCCGACAACGTGACATCGACGGCGAATTATACTTTAGCCGACTGTAGCAATCTAACCTTCGTCTCCATCCCCAATAGCATGATTATAATTGGAGTATCGGCTTTCTCCGGCTGTGTTAGCCTGACTTCTGTCACTATCCCCAATAGCGTGGAGATTATAAGGAATTCTGCTTTCTCCGGCTGCAGCAATCTGAACTCTGTCACACTTGGGAGTTCTGTAAACTTAATATCAGAAACAGCTTTTGCCAAATGCCCAGATTTATTGGATGTTTATTGTCTTGCTGAGAATGTGCCTTCTACAAATAGTGATGCTTTCTTGGATTCCTACATCGACTATTCTATTCTCCACGTCCCCGCCGTTTCAGTCGATGCATACAAGGCTGCTGAGCCCTGGAAGAACTTTAAGGAAGTCGTTCCCCTGGATGAACAATCCATCGAAACCCTCGAGTACACATCGCCCGCTGGCCGCATCGATGTCTATTCCATCGATGGCAAGCTCATCGGCTCGGCTGCTGAACAAAGCGAAGCAGCCAGCATCATCAACAATCTCCCCTCCGGCACCACCGCCATCGTCAAGATTGGCGAAAAGAGCGTGAAGGTGGTGGTGAAATAAACCAGCCGTTACAAAACAGCCAGGACGATACCTTTTGTTCTGGCTGTTTTTGTCGTGTATGTACTTTTATTCACGATTAATTTGAATTTTATAGGCTTAGTAATGAATTATCGTTAAAATATTGGTTATTTCTCCAAAATAATGCTTTAAGTTTCGAAAAAAAGTGCTATATTTGCGGCCATAATTTAAAATGACAAGGATATGCCAATACTTAATTGGATCGGGAAAGATAAGGTTGTAACTTATCACTCGCGAGTGCCATTTCACACATTGGGGCTTCGGTATGGTTATACCGAAGAGCGCGGTCGTGAGGAAGGACTCTCGAGTGAAAATGGAAACATGATAGTATATGGAGATAATCTGATAAGTCTGAAAGCACTGCTTCCTCGGTTAGAAAGGCAGGTGAAATGTATCTATATCGACCCACCCTATAATACGGGCGAGAGATGGACTTATGCTGACGACTGCAATGATCCACGGACACGCGATTGGATTAACAAGGTGGTCGGGAAACAGGGTGAGGACTTGAGCCGTCATGACAAATGGTTGTGCATGATGTATCCCCGACTCGCTCTGATGCGCAAGATGCTTCGACCGGATGGCGTGATATTCATTTCATGCGACGACAATGAGCAAGCATCACTTCGTCTGATGATGAACGAGATATTTGGTGAAGACTGCTTTGTGAGCAATGTCATTTGGCAGAAGACCTACTCTCCGCGAAACGATAGCAAAGGCATCCCTGCTGCTACCGACCATATTGTCGTTTATAGCCGACAACCCAACTGGAATCCGTTCAAGCTGGAGAGAACAGAAGGCATGAACGCAAGATATGGTAATCCTGATAATGATAAGGATTATTGGAAAAGTACAGATGCTACAGCTCCCAATGCTATGACGCATCAAGGTATGGTCTATGCTATTCAAAATCCGTTTTCTGGAGAATTAATGTACCCAGCTTCTGGAAGATGTTGGAATGGTGAGCAGTCTGATATTCTTAAACACATGAAAGGCTGGTGCGAATATGAATTGCGTGATATAAATGATGCCGAACAGCGAGCAAGGATTTGTGGCATCAGTGCTGATGAAGTGCGCGCAAACGTTATGGGCATAGTATTGAGCAATAGTCTTGAGGTAAGCAGAAGAAATGCAATCGCTGTTCTTGAACGCGGCCAATGGCCATTGTTCTATTTCACAAGCAGCAACGATAGAGGCATCAGAAAGAAAACATATCTTGGAGAAGCCGGTGGCAGGGTTACGACCAACTTGTGGCCGTTTTCAGAGGTAGATAATACAGATGGTGCCAAGAAAGAAATTTTAGCCATTTTCAATGGTGCAGCCCCATTCGACACCCCCAAGCCTACCCGTCTGATTGACCGTATCCTCGAGATTGCTGTTGAACCAGGCGACATTGTTATGGATTGTTTTGCTGGTAGCGGAACGACTGCACACTCGGTGTTGAAAGCAAACAAGAAAGATGGCGGCAACCGAAAGTTTGTGCTGTTGGAACAGGATGCAAACATCGTAGAGGTCACACAGCAGCGTGTGCAGCGGGTCATCAGCGGATATGACTATACAGGCAAAGAATGTGAACGCCTGTATGAAAAGAAACTGACAGCAGCCACACTCAAGCGCATCGGCCAGCATTATGCAGATGCCAAGGGAGTTTACGAGCAAGCCCAATCGTCGGGTAGGTACACGGCAGTGCATCAGCCGACTGTGAAAGATAACTGCCTTGTGGTGGAGGCTGAAACCCGCTATGATGGTCATCGTGACGGTCTTGGCGGCGGCTTTGACATGATGGAAATCGGTGCGACCATCTTCAAACAAGGCACTAACCTGCTGAACGAAGAAGTGGGCGAGACAGAACTGCGCCGATATGTGTACTACACCGAGACGAATCAGCCTTTGGTGCAGACACGCTCAGAGGAATATCCCTACTGGCTTGACGATTATCATGATACCGGCTATTATTTCTATTACGAGCCTGATCAGCTGACAACACTCTCCAGCGAAACTCTTTTACAGGTTGTGAAAGGGCCGATGGAGGGAGGAATAATAGTATATGCTGACATCTGTGAATTTTCAGATGACGAACTGAAGCAGATGGGCATCAGTTTCCGTCAGATTCCACGAGACATACGAAAATTATAAACCAGAATAAATGAAACTCAAGAACTACCAAGAAGAGGTATTGCGTGATGTAAAGAGCTACCTGAAAGCTCTGCAAACGACAGACAACATGAGAGAGGCCTTTCGCCAGCATTGGCTTGCCAAGGCCAGTATCGATCCCAATCTCACGAACGGCATTCTGCATCAATACGACAATTCGTCAACACCAGGCATCCCCAACGTAACACTAAAAGTACCCACAGCCGGTGGAAAGACATTCATTGCCGCCAATGCTCTGTCTCTCATATTCGACTATCTGCCTCAGGAGCAACCTCGGGTAGTGGCGTGGTTTGTGCCCAGTGATTCGATTAAAGAGCAGACACTGAAGAATCTCTCCACCCCAGGCCATCCTTACAACGAGGCACTTCATAATACCGGCCTTATGGTGATGGTGGAGGGCAAGGAAGATGCCCTGATGGGCAAAGGACTGACCCCTATGGAGGTCGAAGAACAGCTGACGGTGCTTGTGCTGTCGGCACAAAGTTTTGCATCGCGTGATCGTGACGACCTGCTCTCATGGCGTCAGAATTCGTTCTTTTCACAGTGGGAAGGCCGTTATCATTATTCAACTGAGCAGCACATTGAAGGTGCCGACGAGTTGAGCCTGATTCAATGGCTGGCTTGGCAACGTCCTGTTTGTGTAGTAGATGAGAGTCATAATTTTGGCACGGAGATGCGTACGGAAATGCTTCGTATGCTTAACCCGTCATTTATCTTGAATCTCACGGCCACACCAAGACAGGAGAGCAACATCATCAGCTTTGTGGATGCAGGTAAACTCAGAAAGGAGTCGATGGTGAAATTGCCCGTCGTTCTGTATAATATGGAGACGGTGGATGACGTGATAGCCAATGCCATCAGATGGCGCGATAATCTGGAACGTCATGCCATACAATCTGAGCGGCAGAACAATGGCCACTACATACGCCCGATAGTACTGTTTCAGGTCGAGCCTCGTAATGGGCAGGAGAATGCCAACTGCGAGCAGGTGAGGCAGATCTTGATTGACAGCGGGATTCCGGAAGAGCAAATCAAACGCAAGCTAGCCGAACCGTTGAACGAGCTGAAAGGCATCGATTTGATGAAGCATGACTGCCCTGTCAGATATATAATCACCGTCAATGCCCTGAAAGAAGGCTGGGATTGCCCTTTTGCCTATGTTCTTGCGGCACTCAGCAACCGCTCGGCTCCTATCGACGTGGAGCAAGTGATGGGTCGTATCTTGCGACAGCCTTATGCCCGTCAAAGCAGTGACCCTCTGCTGAATGAGAGCTACGTGCTGACATCGAAGCAAAATTTCTATGAAGCAGCCGAGGCAGTGATTCGCTCGTTACAGAATTCGGGCTTCAGCCGCATGGATTATCGAATGTTCAATGACGAAAAAGCAGCACAAGGGGAAGCTGCAGAAAAGCCACATCATACTGATACACAACTCACGTTTTGGGAGGATGCTGGAGAGGAATTGAGCGCTACGTCGCAAGGCGTTGCCCAGCGGTTGGCAAATACAGCAGGCGGAGACAGCAATATGGAGCAGTTCGCCTATAAGAGCAGCGAAGATTATGAGCAAACCACCAGTCAGCCAAATGCCGACAGCGACTTGCGTTCGCTGAAGCTTGACAGCAATCCCATGCGTCAAGAGGTTAGCGAGATTGCCCAGCAGATACACTTGCCACTCTTTTCTGTAGAAAATAAAAACGTAGGAGTATTCTGCGATAATCATCATATTCTGCTGACGGCAGAGCGACTTAATCGCGGGTTCAAGATTTTGAATGAGAATTCAAACATCAATCTGACAGATTCACAGACAGGAGTGACAAGCATCGATGTCCTCGACAGCGGTGATGGTCAATATACCCCTAAGCGCACCTCTGTTAATCATACGGTGTTGAATAGCCTCAGGCAGACATTTGCTTCATTTTCACCAGAGATGAAAAGGTCTGAACTATCAAAGGCCATTGTCAATAAGCTTCATTACAATGGCATACCTCTTAAAGACCTTTATGATTATGTACATCGTGCGCTTGGAGCGTATAATGGAGAGCAACTTGCTGATTTCTTTATCGAAACGAGGAATACAGCAAATACGTTCAAAGCGAAAATCGATGACCTTTTAGTTGTATATCGCAAGAAGCAGCTGGAAAATCTTTTGGCAGCACGTGTTGTGGGCATGAATTGCTATTGGTCTTTCCCGCTTACACAGAACGTCTCTTCTCCGTGGAATAGTGTGGATAGGAGCCTCTATGTGGCCGAAGAACACGCCAGCTCTTTCGAAGAAAACATCATGATGAAAATCGCGCAAGAGGATAATGTGCTTTTCTGGCATCGTAATGCGCAAAACAGAAAGGACACCTTCACAATCAACGGATTCATCAATCATCAGCCGGATTTTATCGTCGTTCTTGATTCTGACGATGTGCTGCTGATAGAGACAAAGGGAAAGCCTTTCCTCAACGAAGAAAGCCGTCGGAAGATAGCAGTGGGTAAGCTTTGGTCGGAATATGCCAACCGAAGCAGCGACAGGTACCATTATCATTACTATATGGTATTCACTCAAGAAAATAACGCTGAAGGTGCTGTCAGTGAGGCAGGTCTGATAGAGCAAATCAGATTATTCAAAAATAATTCAAGCCTATGATTGTTGCGAAAGAATTGCATTATATAACAACGGAAAAGGCGGCATCGATGGATTGGTACAAATTGACCCATGGGTTCAACGAATCAGCTATTGATGCCTTCATCGAAATGCAGAACAATATGACTGACAAACTGTCTGTCTGCGATATGATAATGAACGCATTGAAAAACGGAAACAAAAAATGTATATTTGAGGATGAAATCATATCAAAGTTGGAGTTAATCAAATGCATGATTGAGCAAGGCGTTTACTCTCCCTACAAGGAGATTGAGCGTCTTATGAGCGATAACGCGATGAAGGACTATCAGATAATAAAACTGATGGAACAATTGGAGGCTGTTAAAAAAGATGGTGATGACCAAAAAGAAACAGAATTGATAACAGAGATAGTAAAACAGGCTATAAGAGCCGGTGTAGAAGTAGCCAGAAATGTTGAACTTGTGCTTGGTAGGATCTACAGAGGGACAACTAAATTTTTAGATCTTTTCAATTTGCTTGGAGATTACATCGCCGATCCGATGTCGAATAGTCTTATGTCAAAAATTCTAAATGAACTGAACTCAAAATTGGAGTCTGTTAAGGAGAATACTGAAAAGCCATTTACATTGTATGCGGATATCAGCAATTATAAGCCGAAAATTCAGACTCAGACAGTCACCCTCCCTCAGCCATCATCGGGATATCAAGGCACTAATTACGTATCACAATGAATAAAGAAGATGAAAAGCAACAGGTGTTAAACCAATTTGCTTATATATTAAACTATCAGCCGACTATTGGACATCAACATATCAACCTGGGTAATTCCTCTGTAAAGGATGAACCTTCGGCGGAGAATGTCGATTTTGAAGAAGTAAAGAATGATTCAGCATCTGCTGAAAAAGTACAGAATCACTCTGATGAGGCCCCAAAAGAGCGTAATTACTTTGCGCCTACTAATAGTTTGCAGATACTACTGAAGCAGGACTGGTTCAATGAGCTGCGCACAAAGGATGTATATGATGAGAAGTGGACTGATAGTTTCGTCAGCTCATTGATGTCTTCCGAGTGGAAAGACAATATTGCTAGTGATTGGTTTGAAGGTGGTAAGCGAAGAAAGGTGCCTCAGATTAAAGGACATATTGTCGGCTTATTGGCTGATGTAGGCGTACTGAAGGGCAGTTATGATAGTATAGCCAGGAAAGTAGGCATTGGCGAAGAACCACGCACATTCGCAAGGTATATGGGACAAGGGAAAAAACAACCATACGCCGATTGGGTACGTCAATACGTGACGGGTGAAAAAGTAGAATAAATTATCATTTTGCGATTAAAGATTGCGATTGAATATTTCGGTATTCAGTCGCAATTTTTTTTATAATTTTTTTTTCTTTTTTTAATCAGTGAGTTAGTTCGTGTAGAACTTGCGATTGAAAAAATAGAGTTTTCGAAATGATTCAGTCGCATAATCGCATCGTATCTTTGCCCCGTCAAAAGTCACTAACGGCTTTGACAAAGTTTTATATGCAGACAAAAATTCTAAAAGTCGTGGCACAAACGGAAGCCGTCTATGTGCCGAGCAGAAAGGCTGGCAGCGGCCATGTGGCCAAGTCGGTGATCAGGCTCAGGGAGCTTGGTGGTGAGTACGAGGACGAATTTGCTTGTGTGGCGTTCGGCAACCTCGCGGAGTGTAAGTTCGTGGAAGGCGACCTGGTGGCAGCTGCGCTGCGTTTCCAGACGCGTGAGGTGAATGGGCAGTTCTATCAGGACGTCGTCGCTACGGAGATTCAGGTAATCTAATGTGTAACTTGAGTTGAAGTCGAGGGAATCAATTGAGCACCGGTTTCGGTGTGTGCGCACTTCTCAAAACTTCTCTCGTAATCAATTCAAGAACAATGGCAAAGCAAGTCTTTATAGACAACATTGCAATGGAGGCCGAAGCGGTCTTCTACGTGAACGGCGACATCAACGTCACGCCCTGCGACTTCGAGCTGGGGCAGCACATCGTCAACGGTGCGGCTATCGTGAGCCAGAAGGGCCGGATGGTGACTCAGGTGAATGGCGCGTCGCACTTCCGCCCGTTTGCTACGGGCACCGGCAGTCGTTATCGTAAGCTCTTCAGTACGCCTCACGGCGAGGTGAAGGAGACCAACGGCCAAGTGATTGTCCAGTTCCGTTTCCCGAAGAAATACGGGAAAGAGTACATCGAGAAGCTTCTGCGTGAGGAGTCGGAGAAGATATTGGAGTTTATTCGCTCACGCGAAACGGAAACTAAATGGTAAATCTTCGATCACGAATTTGCGAATTTGAGAATTATTACTGGCTCCCAAATGATCAAAATCAATTCGATAATTCGTTAATTCGTGATAAAAAAGAAATTAAAGTATGAGTGCTTTTTTGATTTATTTTCAGGGTAAGGCGAAGATGATGCGCCCTGTCCTCAATCGAGAGGAGTATCTTGCCCTGCGAGGCAGCGAGCGCCAGAAGGCTATCGTAAAGCTTGTTCGCGAGGGTGATAAGTTGCAGAAGAACAAGTTGGTGCAGATGAACTACAGCTGCATGCCCAATGAGGATGGAAGCCTGAAGGGCAGCAAGCAGCCATCGAGTACGGTGGGCATGGACATCGACTTCGTGGCACCCGCCGACCTTTCGGCCGAGGAGGCACGCGAATGGCTCGACAAGCAGATGCAGGGTGTGCCCGATCGGGTGATGGCGAAGCGCGAGGAGCTGGGCTTGCTCATGCTGGAGCGTTCGGCTTCGAAGGGCTACCACCTGGTGTTCCGTCGGCGCGAGGACCTTTCGCAGGAGGACAACCTCCGTTGGGCAAGTGAGCTGCTGGGCGTGAAGTTCGATGAGGGTGCGAAGGACGTTACCCGCGTCTTCTTCACCACGACCGCCGACAAGGACGACCTGCTCTTCCTCGATGATAAGCTGTTCGAAGTAGGAAACGCTACAGCGCTACAGTGCTACAGTTCGAATTCTCCTATTTCAAAGTCAACGAGTCAACAGGACAACGGGTCTACGAGTCAGCAGGACAACGGGTCAACGAGTCGGCAGGCTATTGCGCATGACCCTGATGCCAAGTACAAGGATATCCTCTTCAGCGACATCATTGACAAATACTTTGAGCTTTTCAACGAGGGCAAGACGCCCATTGAGGGCGACCGAAATGTCTTGACCTACGAGCTGTCGATGACTTTGCGTCCCATCTGCGAATATTCGCTCGCGAAGATGCTGGCCGTGATTCCCAACTATTGGGGACCATCGGGCGAAGAGGAATGGCGCAAGACTATCGATAATGCCCTCAAGGAGCCGCGCAGGGGTATGCCCTACCGCCTGAGGCAGGTGCTGGCTGCGCTGAAGACCCAAGCCGCTGTGAAGGCCTGCGGAGGCACGATGAACACGCCGCCACCCATGCCAAAACGCCTGCCGCCTCTCATCAAGCTGCTGACGAGCAAGGTGCCCTGGTACTACAAGCCTGCCGTGGCGAATGCTGTTTTTCCAGCCTTAGCCGCTCATCTTCACGGAGTTAAGTTCTCCTATTGGGACAACGTCGAACATGAGGCCACCTTCATGCACGTGCTCATCGGCCGTCAGTCGATAGGCAAGGGTTCGATCAAGAAGCCCATCGAGTTCATCATGGAGGACATCCGTCAGCGCGACATCCCCAACCGCCAGCGCGAAGCCGAATGGAAGCAGAAGAACCCGGGCGCGAAGCAGAAGAAGGACCCGCGCCCGACCGACATCTGCATCCAGATGCTCATCGACAACCTTACGGATGCCGTGTTCAACCAGCGCATCGTCGATGCCCACAACAACGGCGAACGCTACATCTACACCATCGTGGATGAGGTGGAGGCGCTGAAGAAGGTCACTTCGCGCAACAACGTCGATGAGGTGGGACTGCTGATTCGAAAGGCATTCGACAACTCGCTGGCAGGTCAGGAGCGCGTGGGCGCCGATTCGGTGAGCGGCATTGCTCCGCTGCGCTGGAACTTCAACGCTTCGACCACACCGCCCAATGCCCGCAAGTTCTTCTACAAGATGGTGAACGACGGCACGATGAGCCGCCTCGACATCTCGACCATCATCCTCAACGACGACAACGACGATGAGGCTCCCATCATGGGCATCTACGACCAGAACTTCGCCGCCGAGCTGAAGCCCTACATCGACCGGCTGGAGGCAGCCAACGGTAGCATCGAATGCCCGCAGGCGAAGAAGCTTTCCCAAGAGATGAGAGGTGAGAACAAGGAAACGGCACGCCTCTATGAATCGGAAGCCTACAAGATCCTGTCCTATCGTGCCAACGTCATCGCATGGCTCAAGGGAATGGTGCTCTACGTGGCGCACGGCTACTCCTGGAGCAAGGCGATTGCCGACTTCGTGGAATGGTCGGAACGGTATAACCTTTGGTGCAAGATGCTCTATTTCGGACAGCAGCTCGAAAAGGAACTGCACGAGGAGAAGGAGATGCAGCAGCAGTCGGGTCCCCAGAACCTGCTGAACCTCCTGCCCGACGAGTTCTCGAAGGAGCAGTACCGCCAGATGCGTGCAAGCCAGGGCCGCAAGGGGGATGGCGACTCCACCCTGCGCACGTGGATGGCTCGTGACTACATCTTCTTCGACGAAGTGTCGAACTGCTACTGCAAGACGGAGCAGTACAAACGCAAATTCGGCGAGACTTCCCTATAACAACAATACGCCCGCACTCCATTACGGAGCACGGGCGCTGCTTTTCGGCCAATGCCGAATCACTTCCCCTCCTTCTGCAACCCGATTTCGCGGATCTTGTCCTCCAGCTCGTCGCGGGTGCAGGCGGCGCGGGACTTGAGGCGGGCGCGGTAGTTGTAGATGGTGTTGGGGGTGAGGTGGAGGAAGGCGGCGATGCGGGCGGAGTCGTCGATGCCGAGGCGGATGAGGGCGGCCATGCGCATATCGGTGGTGAGCTGGCTGTCGGGGCCTAACTGCTGATGGAACTCGGGACGGAGCAGGGTGTTGAACTCCTCGACGAAGTTGGGGTAAAGGCGCAGGAAGGCGGCATCGAAGTTGGCAAAGAGCTCGCGCGTCTCGGTTTCGCGCAGTTCCTCGCTGCTGGTCATGCGCAGCAGTTCCTTCAGCTGGTTGGCCTTGAGGCGGCGGTTGACCTTGAGGCGATAGGCGTCGAGCTTGTCGATGTAGCGCGAACAGAGGTCGAGGAAACGGCCGATGTATTCGTCCTTGACGCGGTTGGAGTCGTGGAGCTGCGCGTTGACCTGCATCATCTGCTGGTTGGAGGCGTTGAGCTGCGTGTTGAGGTGGTTGAGCTTGCCGTTGATGCGGCGCAGCTCGTTCCGGGCGGCAGCGAGCAGCTTGTTGCGCTTGTAGAGGAAGAGGAACGACGCGAGCAGCAGCACCGCCAGCAGGCTGACCGCACCCAGCAGCACGCTGAGCGTACGATTGTTCTTGCTCAGCTTCTCGCGATAATTGTTGTTGATGGTGGTGATGACGGGCGACACCTGCCACGAACGCGTATGGCCGCCGAACAAGGTCGTGCATCGCCAGGAATATTCGATGTAGCGGTTCGAGCGCTCGAGGTCGCCATCCTTCGAGGTAAGGTCGGCCAGCGTCCAGAGCGAAGCCTGGTTGGTCACGGCATTCTGGCAATCGTAGATCGCCGACAGGGCCAGCCAATAGCGTCGGCCTGCCTCGTCGTTGCGCAGGCGGCAGCACTCCGACCGGAAATACGCCATGATGGCCTGATCGTGGCTGCCCGGCTCCGTCATCGCCGCCCATTGCTGGCATCGCTCCTCTGCCCGATCGGCCTGCCGGGAGTTCAAGAGCGTCAGGAGCCGACGTTCCTGGAAGAAGGTCGATGTGGTGTCGGCCACCTCGAAGAACCTGTCCCGATAGCGGTCGGACAAGCCATAGTAATACTGGCTCAAGGTCTCGTCGTCGCTATAGCGCCCCAATTCGCCGTAGGAATGGGTACAGGCGTAATAGTAATACCCCAGAGCAGGCCCGGCAAGCTCGTCTTCTCGAACCTCCTCCAGCCAATGGATTGCTTCGGAATAGTAGCCGCTGAGGGAGTTCTGATAAGCCAGGAAGCAGAGCGTGACGGCCTCGCGCTCGGTATCGCCCATCTTCTGCGACAAATGGAGGCAGTCGGCGAGGGCGCTCTTCGCCTTGCGGTCGTCGAAGGAGCTATAGGCTTCGTACAGCTGGAAGGTCAGGTCATAGCGTGCCGCATCGTCGAGACTTCGATTGACGCGCTCCTGCAGCGACGCGAGATGCTGTTCCTTCCGCAGGATATATTCGTCTGCCCGGGCAATCTCCTTGTCCAGCACGTTGTAGATGGAATCCAGGTTGTAGGCACGGGCGCCCGTCACCGAAACGGAAAGCAGGGCAAGCGCCAGAAAGGTGGGTGTGTTCATGTCGGTTGGTGTTCTTGGTTATTACTTACTCAACTTTCGCAAATACGAAAGTTGATGATTCTAAGGGATTCTAAGGGATTCTAAGGGATTCTAAGGGATTTTAAGGGACGTATGTCTCTTGGGTCCAATTCCATTTTGGCAAAGGTAACGTCCCCAAATATCCCTTAATATCCCCAAATATCCCTTAATATCCCCAAATATCCCTTAATATCCATCAAGTTGAGCAAATGCGAAACTTGAGCATACTTAGCTGCACAAAGATAAGGTCCAGATGGATTCCCTCCAAATTTTCTGCATCCTTTTTATCCAAATGAGGTACAACCCGTCGTCTGTTGTCGAATTTTGTTGCACAGAATTGGCAAAAAAGGGCTCAAAACGGAGTCAATTTGGGCAAAATGATGTTCAAAAAAATAATTTCCAATCCACTTTCAAAATCGCGAATTTTGCATATATACAATTAGAACACAATACGTTGTACGAATCTACCACCTAAATTTATCCACTTAGGCACCTTTGTTGAGGTGCAAATGTCGAAAAAATGCCGTATCTTTGCAGCGCAAACCACGCATATCGAAACGATTCTATGCTTTGTTTCAGCACTTCATTTTACACTAACTATTTATACACATTAACAATTTAAAAGACAAAAGCTATGAAGAAACTGTTTACTCTTCTGATGTCTGCCTTTACCCTTGTCGGTATGGCCAACGCACAGGACACCTACATCGTTACGGGTGACTACAACAGCTGGAGCCTCTCGGAGAACTGCATCACGTTCGTAGAGGCTGATGGCGGTTTTGCTGCTACCGCAGCCGAGTTCACCACCGGCCAATGGGGATTCAAGATCATCAAGAACCCCGCTGTTGACGGCTGGACCTATCAGTACGGCATCAACGAGCCGATTGCTACCGGCACCGACTACACCCTGAAGTGGATCGAGGACGGCCAGGGCAACAACATCTACCTCGGCGCAGAGAACAACAACGTGACGCTGCACAACGTGAAGTTCGAGTTCTATCCCGGTTCGGACAACACGCTCGACTACTTCCGCATCACCGCCGACGAGGTCATCTCCGTGGGCGAACCTGGCGAGAAGGTCGATGAATACATGATGGTCGGCACCTGGCAGGGCTGGAGCTTCGAGAACAATCCGCTCAAGTTCGAGTCGCAGGGCGAAGGCGTCTATACCGCTTCGATTGACGAGATCTTTGGCGACTGGAAGATCGTGAAGAACAACTCGTGGACGGATGCCCTGGGTGGCGGCGGCATGGACATGCAGCCAGGCAACACCTACAACCTCTACAAGGGCGGCGACAACACGGGCTTCGCAGCCGGCGTGGTACTGAGGAACGGCAAGTTCACCCTCACCATCCTGGAGGACGGCAACGCCACCATCGCCGTTGAAGGCAGCACTTCGATCGAGCACTCGTATGGCCTCGTAGGCGGATTCCAGGGCTGGGACACCAGCAACGCAAGCTTCCTCGAGCAGCAGGCCGACGGCAGCTGGACCACCGACATCGAGTCGTTCCCCGGCGGCCAGATGTTCAAGGTTTCGATTGACAAGACCTGGGAATGCTTCCTGGCACAGGATGCTCCCACGCAGCTCACCTTCGGCACCCCCTACACCTGCGCACGCGGCAACAACGACAACAACTTCACCATCGGCGAGGAGGGCAACAACTACAACGTGCACGTCGTTCTCGTAGTGGCTGCTGACGAGCAGAGCGCCGACCTCACCATCACCGACAAGACTTCGGGCATCGTGCTGCTGCAGACCGGCGTCGCCCGCGGCACCGCCTACGACATGATGGGTCGCAAGCTGCAGTCGCGTCAGACTGGCCTCAACGTGGTTGACGGCAAGGCTGTTTTGATCAAATAAAACACTAAGTATGTAACCAAAATTAACGATAATTATATGTGTCTTTTTCTTAACACGAATTATCATGAATTTACATGAATTATTAGTATGAAAGGTAGGTCAATATAGACACATACTGAGAAATTAATGACTCAACTTTCGCAAATACGAAAGTTGATGATTCTAAGGGATTCTAAGGGAATCTAAGGGATTTTAAGGGACGTATGTTTCTTGGGTCCAATTCCATTTTGGCAAAGGTAACGTCCCCAAATATCCCTTAATATCCCCCAAAATCCCTTAATATCCATCAAGTTGAGCAAATGCGAAACTTGAGTTAATGATAATTCGCGATAATTCGTGTTAAAAGAAAAATATGTATAGTTAATTCTGAATAGTTACTTATCAATAGAATGAAACACAGGACATCGGAGGCCCGACGCGTCCTTGCGACGCTCGTGGCCATGATGTTCGCCGTGGCTCTTTCCGCACAAAATCTTACGGTGAATGGTATTGTGACCGATTCGCACGATGAATCGGTCATAGGAGCGTCTGTCTTTGAAGTCGGTACCCGCAACGGTACAGTGACCGATATAGACGGAAGGTTCACCCTCACTGTCCCCCAAGGAGCCACGCTGCGAATATCGTACATCGGCTATACCACCCAGGAGGTGAAAGCCCAGACAAACGTGAAGGTCGTGCTCGAAGAGGAGCGCACCGACTTGAATGAAGTGGTCGTAATCGGTTATGGCGCTGTCAGGCGCAAGGACGTCACCACCGCCGTTTCGACCGTATCGACCAAGGACCTCGAGACCCGCCCCATCGTGAGCGCCGTTTCGGGCATGCAGGGCAAGGCTGCAGGTCTGCAGATCACGCAGGCAAACGGCCAGCCCGGCTCGTCGCCCACCATCCGCGTGCGCGGCACCACTTCGCTCAACGGTTCGAACAACCCGCTCTACGTGGTGGATGGAGTGCCCCTCACCGACATCGACTATCTGAGCGCCGACGACATCGAGAGCATCCAGGTGCTCAAGGATGCCTCCTCGGCCGCCATCTACGGTTCGCGCGCTGCCAACGGCGTCATCATCATCAGCACCAAGCAGGGCAAGGAAGGTGTGGCCAAGGTGAGCTTCAACGGACACGTGGGCATGAACACCGTGCGCAACAACCAGACACCGCTCAATGCCCAGCAGTACAAGGAGCTGCAGGACGAGATCGGCCTGGTGAAGCTGCCCGCCAACCTCGTGGATCGCACCGACTGGCAGGATGAGGTCTATCGCACCGGCCTCACCCAGGACTACCAGCTCTCGGTGACCAACGGCAACGAAAAGCTGCGCTACTACCTCTCGGGCGGCTATACGGGCGAAAACGGCGTACTGAAGAAGAGCAACTTCAACCGCTACAACGTTCGCGCCACCATCGACAACGACATCAGCAAGTGGCTGACGGTCAATGCCAGCGTCGCCTACAGCGACTACACATTCAAGGGAACGGGCATCATTTCGGGCACCGGTTCGAACCGCGGCGGCGTCATCACTTCGATCATCAATACGCCCACCTACGCCCCCGTCTGGGACCCCAAGGTACCCGGACAGTACTACAACAACTTCTATGGCGTCAACATCACCTCGCCTGCCGAGAACCTTTCGCGCACCGAGGACAACAAGACCTCGTGGAACAAGTTCCTGGGCACCGGCAAGGCCATCATCACGATGATCCCCGAGAGCCTGACGCTCACCAGCCAGTTCAACTTCGACCGCACCCAGGGCACCACGATGAACTTCCTCGACCCGATCAAGACGGGCGACGGCCGCAACAACTACGGCACCGGCTACGACTCGCGTTCCATCAACACCGTGATGGTTTGGGACAACGTGCTCAACTACAAGAAGAAGTTCGGCATCCACAGCCTCGACCTGATGGCTGGTTCGTCGTGGACGGGTTCGAAGTACAGCAACAACTGGATCAACGGCTCCAACTACGCCGACGCCGACATCAAGACGCTGAACGGCGCCAACAAGATCAGCTGGACGGGCACGGGCTCGTCGGCATCCGACTGGGCCATCCTTTCCTACTTCGGACGCGTGAGCTACAACCTCAAGGACACCTATCTGCTGACCGCCAACTTCCGCGCCGACGGTTCGTCGAAGCTCGCTCCCGGCCATCGCTGGGGCTACTTCCCCTCGTTCTCGGCTGCCTGGCGCGTTTCGCAGGAGAAGTTCCTGAAGGACATCGACTGGCTCGACGACCTCAAGATTCGCGGAGGCTGGGGACAAACCGGTAACCAGAGCGGCCTGGGCGACTATTCGTACCTCGCTGCCTACAACATCAACCGCATCCAGTGGTTCGGCGAGGGACACGACGCCAATGCCGTGCCTACCCGTTCGCAATCGACCTTGAGCAACCCCGAGCTGACCTGGGAGACCACCAGCCAGATGGACATCGGCCTTGACCTGACCGTGCTCCGCAGCCGCCTGACCTTCACCGTTGACTACTACCACAAGAAGACGTCCGACATGCTCATGACCGTCACCCTGCCCGCAGGTTCGGCTGCCGCAACGAGCCTTACCTACAATGGAGGCGACGTCGAGAACAAGGGTTGGGAGTTCAGCGTCAGCTCGAAGAACTTCACCGGCAATTTCCAGTGGGATACCGACTTCAACATCAGCTTCAACCGCAACAAGCTCACCCATCTGATGCTGACACAGGTTTATTACAACGCAAGGACCACCGACTACGTCAACGAATACGTGGTACGCAATACGCCCGGTATGCCTCTCGGCAGCTTCTGGGGCTACATTGCCGACGGCGTTGATCCCGAGACGGGCGAACTCAACTACCGCGACGTGAA
>JAEEUA010000262.1 GCA_016286775.1 Bacteroidales bacterium
GGAAGGCATCGGTAGAGGGTGAGTTCGTCCCGATTATCATTCCCCAGTCTTACCTGAACCTTTACAACTATGGCTTTGCAGCTTCGCGTGGTATGCCGCAGATGGGGGAGAATCTGCTCTCCAAGTTCACCATGGTGCTGACGTTGTATGGCCAGGGGGAGGTCCATCGTTATCGTGCCCGTGTCGTTGCCCTTTCCAATCGACTCAACACCGTCTTGGTTCCTGAGGGTTTCCTCACCGAGGCGAACGAGCGTATGGGACGGAAGGACAAGTCGCCGTTGCCCTCCAGGCTGATTGTTGCAACGCAGACCAGCGACGCTTCTTCAGAATTGCTGAACTACATCGAGGAGATGGACTACGTTGTCGAAGGCAATGCCGACGAGACGTTGCGTATGCAGACTTTCGTGCATGGCATACTTTGGGCTGTCATCGCATTGGGTCTGGTTGTCTCTGTGCTGGCTTTCTTCCTGCTGCTCATCAGCATCCTGCTGCTCATCGAGAAAAATCGTGAGAAGCTTTCCACGCTTCATGCCATTGGTTATGGCCTTTCTCCGATAGCGAGGCCCTATCAGCTCCTGGCCCTTTCGCTCGATGTCCTCGTTTGGCTACTCGCAGCTGTCGTCGTATCTGTGGTCTATCCTCTTTTCTCCCGTTTCCTGGCAGGAGTCATTCCCGGCTTCGAACCCAATAGCCTTGCATTGGTTTGGCTCGTTGCCATCCTCCTTGCCCTCCTTTTCTCCCTCCTCCATTTCGTCGTTGTATATCGGAATGTGTGGAAGATCCGCGCTGCCAAAGCAAAATGACTTTGCGAATGCACGTACTTGTTACGAATCTGTTCTATCACGTTATCATTAAATAAACAGACGGGCCACTTGATGCTTCAAGCGACCCGTCTGTTTCGAATTCCTGAATCTCCAATTTCAGAATCCTTCAATCCCACGGTCTGCGGGTGGGTAGTCGATGGAGTAGTGGCAGCCACGGCTTTCCTTGCGTTCCATAGCCTGGCGCATGATGATGTAGCCCGTGTTGATCATGTTGCGGAGTTCGCAGATGTCCTTGTTAACCTTCGAGCGGAGGAAGAGCTTCTCGGTCTCTTCGTAGAGGATATCGAGGCGTGTCCAGGCGCGCTTGAGACGGAGCTTAGAGCGGACGATGCCGACGTAGGTCTGCATGATCTGCTGCACTTCGACCTTTGAGTCGGTGATGAGATAGAGCTCCTCGTGGGGCACGGTACCCGTATCGATCCAGTCGGGGATGTCTGTGCGATAGGTGAGTTCATTGATGCGTTGAACACTATGCTTGGCTGCGAGGTCAGCATAGACAATGGCTTCGATGAGCGAATTGGAGGCAAGACGGTTGCCGCCATGCAGGCCTGTGCAGGAACATTCTCCTGCAGCATAGAGGCGGTTGATGGATGATTGACCGTCGTAATCGACCTTGATGCCGCCGCACATGTAGTGATGACAAGGAACGATGGGGATGCACTCCTTGGTGATGTCGATGCCGATGGAGAGACACTTCTTGTAGATGTTGGGGAAGTGGTGCTTGGTCTCTTCCGGGTCCTTGTGTGTCACGTCGAGCAGCTCATGGTCTTCACCGCGCTGTTTCATCTCGTTGAAGATAGCGCGTGCGGTGATGTCACGCGGAGCAAGCGACAGGCGTGGGTCGTACTTGTGCATGAATTCCTTTCCGTCGAGGGTACGGAGGATGCCGCCATAGCCGCGCATCGCCTCGGTAATGAGGAAGTTCTGGTGGTCGCCTGGGTGATAGAGAGCAGTCGGGTGGAACTGCACAAATTCCATGCCCTGCACGGTGCCCTTGGCGCGATAGACCATGGCAGTTCCGTCGCCTGTGGCAATGGGAGGATTGGTGGTGTTCAGATAGACCTGGCCCACACCGCCCGTGGCCATCATGGTTACCTTCGAGAGAAAGGTATCTATCTTTCCAGTTGTCTCGTCGAGCACATAGGCTCCAAAACATTCGATGTCGGGAGTGCGGCGTGTTACCTCAACGCCCAGGTGATGCTGGGTGAGGATCTCGATGGCGAAATGATGCTCCAGCACCTCGATGTTGGGATGCTTCTTGACAGCCTCGATGAGCGCGCTCTGGATGGCATGACCGGTATTGTCGGCATGATGAAGGATGCGGAATTCGGAATGTCCGCCCTCGCGATGCAGATCGAACTCGCCGCTTTCGTTTTTGTCGAAATCCACGCCCCATTCCAGAAGCTGCTGGATTTGTTCTGGAGCCTTGGTTACAACGAGTTCCACAGCCTTCGGGTCGGAAAGCCAGTCTCCAGCCACCATCGTGTCGTGGATGTGCTTCTCGAAATTGTCCAGTTTGAGGTTGGTTACCGACGAAACACCACCTTGTGCGAGGTCGGTGTTGGATTCCTGTAGTTCACTCTTGCAGATCAGTGCCACTTTGCCGGCGTGGGCCACCTTGAGCGCGTAACTCATACCTGCGATACCCGATCCGATGACCAGAAAGTCGTATAGCTTTTGCATAGATTTAACTGTTTTTACGCTGCAAATTTATAAAAAAAAGAAATAGGATGGTATTTGGAGGGCGCTTTTTGTGTGTATTTTCGGCAAATAAATTCAAAAAGCTGCGTTTATGCCCCAAAATTTTGGTGTTATCGAGGCTTTTTTGTATCTTTGTGGCCGATAAGTTGAATATCCCTTGGAAATGGGAATCCATAATCGACAAGAAAATGAAAAAATCCATTCTATCGCTTCTCTCCATTGTCATGCTGGCGGTGTTGCTATGCAGTTGCCACAGTAGGGAGAAGATTGTTTACATCCAGGGTGCTGATGTGATTGGAACTTTCCAGAATCCGACGCCCTACGAGGCACGCATTGCCAAGGACGACCAGCTTTCCATCCTGGTGACCTGCAGCGACCTGCTTCTGGCTGTTCCATTCAACCTGCAGCGTCCACAGGCTTCGTTACAGGAGGGCGGCGGAAGCTATAGCTCCAACATCTATGATAATGACAACCTCTACTACCGTGTGGATGCCAATGGCGATATTCTCTTTCCTTCCATCGGAAAGCTGCACGTCGAAGGCATGACACGAGGAGAGCTCTCGGACTATCTGACCAATTATCTGAGTTCGAAAGGATTCATCAGCGATCCGATTGTCAACGTTTCCTTCATCGGGGCTCATTATTCGATAATAGGAGAGGTAGGCAATCCGGATGTCATCGAGATGACTCAGGAACGTGTCACCATCTTTGAGGCACTGGCAGCTGCACATGACATGACCATCTTCGGTGAGCGAGACAAGGTTCGGCTAATTCGCGAAGAGAATGGATCACAGCACGTAATCAGTCTCAACCTCAAGGACCCGCAGATCATCTCAAGTCCCTACTATTTCATCAAGAATGGCGATGTGATTTACGTGGAGCCCAGTGGCACGCGTGCAGCTAATCGCGAGGTCTCGAACCTTTCGTCCTTCGCCATCTCTATCACTTCCATCCTTATTACTATCGCCAGTTTGATCATTACGGTGACGAAGTGATTTCTTCTTGAGAGGTTTTTTCTCGTTATTTCGTTTTTTCATCGTAATACCGTAATATCGGAATAACGTTATACCGAAATAACGAAATCCCGGAAATTCCCCCCAAAAAACATCGAACCCATCGAACCCTTTTAACCCCACTATAATATGTCTTTACAATGTGGTATTGTAGGATTGCCTAATGTTGGCAAATCCACCCTTTTCAACTGCCTGTCGAGCGCAAAGGCCCAGGC
>JAEEUA010000263.1 GCA_016286775.1 Bacteroidales bacterium
CGACCACCTCTTCGATGACCTGCTCATCCGATTCGAGCACAATGGCAAAATTCGTCTTGCCCTTCAGGGAGACTTCCTGTGTCCTCATGCCGATGTACGAAATCACCAGCGTCTTGGCATTGTCAGGCACACGAAGGCTGAACTTGCCGTCAATGTCGGTGGTTGTGCCCGTCTGCGTGCCCTTGACGACAATCGAGGCACCGATAACGGGCTCTCTGTCCTCGGCCGAGATGACACTACCTGTCACCTGCTTCTGCGCCATCATCATCGTAAAACTCATAACCAGAGTCACAATGAAGGATAGAAGTTTTTTCATATTTACTATTAAATTAATATATTTTGCCGTTACTTTATTTATTGCCTTTACTTATACTTACACAACAAATGGCGATTTAAGAACATAACAACGGGCGCAAAGATACAAAAAATAATTGAAATATGTTCAAAAAAAAATCAATTTTTGTTCATTTTATTGAAATATGTTACAATTTCAATTTGTTTGACATATAAAAATGTGTTTTTTAACACAATAAATATCCATCCACAAAAAAGGGCCAGCGTTATCGCTGGTCCCTGATGTTGGCGCGGCACTCGTTGATGTAGGCGAGCAGGCGTTCGCTGTCGTGCTGCTTGATGATGTCCGAAAGTTCTGCCAGTCGGGCACATATCTTGTCGATCTGTCCGGGGCTATACGGATTGAAGAGGATTTCGGTGAGGAGGTAATCGTCCTCGCTCAACAGCCCTCGGGCGATGGCCATGTGCTTCTTGAACGTCGTGCCCGGTGCATCCTGCGGCTTCATGACACCCGTGAAGGCGAGCGTCGAAACGAAGGGGATGGACAGCGAATAGGCAATGGTCTCGTCGTGCTCCTCGAACGTGTAGTCGTAGATGTTGAGCCGCAGGCCGGCATAGACTTCGCGGAAAAACGCCTTGCCGAAGGGGTCGGACTCCTTGATGATGACCGTGTAGTTCTGGCTCAGGTCGTTCAGATTAGCGAACGTCGGGCCGAACATGGGATGCGTCGAGACGAAAGGATGGCCGCACGTGGCGTAGAACTCCGGAAGACCTGTCTTGACGGATGCGATATCAGACAGCATGCACGAAGGTCGCAGGTTGGGCAGCACCTCCTCGAAGGCGGAGAGCGTATTCTTGATGGTTACTGCATTGATGAGCAGGTCGGGATCGAACTCGCGGATCTCCTCCATCGAGGTGAATCGGCGCGTATTCAGGCAATAGCGCAGCTTCTCGGGTCGGCGGGCATAGACGGCCACATCGTGGTCCATGCAGAGTGTGTCGGCCATGAACATGCCCATCTTGCCGGCACCCATAATACAGATTTTCATTGATTCAGGATTTCCATTTGTTTGCGTACCGATTCTGCATGGATGGCCTCGAAGACCTCCTTGATGAACTCGGGTGCCATCTCGAGGCTGGCGCCCTGTTCGCTGCGTCTGGTGAGTATCTCGTCATAACGGGTGGCCTGCAGCACGGGCATCGAATGCTCCTTCTTGAAAAGGGCAATCTCACGCGAGATGCGCATACGCTTCGCCAGAATTCCGATAATCTGGTCGTCGATTTCGTCGATCTGTCCGCGCAGGTCGCGCAGGTCTTCGGTGTGGACGACGTTGTTTCGGATAATCAGGCTGCTGAGAATCTCCTCAAGGCGTGCTGGGGTGACCTGCTGCTTGGCATCGCTCCAGGCGGCATCGGGATTGCAATGGCTCTCGATGATGAGTCCGTCAAAACCAAGGTCCATGGCCTGCTGCGAGATGGGCTGGATGAGGTCGCGGCGCCCTGAGATGTGCGAGGGGTCGCAGATGATGGGCAGCTGGGGCAGACGGCGACGCAGTTCGATGGGCAGATGCCATTGGGGAACATTGCGATAGATGGTCTTGTCGGCACTCGAGAAGCCGCGATGGATAGCTCCAATGCGACGAATGCCAGCGCGATAGATGCGTTCGATGGCACCAATCCAAAGCTCGATGTCGGGATTGACCGGATTCTTGATCAGCACAGGCACATCCTTTCCTGCCAGGGCATCAGCAAGTTCCTGCACAGCAAAGGGATTGGCCGTGGTGCGCGCGCCGATCCACAACACATCGACGCCAAAGGCAAGGGCAGCATCGACGTGCGCCTTGGTAGCCACTTCGACACAGGTGAGCATTCCCGTTTCAGCCTTGAGCTTCTGGAGCCAGGGCAGGCCGATGACGCCTACACCTTCGAAGCCTCCGGGTTTGGTGCGCGGTTTCCAGATGCCGGCACGGAAGAGCTTGATGCCCTGCTGGGCGAGAGCATGACCGGTGGCAAGCACCTGTTCTTCACTTTCTGCACTACAAGGGCCTGCGATGACGAGAGGCCGTTTAACGTCGAGCTGCGGCAGCAGCGGAGCGAATGTCATTTCCATAATGTATAGTAATAAAGAGTTATAGTTCGAAGGGTTTGAGGGGTTTGAAGGGTTTGAGGGGTTTTAGGGGGTCGAGGAGTTTGAAGGGTTTGAGGGGTTTGAGGGGGTCAAGGGGCACCTTTCGAACCTTTTGTACTTTCGAACCTATTGAACCTTCCTATAGTCCCGCCGCCTTGATTCGGAGCAGAGCTTCCTGCATCTTCTCGAAGGGGGCACAAAGGCTGATGCGCACAAATCGCTCGCCGTTGCGGCCAAAGATGAAGCCGGGGGTCAGGAAGACGCGCGCCTTGTGGAGAATAGGCTCCGTCAGTTCTTCGCAATGGTCAAACTTGTCGGGGATGCGGCCCCACAGGAAAAGCCCGCGCTGTTCGGGGTCGAATTCACACCCGAGGTAATGCATAATCTGCTCGGCAGCGATGCGGCGCACACGATAGGCTTCGTTCAGTTGGGTGAAGTATTCCTGCGGAGCACCCAGGGCAGCAATGGCGGCCTTCATCACGGGACGGAACATGCCCGAATCGACGTTCGACTTCACGCGCAGCACCCAGTCGATGTATTCCTTCTTTCCCACTACGATGCCCTGTCGCCAACCTGCCATCGAATGGCTCTTCGACATCGAGTTGAACTCCAGGCAAACATCCTTCGCCCCTTCGACCTGCATGATCGACAAAGGCTGTTCGTTGAGGATGAACGAATAGGGATTGTCGTTGATGATGACGATGCCATGACGACGACCGAAATCGACGATGCGCGTCAGGAGCTCAAGCGAAGCACAATGTCCGGTCGGCATGTGGGGATAATTGACCCACATCACCTTCACGTCGTCGATGCCTGGGGTGTTCTCGAGGGCAGCGAAGTCGGGCTCCCAGTCGTTCTCGTACTTGAGGTCGTACTTGATAATCTCAGCCCCAACGAGTTTGCTCACCGACGAATAGGTCGGATAGCCCGGATCGGGAACGAGCACCTTGTCGCCCGGATTGAGCAGCGCCATCGAGACGTGCATGATGCCCTCCTTCGAACCGATGAGCGGAATCATTTCGCAAGTAGGATCCAGATCGACATCGTACCAGCGATGATAGAAGTCGCTCCACGCCTTGCGCAGGGCAGGCAGTCCCACATACGACTGATAGCTGTGGGCATCGGGCTTCATCACATCCTCCATCAGCGCGAAAATGGTCTGCTGCGAAGGCATGAAGTCGGGACCACCGATACCCAGGCTGATGACGGGCAGTCCTCCATCGGCATTCATTCGGGCCACTTCCTTGAGCTTGCGGCTGAAGTAGTATTCTTCGACGTGGCTGATACGGTCGGCAGGCTTGATCTCTTTCATACGTCTATTTCCATTAG
>JAEEUA010000061.1 GCA_016286775.1 Bacteroidales bacterium
CTTCACGGCCCTGGAAAATCATGTCACGCACCGAGCTCAGATAATACTTCGAAACCGTGCTGTTGTTGTCATGGGGTCCTCCGCTCCAGAATGTCTCCTCGTTGAGCTGGATTTCCTCTTCCTGTACGCCTCCATAGATCATGGCGCCCATGCGGGAATTGCCCAATGGCAGGGCTTCGAGCCACGTTGTTGCAGGCTCAGCATACCAGAGTCGCTGGTCGTTGTCCTTCGAACTTTCTTCGACACAACCCGATAATGCCATCGCTCCGACCAAGGCCAGAACTGAAAACTTCTTCATCATTATTTCGCTTTTTTAGATTTCCTGGTTTCCTCTGCACGCGGTGTTCCTTTGCCAAAACGCTTATAGATGTAGGCCACAGCGCTCTTGCTATTATAGCCCGTAGCCTTGGCTACCTGGTCAAGGGTCTCGTCGGGATGTTCCCTGAGGTATTTCTCGACGCGATAGAAGACGAATGCGCTGACAATCTCGCCCAACGTCATATCGACAAAGATCTGCAGGGCGTGGTTGAGTTTGGCAGGTTCAAGGTCAAGGTATTCAGCCACCTCCTTGGCTGTTGTGAACTTGTGGTTGACAATGGCCTCGCTGACGGCGTCCAGCAGCTGATTGCCAGTTGTCTTCTCCGGATAGCCAAACAGGTCTCCAAGTGTAAAGGGTGGGGTGAAAGGTTTACGGTCTTCCTTTTTCACTTTGTGGGAACGACGTCCGACACTTATATTGGAAATTCCCATGTCTGTACAGATTAGCTTATGATTAAGGTTCTGTTATCTGTTTCAAAATTGTTATATTTTCGGGCGCAAATATACAGTTATTTTTCCAAATCTCCAAATTTTCGTGTCAAAAAATAGCACAAATGGCACGAACACACGACTTTCAACCCTCAGAGTCCAATTCTCAATCGTAAAATGGACCCATCCGAACGAGCCGGTCCAATTCTGAATCGTAAATTGGACCCATACGATTGCGGGATATCGAATCTGTGGACCAAATCGGTATGCACCATTCGGAGGAGTCCATTTCTCAATCGTAAATTGGACCGAACCAAACCGACGAGTCCAATTCTGGATTGTAAAATGGACTCATGAAAATCGGTCAGTCCAATTCTCGATTCAGAATTGGACCCATACAAACGCAGCATATCAAATCCATGACCCAAATCAGTATGCACCACTCGGGCCGGTCCAATTCTCAATCGTAAATTGGACCGAGCAAATCAGACGGGTCCAATTCTGAATCGAGAATTGGACCCGCCCTGAATAAGATGCAGTATCTTGAACGGAAATTACTTCTCCACTTTTGTGAGAATGCCTACGTAGCCTCCCGCATTAGCAAGCTTCAGCTTCAGCGGCTTGTCAGAACGAATGACTATGGTTTTGTGCTCGCAGGATGTGGCATCCTTGTTGGCCTGCTTGCCATCGCGCCAGTATTCAAGGCGATAGGTTCCCATGGGAAGGGAACTGAGGTCGAGATTAAGGTCACGCTGGATGCTGTTGTTTAATACACCCACGAACCACTGTTCCCCACTTCTCTTAGCAAGGGCGACGTATTCGTCGGGAGCACCTCCGAGGAAACGGATGTCGTCCCACACAACGGGAACAATCCGGACGAACTCTGCGCCAACCTGTCCCAAGACGTGGTCGGGATGGTCGCAGAAACACATGAACGGACTCTCGTAAATCACGAACTTCGCCAACTCGGCGCTGCGTGTGTTCATTACGAGGGCGGGCGACTGGCCCTTGAACTGTTCCTTTGTCACGTTAAGGAAGCCTCCCGGCGTATAATCCATCTGCCCAGCCAACAGGCGGGTGAACGCCAGCGTGACATTGTGTTCGGGTGTCATGCGGTCGGACCATTTATAGTATTCCGACCCCATCACACCCTCGCGGGTAAGGAGGTTCGGATAGGTGCGGTCGATGCCATCGGGACAATAGGCACCATGCAAATCGACCATCAGCTGGCTTTCGGCAGCAGCCTCGACCACGCGGCGATACCAATTCACCATATCCTGGTCATCACGATCCATGAAGTCGATTTTCACGCCTTTCACACCCCACTGATGATAGAGCGGGAAAGCGGCCTTGTACTGGTCGTTGTGGTTGGCGTCTTCACAGCGCAACCACAGCCAGATATCCACATTCTTCGACTTGGCATAGCGCAGAATCTCAGGCATATCGAGCTGAGGAGCAGGCTTCACGATGTCGGCCTCGGGCGTGGCATAAGGTCCGTACCACGTCCAGTCGATGAGCATGTAGGGCCAGCCCTGCACCGAAGCGAAATCGATGTATTGCTTGATGACCTCCTGCTCCATCAGCACTTCGCCACTCCACCAGTGGTCCCATGCCGACATGCCGGGCTTGATCCACGAGGGATCCTCGATGGCACACGGGGGATTAAGCGAACGCAGGATCTCCGACTCGATGAACTTGCCAGGATGGTGGCCCACCATGACAACGCGCCAAGGAGTGTCCTGCTTCTCGCTGAAACGCGCTTTCACGCCGTCCTCTGTTTCGCCCCAGATGGGCGTGAGCTTGGTCTGAAGCAACTGGAATCCATCCTTCGGAGCCTCGCTTCGTCCCAGATAGAGGGCCGGGAAGTTGTCGAGAGCGGCATTGAGGATGGCCATGCAGTGGTTGTCGTCGATCTCGATGAGTCCCGGCAGGCCGCAATGCTGGTCACTGCTGATTTCGGTAACCAGTGTCTTGATGTACTCGCCTTCCTGCGACGACTTGTAGCTCTTGCCCTCCTGTTCGTAGGCAAAATTCGGGATACGAAGAGTTGCCTTCTCAGGCACGGCAAATCCTGTCACTTCGCGGGTAATTTCCCGATTGCCGAGCACGGGCGTGCCGTAGAGCGTATAGCGAAATGCGACGCCATCGTTCATCACGCGGAAGGTAAGGTCCATCCTGCGATAGGGAGTGTCCTTCTCCTGCAGATTGAGCACCAGTTCGCTATAAGGCACGCTGATGAAGGAATGCTTGTTGGCCACCACGGGCGTCCACTCCTCCACCTTGTCTTGCGGCTTTGGCTCGCCCAGCACCTTGAAACCTCCCGTCATGGGCGATTCGCCTTTGAACTCGAAGCCCATGGGCGAAGGGGCAATCATCACGTCACCCTCCAGGCTCACACTGTATTTGAGCTGGGGGCCATTGTCGATGGTAAGAACGATGTTTCCATCGGGCGAAGAGACCGTATAGGTCTGAGCAACAACTGTCTGACCCATGGCCAGACAGCTTACGATTAGGATAGGAAGGATGTTTCTCATATATTTTTACATGGTTGCTGTGAGGAACGTGCCATTGCCCAAGAAGTGCAGCTTGTTGTCGCAGGCAGGTACCAGGATGGTTTCGCCCTGGCGAACGTCCACACCATTGACATTGGCCTCTCCTCTCATACAGAGGACAATGACGAACGAATCGACCTGGTAATCGACATCCATGGTTTCATGCACCACCACACGATTGACATTGAAATAAGGGCAATGCACCAAGGGCGCATCGAGAAGAGTGCTGTCGTAGGTGCTGCGATACTCGGGATAAACGTGATAATCGATGGCATCCTTCGCCTGTTCGATGTGGAGTTCGCGGGTGTTGCCATTGGCATCGCGACGACCGTAGTCATAGACGCGATAGGTGATGTCGCTGGTCTGCTGTATTTCGGCCACGAAATTGCCGGCACCGATGGCATGAAGACGACCTGCGGGCAGATAATAGATGTCGCCCTGATGCGACTCGTAGGTAGCTATGACATCCATGATTGGAGAATATCCATCGACAGTCTCTGTGGTGACCATCTGCTCATATCGTTCGGGGGTAATCTCCTTGCACAAGCCCGTATAGATCCTGGCTCCAGGCTCAGCATTGATGACATACCACATCTCGCTCTTTCCACGGCATCCGTGACGCTTCATGGCCAGCTCGTCGTTGGGATGCACCTGTACCGAGAGGTTCTGGTGCGAATCGATGAATTTGACCAGCAAGGGGAAATGGTTGCCAAACTTTGCATAGACCTTCTCGCCAACGAGTTGTTCCTTGTATTTCTCGACCAAGGCAGACAGATTGAGCCCTTTGTCCTCTCCTGTTGCCACAACACTCTCTTGCCCTGGAAAGTCGCTTATTTCCCACGATTCGCCGACATTATGCAGGTCGGTATCGATTCCCTTGAATGCAGCTATCTGTTCGCCACCCCAAATGGTGGTTTTCAAAAATGATTCAAACTTATATGGTTTCATCCAATAAAATGATTATCTTGCGTAAAAACGTGTATTAATTGGGGTGCAAAGATAAGGAAAAAATTGGGATGTTGCAAATGGAATAACAGTTTTCGCTGTTATTTTTGAATGTTTTGGCAAAAAAGGGCAAGACAACTTACTGATTATAGGTCTTTTTGATGCGACGGAAAGCGTTTTCGAGGCTTTCGGTAGGGAGCAGGATGTTGTAGTCCTTCCAAAAATCCAGATCATCGAAATCGTTCAGTTGTCGCGACAAGGTGTCGTGATGTCGGAAAGCACTATGCCGGTTGGGGCGAACAGCCTCAGGCTTGATGTCGGTGATCAGCATCTCGGAATTGGCCTCATAATGGGTGGCGAAGCCGCGTTTCTTCCAGTCGCAATCGAACTTATAGGTCACGCCGAGGTAACGCAGATAGCTGAGCTGCCCATCGTTGTGGTAGTTCATCACGATGCGGAGGCCACGCGCCTTGAATCGCATGCCAAAAGGCTTCTTCGCCAGGATGGCTGCCGATGCCTTGGCCACATCACTCATATCCATCTCATATTCGATGCGTGTGAAGGTGAGATTGGCATAGTCGATGTAGATCTTGCCGTAGAACAGCGGGTCGATATAGGTCGTGGCCGGACGGAACGAGATGACATACTGGGGACGGTTGTCAATAGTCTGCGGCGTCTCAATCTCGAGACGATAGCGCTGCAGCATTTCGGGATTGAGGAACAGCTCGCGGTCCTTGACCAGGTCGAGCATCAGCGACTCCAGGGGTCCGCCCATCACGTGCACCGAAATGGTGTCGCGGGCACGCTGGCTGATCAGGCTGCGTCCCTTGATCATGCAGGCCATATCGCGCTGTGGCGAGTCTTCGTAGCTCGTCTTGTAGAGTTCCATCACGGCCTCTGCCACACTCACATACTTGCCGCGCTTCTGTATCGTCTCGCGATAGAAGGCCTCGTAGCTCTGCGGTACGACGGGGAAGTTCTGCGGAATACGCTCGATGGCGGCATGTAGGATGTTGTCGGGCGAATAGACAAAGACATCGTTCAGGAAGGTGAAGCGGGGCTGCAGCGAGACCCGCAGTTCCTCCACGGGTTTGCCTTCCTTCACCTGTTGTGTCTTTTCGAGCTGGTCGCGACCGACCACCACCGTGGCATAACCTATCGACGAAAAGAGCAGTTGCTCGGGCATCTGGGCCAGACGAAGGCTGAAACGTCCGTCGGCATTGGTCATCGTGGCCACATTGGTTCCACCCACATGCACCTGCACATCGGCCAACCGCCGGCCATTGTCATGGTCGGTGACAACGCCGCGCAGGGTCACAAGCACACTGTCCTGCGCCACGAGGGAGCAAGGCAACAAAAACAATAGTGCGAGAAGAAAATGATAGCGTTTCATTGTCATAGGATTTAGAAATTATTAAATATTAACCCCTTTCCTCCAGATACCTTGCCAGACCCGTACGGATGGAGGCGAGGCCAAACTCTTCGAGATTGAGGTTCTTAAGCGGGATCCACTCCAGCGAAGAGATGTCATCGAGGTTTCCCACCTGGGGACGTCCCTCGACACGCACCTCGAAGAAGAGGTCGATGGTGCGGCACATGATACCCGAATAGGGATAGCGGTTGGGCAGGCTGAAGAGGTAGCGCAGATTCTCGGGCTTGACCTCCAGCCCAGTTTCCTCGTGGATTTCGCGGCACATGCCTTCTTCGGCCGTTTCGTCGAGGTCAAGGAAACCGCCCACCATGTCGCGTGTCCCCTTGGCAGGGTTGTTGGCACGACGACCGCAGAGGATTTCGTCCTGATCGTTGACTATCACGGCAACAGTGGCACCGCGAGGATTGGTATAGTAGGTGAAACCGCAATCCTCGCAATGCCGAGCCTGCGGGCCATGCTCCACGAAACGGTTGCTGCCGCACAACGGGCAATAGTGGAAGCGATAGAAAGGATGATCTTCGTTGAACATAATATTTTAGGGATATTTTGGGATATTTAGGGATATTTGAGGATATTTAGGGACGATACCTTCGTCTTGTAGATTATGAGACCCAAAGAAACATACGTCCCTTAAAATCCCTTAGAATCCCCAAGCATCCCTTAATATCACTTTTTAAATGCCCCCGACTTCACATAGATGCGATAGTCGCAGATGCTGCCAGGAGCGCCGGCCTCAGCACGCGGCAGGTACTGGAATCCGCCGAAGGTGTAGTCCTTGCCCAGGTCGATGATGAGCTGGTGGGGGAAGGCCGACTTGCGGTTGGTGCTCCAGTAGGTGCTCTCCTGCAGGTCGAAGATCTTGTCGGCTGTCTGGTTGCCGTCGGTGATGTTCTCGTCGTCGGCATAGTCGGCCTGCCAGGGTTCGCGGCTGAGGCGCTTGCCCTGTTCGTCGAGCATATACCATTCGGCGATGCAGGCGATACCCTTGGCCACCTTGCCTTCGGCTTCCTTCGCATTGTGCACATTAAGTGCCTCGATGCAGACATATCGGCCCGAAACGGGCTGGTCGAAACGCACTTCCTGCCAGCCGTTTCCTGCGGCGAAGCTTCCCGTCTTGACGGGAGTCTCGCCACTGAGGTCGAGGTTCTCGCCCTGCTTGCGGTGTGTCTGAGGTCCCTTGAGGTTGAGGCGGTCGATGATAGGCTCCTTGAGACCTTCGGTAACTGGATCTTCCGGGCCGACAATATCGACCACGATGATTTCGTTCTCACCCTTCTTGAGCCAGCAGCCCGGCATATAGAGTGTCTGCTGAGGTCCAATCTGCCAGAAGCGGCCCATCGGATGACCGTTCACGTAGAGCTGGCCCTTGCCCCAGGTCTCCAGGTTGATGAACGTATCGCCCACCTTATTTAATTTAAAGGTAGTGCGATAGGCAGCTGCGGGATAGTGTTCAGCCTTGACGAGGGGCTGCCAGTTCATGGCCTTCACAGTCTCGTAGTCATCTAAGATATTATATACCGTCCAAAGCGTCGGCGCTATGGTAACCGTGGCTGACTGTTCCGCGCCAATCTGATAGATGAACTCTACCTTCTCAGTGATACCCTTGAAATCCTTGATGGCGCGGCCGAAGTTGATGCGTCCCATGGCCTCGACCAAAATGTCGAGCCGGTCGCCTTTCTTGACAGCAGGCATCTTCATCTCCTTCTCGTGTTCGCGACGATCGAGGGCACCGACCTTCAGGCCATTGACAAAAATCTGTGCGTAGTCGTGCGGTTCGGTGATGCGTAGCACGCTGGCAGGAATATCCTGGTCGAACGTATAGCGATAGAGGATACTGCCCCAGCCCTGATCGAACTCCTCCATTGTCTTCAGTCCGCTGGTGATCTTGGGAGCAGGAAGGTTGTCGAAGATGGGAGCCACCTCGGTGAACTGCATCTTGGGGATGGCTATGGTTGGGATGGCAGCAGGAACCTTGGCCTGCTTCTCGCCGTTCATGTATTTGGCCATCATCGTGCGAAGCTCATAATATTTGGGGGTGGCCTGACCTGCCTCATTGATGGGCGCATCGTAGTCATAGCTGGTCACGTCGGGCGCGAAGCCAGGACTGTTGGCACCTGCCCAGTGTCCCCAGTTAGTGCCACCGTGCGTCATATAGAGCGAGAAGGAGATGCCTTTCGAAAGCATTTCGTCGAGACCTTCAACCATATCCTTGGCTCCACGAGTTTCATGCTTGCCGCCCCACTTGTCGAACCATCCGCTCCAGAACTCCGAGCACATCTTGGGAGCATCGGGACGCAGCTCGCCAAGGCGACGGAACTCGTTGTCGATGTTGGCACCTGTGCCGAAGTTCATGGTCCAGATGAGGTCGTCGAGACCATTGTTTGTAAAGTTGCTCGACCAGTCGCACTGGAACAGCTGCACCTTGTCGAAGCCCACTTCGCGCAAGGCATCCCGCACGGCACTCACGTAGGGTTTGTCAACGCCATACGAACCATATTCGTTCTCGACCTGCACCATGATGATGGGGCCACCCTTGTCGATAGTGAGATCGGCCACCTGTTCGGCCACTTTTGACTCGAAAATCTTCAGTCGCTCCATGAAATAGGGGTCAAGCTCACGCAGACGGATATCCTTCTTCTTGAGGAGCCACCAGGGCAAACCGCCCATTTCCCATTCGGCACAAACGTAAGGACCAGGACGCAGGATGATGTACATCCCGTTCTGTTGGGCCAGCTGGATGAAGGCTCGGAGGTCGTTGTTCTCGGTGAAGTCGAACACGCCCTCCTGTTGCTCATGGATGTTCCAGAACACATAGAGGCACAACGTATTCATGCCGAGTGCCTTGCACATCTGGATGCGATGCTCCCAGTAGGGACGCGGGATGCGCGGATAATGTACTTCGGCAGCCTTTACGACGAAAGGCTCGCCATTGAGCAGGAAGGTTCCCTTGCCCGCCTCGAAGGTGCCGGGCATCGCCAGTGCCTTCTTCGGAGCAGCAGCTTCAACTTGCAGGACTGCTCCAAGCAGGCCAACGACAAGCAGTAAAGTCAGTAGTACGTTTTTCATTCTGAGGAATATTGGAGCATATTTTACGCTGCAAATTTACAATTATTTATCGAAATATCCAAATATAGAACGATTATTTTATCGTTTTTTACCTATCACCTCTTCGATTATCGGACCGAAATGTTAAAACACTGTAATTTTTGAGATAAATCCCACCTATTTTGCACAACTTGGAAAGAATAGCACTATCTTTGCCAGCGAATTTGCTTCCCGAGGAAACCGGCAAGCAACCCTCTTGAGTCAATCCACTATTGTTTGTTACAAAACCATCAACAAAAAAAACATGAAACCAAAAGAAACGAATGTGAAGCCAGCTACTGGCAAGTTAGGAATCCTCATTGTCGGCAACGGAGCCGTTGCAACCACATTTATGACAGGCGTCCTCATGGCGCGGAAAGGCCTGGCCAAACCAATCGGATCGATGACACAGTACGACAAGGTTCGTGTCGGTCGGGGGGACGAAAAGCGTTATCTTTCTTACAACGAACTTGTGCCGCTGGCAAGCCTCAACGACATAGTGTTCGGCTGCTGGGACGTCTATCCGCAGAATGCCTATCAGGCAGCCGTCTATGCCGAGGTGCTGAAACGCGAGGACATCGAACCCGTTCGCAATGAACTGGAACAAATTGTACCCATGAGGGCTGCTTTCGACAAGAACTTCGCCAAGCGCCTGGATGGCGACAACATCAAGCGAAGCGAAAAAACAGACGCGTGCGATGCAATCCCTACCCGCTGGGAAATGGTCGAGATGCTGCGCAAAGACATCCGCTCCTTCAAACAGGAGAAGGGCTGCGACCGCATGGTAGTACTTTGGGCAGCTTCGACCGAAATCTATGTACCCATCAATCGGGAGGTACACTATTCGCTTCAGGCTCTCGAAGCCGCCATGCAGCATGACGACCGCGAACATATTGCACCTTCGATGTGCTATGCCTACGCCGCTCTGGTTGAGGGATGTCCCTTCGTGATGGGTGCTCCCAACACCACCGTCGATATTCCCGCGATGTGGGAACTGGCCGAAAATACCCGTATGCCCATTGCCGGCAAGGACTTCAAGACCGGCCAGACGCTCGTCAAGAGTGGTTTCGCCCCCATCATCGGAACCCGCTGCCTTGGTCTCGACGGCTGGTTCTCGACCAACATCCTCGGCAATCGCGACGGTCTGGTGCTCGATGTTCCCGAGAACTTCCGCACCAAGGAGGTGTCAAAACTCTCTACGCTGGAAACCATTCTGAAAGCTGAGGACCAACCGGACCTTTACACGGATTACTACCACAAGGTGCGCATCAACTATTACCCGCCACGCAACGACAACAAGGAGTCGTGGGATAACATCGACATCTTCGGATGGATGAACTATCCCATGCAGATCAAGATCAACTTCCTTTGCCGCGACAGTATCCTGGCAGCTCCAGTTTGTCTCGACCTCTGCTTGCTCATCGACCTGGCTGCACGTGCCGGACGCTGTGGCACACAGCGCTTCCTCAGCTTCTTCCTGAAGAGTCCGATGCACGACTATACGCAAGGCGAGGAGGCGGTGAACCACCTCTACCGTCAGCACACCATGCTGAAGAATGCCCTCCGGGAAATGGGCGGCTATGAAGCAGACGAGGAAATGGACTAAAGACTGAATATTATTCCAAATTCAGTTTCTCCCTGGCGGCACCGATCTCCTCCTGTAGCCGATTCACTTCGTTCCAGATCGAGTTCATGGTTTCCTCGTCATCCGACAGACCTTTATCCATTTGCTCTCTTTCCCTCCGATAGGCTTCCAGTTCCTCGTCGCTGATGTTCATCATCTGCTTGCACTGTACGAACAGTTGCCTCATACCTATAAGTATCTCTCCACTCAAAAGGGCATCCCAGCTGTAGTCGAAATTGAGCGTGCCTTTCAATGTTCGAAAGGGCATCTCAAGGGATATCCGATTGGCAATCGAATCGCATATCGCCGTCTTGTATAACTTGCGAGCCTGATAGAACTCTGCCACGTTCTCGGTGAAGAGCACATTGCCCACGGTATTGATGGTTTCGATACTGGTCGAAAAGATGCGTTCCGCCGTTTCTGTATAATCAAGTTTAGGTACCAGATGTATTATCTGGTACCTCATTGTTTTATAGAGGGAGGTGTCTGCTGCTATCTTCAGCTGATACTGCATCGACTGTCGAAGCATGGGATCGGCGGTTTCGGCCGATTGCAGCGAACGATACATGTCGTACATCACCATCATCACAATCTCGCGCTTCTCGCTCTGTTTCTTGTGATGGTCAATCACTGCTGCCGTACCGAAGGTGAGGGCGATGGACACGGTTGTGGCGAGGAGCGATAGCAGGAATTGCTTCATCATAACTCTCCTGCGGCCCTTCTTCACAAAAATCGGAGTATGTAACTTGTCATTATTCATATTACATCTGCTCCCTCTTGGTGGCTTCAATGGCTAATTGAAGCAAGCAGAGGGCAAAGGCTAATTGGAGAATGTGAATTCGGTCTTCTCTACGCCGGGAGCATAAATGTAGCGGAAGTCATCGCGCATGGAGATGACGTGGTATCCGCTGTCGCGCCATTTCTCGGCCAGAGTGAGCGCCTTTTCGCGGTTGGCGTGATCGCGGGCCTCGTCGTCGGCAATGAGCATGAAGGCTGCGGTGCGATGACGACTGTTGCTCAGGCAGTAGTTGTGCATGGCACAGTCGCCGCTGCTGTTACCGAACGACAACACGGGCACCTTGCCAATCTCTTGCGTAATCTGGAGCACCTTGTTGGTCTTCAGGTTCTTGATGATCAGTTCGTCGGTACGAATCAGATCCTCCTCCTTGCCCATTGTGTAATTCACTCCGGCCTCATCACCCTGACTGCTCGACACAAGCTTGACATCCATGCCGATGACTCGGTTGGGCTCAATACCAATGGACTCTACCAAGGAGCGGCAGATGAAACGATCGGATCCGGAAACTACATAGTAGGTGAAACCATTGGCCTTCAGATATTCGAACACTTCGAGCATGGGCACGTAGAAGCTCTGGCCATAGGTCATCCCCTTGAAACCGTTGGCAGGCTGGGCAGCGTAGTTCTTGACATAGGCATCGAACTGAGCGAGCGTCATGCCGGAGTAGGCCTTGGCTGCTGCCTGGGCATGAATCATGTCGAAATGGTCGGGCAGGGCTTTCCCAGTACGCACGAAGTCGCGGATGGCCTGTGCTGCCTGTCGTACATCCTCGGGAGCCTTGTCGCGATAGGTGGCATCGTCGAGGACACGGTGCTCGAGGAGGTTGTACTCGAAATAGGTTGGATAAAGCTCACCGACGAAGGTACCGTCCATGTCAAAGGTAGCAATACGGTCTTCCACGCTGATGAAGTTGGGAGATTTCGGGTTGGTAACATCGGCCACATACTCCTTGAGGGCGGTCAGTGCCTCACATTGGTTCCAGTAGGTGAAATACTCTTTTCTTCTGACGATTTCTTCATCGTCTTTTTCGCATGATGTCAGCATTGGAGCCACGCCGCCGAATGTCAGTATCGCGACGAGCATCCATAATCTAAATTTTCGTTTCATAGTTAAATTATTATGTTTGGTTTTGACTAAAAAACGCGCAAAATTACTCATTTTTTTTAGAATGAACAAATACTTCTCGTTTTTTTCAACATTTAGAGGGTATTTTTCGCCTTTCTGGCAAAACTTTTGTATCTTTGCATCAAAATTCATTGATAAGAGAGGCCTCAATACAAAAGAAAATGATTGAAATACGTCCAGCCACCTTAGATGATTGCCAGTTTGTGGCACGCTGCATCGGCATGGCACTCCACATTGAACTGTCGGAAGAGCGGCTTCCAGGAGTTGCTTCAATTTGCGCGCGCGAAGACGTGCTATATAGTTACCGACATGCCCTCATCGCTTGGGAAGACAACAAGCCACTGGGACTTTGTCTGGCCTACGATGGGAATAACTATCACGAAATTCGATTGCGGACATTCGCACTCTTTGCTGCACTCGATGACGAACCAGATGATGACATGGACCTCGAACATGCCGAAGACGAGACGCAGGCTGGCGAATATTACATCGATTCTTTGGCCGTCCTGCCCGAATATCGCCGGCGTGGCATCGCACGACAACTGATGCAGGCACAAATAGAACGGGGCCGACAGCTGGGCTTCACGCATTTCACCCTGCTCGTTGAACCCGTCAATCCAAATGCACAAGGATTATATTCCCAGCTCGGCTTCCAATACGAATCGGACTGCTATGCGTTTGGGCAAAACTTTTGGAAATGGGGAATGTATTTGTGATTTTTTTCCTTTAATTTGTGATAAAAATAACACGGCCGTCTTGAATCTTGAAAGTGCAGGGCAGACCTTTGGTAATCCTTCGTCCAAGCAGGTCGCAAGTATGGAGGGATGAGACATGAGGAGTGGCATCGTGATGAATTTCCTCGATGCCTTCTTCATCAATAGGCAAAAAGCGACGCTCATACTCCGTAGAAGCAAGGATGAATGCGCCAAAGACCTTGCCTTCGGTCTGCGGATTGTCGAGACTTGTTACAGAGACATCGCTACCCAGAAGATAATAGGCAGCTGAGCCATCGCGTCGTGCCGAGCCGCCCAAGCCTGCCGAACGACAACAACTAATGAGGTGAACGTCTTCTGAATCCTTCGTGTTTTTTACCAAAAACTGTTCAATAATTCCTTGATATGCCTTCTTTGCCACATCGGTATAATCCTCGTCAAAGAAGCCAAGCCGCATGCCTTTGAGATATGCGGCAGTAAAGATGCATGTAGCCGAAGACTCCAAATAATTATAGGTCTTCGGATAGGGCCAACCCTGATAATTGTCGGCATAGAACGAGCCATCGTACGCCAAGAGCTGATACCAGCAACCAGTCGCAGGGTCTTGCCGCGCTGCCAAGCCCGTAGCAAGCTTGTTGAGCTGAGTTCGCAGATTGTCTCGAAGTTCATCGTCTGCCTCCTCTCCTTTAGCTATTGCGGATATCTCCAATTGCTCCAGCACATCGACAAGCGCCAGAAAATACCAACCACAAGCGCGGCCCCAGTATTCCGCTGAATGATAGATGCCTTCGGCTGCCGACACGCCCTGCCAGTCTTGTGAATAAGAGTCACCGGGCGAGGCAGTCATGGCATGATAGAGCAGGTTGTCCTCGTCATTCCAAAGATAATTCCAGCAGATGTCAAATTGTCGGGCTATCAGTTCGTCGTTGGCAACACCGTCGATAGAGTAGCCGTAATTGTTCAACTGAGCCAAAAGTGCCGGCCCCATATATTGCCCATCGAGCCACATCTGATTGACATAACTTTTCTTGTGGAACCAACCTCCGGCAGCGCCTTCGAGTGTTGATGAGGCTATCGAATAGCGATTGTTGTGGTCGGCAAGACCTTTGGTAGCTGTCTCCATGGCGAAAAGAGCATTCGATGCCGTCGTTTCGTTTTCGAATACCTTGCCTTCGGAAGTCAGGTTGTATAGCCCGAAGTACATCTTCGTGGCGTTCAGGTCATCGAGACTGCCACCTGACGAGGGAACACCATTTAAAAAAGTATTTCCATACCACTCCACGCTATAGAACCAGGGACGAGCCCAAGGCTGCGACTGATAATAATCCACAGCCTCGATGAGAGCTTTGGCAACGAGTCCCGGCACATAATCGAACTTCAACTTTGAACCTCCCGCTGGAGCTTTGATCACTGAGCCATTCTCCGTAAAGGTCTGGAAGCCCATTTGATTCTTATTGGCATAGAAATCGTTGAGCCGAGCATCGATGACGAGGCGGGAATAACGCTGTGTGCTGTCGAACGAAATGTGCTCGTAAGAAGCAGCATCGGCACCTGCGCAACACGATGCGCAGATGCCGATGAGAAGTATGATAAGTTTTTTTATTCTTGTCACGAATTCGAGAATTTGAGAATTATTATTGCGAACTCACATAATTCTATAATTCGCTAATTCGGGATCTTTTATCATGAAATGAGGCACTTGCCCGTCATCTCCTTAGGCTGTGGGATGCCCATAATCTTGAGGATGGTGGGAGCCACGTCGCAGAGCTGGCCATCAGCGATCTTCACGCCCTTGTTCTTGCTGATATATACGCAAGGAACGGGGTTGAGCGAGTGAGCGGTGTTGGGCGTTCCATCGGGATTGATGGCGTAGTCGCAGTTGCCATGGTCGGCAATGATGAGTACCTCGTAGTCGCAAGCCTTGGCAGCCTCTACCACGTCGTGGCAGCAGAGATTGATGGTCTCGACAGCCTTCTGGATGGCTGGATAGACACCTGTGTGACCTACCATATCGCCATTGGCGAAGTTGCAGGCAATGAAGTCGTACTGCTGCGTCTTGATAGCATCGACGAGCTTGTCCTTCACGATGAGGGCAGACATCTCGGGCTGGAGGTCATAGGTTGCAACCTTTGGAGAAGGAACGAGGCAACGATCCTCACCTGCATATTCTGCCTCACGACCACCGTTGAAGAAGAAGGTCACGTGGGCATACTTCTCGGTCTCGGCAATACGAAGTTGCTTGAGACCTGCGTTGCTGACGATTTCGCCCAACGTCATCTCGACGTTCTCTTTTGGGAAGAGGATGTGCAGACCCTTGAACTTGGCATCGTAGGGAGTCATACAGCAATAGTAGAGCGGGATGGTCTTCATGCCCTGCTCCGGCATATCCTCCTGGGTAAGCACCGAAGTAATCTCCTTAGCGCGGTCATTGCGATAGTTGAAGAAGATAACGGTGTCGCCTGGCTGGATGGTACCCACAGCCTTGCCGTCGCGTGCCAATACGCATGGCTCAACGAACTCATCGGTCACACCATTATCATACGAAGCCTGCATGCCTTCAACAGGATCGGCATACTGACTGCCCACACCTGCGGTGAGCTGGTCGTAAGCACGCTTGATGCGGTCCCAGCGCTTGTCGCGGTCCATGGCATAGAAACGTCCGGTGATGGAAGCGATTTCGCCACAACCTACCTTGTCGCAGTGATCCTTTACGGTCTGGATGAAGCCAATGCCAGAGTGTGGGTCGGTGTCACGACCATCCATGAAGCAGTGGAGGAAAGTCCTGCCTTCGAGACCGTATGCCTTGGCAAGGTCAACAAGTTTCAAAAGGTGAGCGAGGCTCGAATGTACGCCACCGGTCGAAGTAAGACCCATGAAGTGGATACTGCCACCTTTCTTGGCATTCTCGAAAGCGCCTACAACTTCAGGATTCTTGGCGATGGAGCCATCTTCACAGGCCATGTTGATCTTCACAAGGTCCTGATATACGACACGGCCACCGCCGATGTTCATATGACCCACTTCCGAGTTACCCATCTGTCCAGCAGGAAGACCTACGTTGAGACCGTCGGTGCGGAGCTGTGAATGAGGATAATCGGCAAGAAGAGAATCCCAATATGGAGTCGGGGTGCTGGCGATGGCATCAGACTTCGAACCGTCACCGATTCCCCAGCCATCGAGGATGAGCAAAAGTGCTTTTTTTGACATAATATTCAAATAACAATTAATAATTAATAATTAACAATTAGGAGGTTTGACGAATTCCCCTATTGGGGAAATGTGCTGCAAATGTAGTTTATTTCAGCCAAAACACCAAATATCATTGGCTTTTTTTTGTAGCTATATATATAAATAATGTACGGGTGCAAAGTGGGGTTGCTTATTTGCCGCCAAGCCAAGCTCCAAGCAGCACAGCCCCCAAGCCCAGCACCAAGGTCAAAAGGAAGTATGCCGCGAAAAGTCCAAGATGTCCTCCTCGCAGCAAGTCGATGCCCTCGCTCGAAAAAGTGGAGAAGGTTGTAAAGCCTCCACACAAACCCGTGGTGAGGAAAAGACGCACCTCCGGACTCATTCCCGTCCGCTCCGAAATACTATAAAATAAGCCAATCAGCAAACAACCCAACACATTGGCCACCATAGTGGGCCATGGGAAAATGGTTTGTCCCAATGTGCTAATGGGATTGAGGCTAAGATGAGTCTGGATAAGCTTGATGCCATAACGCAATACCGAACCGATACCTCCACCCAGAAAAACAAAAAATAATTCACGCATAGATTATGTATTTTCTTCACGCGCCTTGCGCACATACTCCGTAGGAGTCATACCGAACTGCTGTTTGAAACAACGACTGAAATAGAACGGGTCGCTGATGCCCACCTGGTAGGCGACAGCCTGTACTGTAAGCCGACCTTCGGTGAGCAACGCAGCTGCACGCTTCATACGACGGATGCGTAGATACTCCTTGGGCGAAAAGCCCGTCACCCCCTTCACCTTGCGGAAGAAGATGGTACGTCCCAACGCCATCTCACCGGCAAAGTCATCGGCTCCGAAGTCTGCATCCGAAATATGCTTGTCGATCACCGCATCGAGTTTGTCAAGGAATTCGCGATCAAGTTCACTTGTCGTAATCATTGTCGGCTGCAAACTCTTGTCGGCGCTGAACTTCTCCTTCAATCGACTGCGCTGGTTCATCAGATTGATGATGGTAGCAAGCAGAAGCTGCGTACTGAACGGCTTGGTGATATAGGCATCTACACCAGCCTGCAAACCCTTGATCTTGCTTGTCGTGCTGTCGAGAGCTGTCAACGCCACGATCGGAATATGGCTTGTATTGAAATTCTGACGCAAGAGCTGTATCACCTCAATGCCCGAAATGTCAGGCATCATAATGTCAGTAATCACCAAGTCGTATCCGTCTTCTGCACTTTCAATCTTTGCCAATCCTTCCCGACCATCCTTTGCCGTATCGACATTGAAATAGCGCATCAATTCGGTCTTCACAAATTCGCACAAGTCTTCATTATCCTCGATAAGCAGTACATGCTGGCTATTGATAGGGGCAATCAATGTCGGCAATTCGACATTTGCCGGCTCCGGTTCGGCAAGCAAAGCGTCGGAAGCAAGATAATCCTCTTTCGAATAGTTTTCTTCTCCCAAGGGCAAAGTGACCGTGAAAACCGACCCTCCTATCGGATTAGGACTATACCTGATGGCGCCATGATGCACTTCGACAAGGGCGGCACACAGATTGAGGCCGATACCCATACTGCCACTTAGGTAATGACTGCGGTTGAAACGTTCGAAGAGATGGTTTCGCTGTTCTTCGGGAACACCCACTCCGTCGTCAACGACACGTATCGTCAATTCATTGACCGGTGCCGGATGGGCTCGCACTTCCAACAGAATATGACCACCTTCGAGAGTGTATTTGATGGCATTCGAAAGCAGGTTGTAGATCACCTTGTCGATGCATGAACGATCGAAATAACCCATAAGG
>JAEEUA010000264.1 GCA_016286775.1 Bacteroidales bacterium
TGATGTAGCCCTTGCATTCCCACTTGCCGGTGGGACTGTCGCTCATGGCATAGCCCAGGGCTTCGGGGCAGCAGGTGGAGGCGTAGGCGAGGTAGTAGTGGCCGTTGCGTTTGTAGAACCAGGGGCCTTCCTGGTAGTGGTCGATGTGATAGTCGAGCTTCACGATGTCGCCGCTGGTCGAGATCATGTCCTCGTTGAGCCTGACGTAGTAGGTGTGGGGGTTGCCCCAGTACATGTAGGCTTGGCCGTCGTCATCGACGAAGACGGTGGGGTCGATGTCCTCCCAATGCTCCTGCTGCCAGACGAGGGGCTTGCCGAGCGGATCCTTGAAGGGACCATAGGGGCTGTCGGACACCAGCACACCGATGCCGTGGCCGTGGAGGGGCGCATAGAGATAGTACTTGCCGTTGCGTTCGACGGTCTGGATGGCCCAGGCACCGTTCTCGCGGCTGCGCCATTCGAAATCGCGCAGCGAAGCCACCGCTCCGTGTTCGGTCCAGTTCACCATGTCGGTGGTGGACCAGAGCAGCCAGTCGTACATGAAGAAGCCTGCCGAGTTGCGCTCATTCTCGTCGTGGATGTCTTCGGGATGCGAGTCGTGGGAGGTGTAGAGGAACAGGGTGTCGCCCACTACGAGCGGCGAGGGGTCGGCGGTGTATTTGGTGGTGAAGAGCGGCATGTTGCATTCCTCGATACCGCGGAACTTCCACCAGTCGAAGTTCATGATCTTCACGCCCTTTCGACCTCGGAAGACGAAGTAGAGGTCGTGGATGCCCTCGACAGGAACCTGCAGGTCGGCCACCTCCTCCTTCCAGTTCTCCCAGCCTCCGGTGTGACCCACCTCGAGGCGTGCGATGGTCTTGCCGCCCAGGCTGTCGATGTGCACTTCGATGGCACCTCCGCGCAGGGCGCTTGCCACACGAGCCGTGAAGGTGCGGGGCACCTTCTTGCCGAAGTTCACGGCCTGGAGCTTGATGTAGTCGCCTTCGTGCGTATCAGATACATAGACGCCGGTCTCGTCGTTCCATTCGCTCTTGATGCCCTTCGAGAATGCCATCGTCTCGGCCTCGACACGCTGGTAGGGATTGAGTGTGCTGATGGGGTTCACGCCCTGATCGGAGGGGAGGATGGTGGGGAAGGTGCCGTCGGGATTGAACGCGAACTCCTCGACCGCTACGCTACGACCGAAACCGCCACCTCCGGGCAGCTTGCCGGTGTGGTAGAAGAAGTAGTCGTGACCCTTGAACCGAGCATAGCCGCAATGGTTGGTGAATGAATCGGTTCCACCCTGGGGCATGATGGTGCCGCGATAGGTCCAGGGACCGGTCGGTGTCGGCGCTTCGGAATAGGCGATGTGCTCGGGCACACCACCGGCAGCATAGAGCAGGTAATAGCCGGGGGCAGCTGACGGAGCATCGGGCTTCTTCATGATCCAGGGCCCTTCGGTATAGCAGTCGGGATACTTCTTTTCGCGGTCGCGCTTCTCCATGTCGGGCGCACCAAAGCCCTCTTCGGTCATGTCGAGCAGCGTCACTTCGCCATCGATGCTGACCATATCCTCGTTGAGCTTGGCGCAATAGATGCGGGGATTGCCCCAGTAGAGCCAGGCCTGCCCGTCGTCGTCGATAAAGACGGTGGGGTCGATGTGGTCCCAGCTGCCATTTTCGTACAAAGGCTTGCCGATGGCATCGCGGTAAGGCCCTGCAGGCGAATCGGCAACAGCAACACCGATGGCCATGCCACCCGAGAGGCGGGAATGGGCGCAGATGTACCAATAGAACTTGCCATTGCGCTCGATGCACTGGCTTGCCCAGGCACGGTCGTCGGCCCAACGGAAACTCTCGAGGGCCAGCGGGCTGCCATGATCGGTCCAGTTCACCATGTCGGCCGAGCTATAGACACGCCACTCCTGCATCCAGAAGAAGTCGGCGCGGTCCTCGTCGTGACCGGTGTAAACATAGATGCGGTCGCCTTGCACCATCGGTGCAGGGTCGCTGGTGTACCACGTCTGTACAAAAGGATTCTGTGCCATCGCTGCCATGGACAAGAGCGAGGCCCCTAAAATAACACTAAAAGAACGAACCATCTTTATAATTTTGATTTAAGTTTGTAATGGGCAAGGCAGATAGTAAGGGTGCAAAAAGTGTTTCCTAAGCGGAAGATTGCCTCGCAAAGATACGGGTTCCTTTTCGAATTTCCAAATTTTCGGGACACTTTCTCCGAAACTTGTCCACATTTGTCTCGTTTTGTTCGAAAAAATACTGTAGGGGACCGATTTGTCCACGTTTTTTCAGCAAATTTTCGATGGGAGAGGCCATCCTTTTGTTTTTTTCATTACCTTTGCACCCGATTTTGAAGAAAGAAGACCGAAGCATGAAAAGAATCCTCCTTTTGCTGGCGCTTATTTCGCTGATGGCAGCGGCCCGGGCGCAGAAGAATGACAAGGCTGGCGAGCCGCGAGCCGAAGTGACCCTGCAGACCACGCAGGGCAAGATTGTGGTGGAACTGTACAACGAGACGCCCCTGCATCGCGACAACTTCCTGGCGCAGGTGCGGCGCGGATACTACGATGGGCTGCTCTTCCATCGCATCATCGCGCAGTTCATGATCCAGTGCGGCGATTCGACGAGCCGCGGGGTGGCTGCGCAGGATTTCAAGAATGCACGGGGCGACGACAACTATCGCATCCCCGCCGAAATACGTTTCCCGGAGCTTTTCCATCGCCGTGGCTCGCTGGCTGCTGCACGTCAGGGCGATCACATCAACCCCGAACGCAAGAGTTCGCCCTACGAGTTCTACATCGTCTGGGGCAAATACTTTGGACCGCGCGAGATGCAGGCCGAACAGGAGAAGGTGATGGAGCGCGAGGATTCGACACGCCATTTCACCTATCCGCAGGAGGTGATTGATGCCTACGAGATCGAGGGCGGCACGCCGCATCTGGACAACGAATATACGGTGTTCGGCGAGGTCGTCAAGGGACTGGATGTGGTAGGACAAATACAGGCGGCCAAGACTGATAGTCTGGACCGCCCGTTGAAGGAGATTCGCATCAAGAAGGCCTGGGTGTCGAAGGAGAGGCGTTAATTCGTGATAAGAAAAAGCGTTAATTCGTGATGAAAGTTAAAGGGGCGTGATCTTCTCCGTCACATCCTTCATCGAGGTGGAGAACATGAGGATCTTCTCGCCGAACTGTTGGTGGAAGCTTGATTCGAGGGTATGCCCCGTTTCGAGCTTCCACTTCTTTAGTGCCTGTACGTCATCGACTTCGCACATCAGGGCATAGCCGATGAGGTTGTCGCCCACATCGGTCAGCAGTCGTACGAAACGGGGATTGCGCAGATGCCCATTGCGGAGGACGGCGGGGAGATAGACGTCGCGCATATAGGTTAGAAACGGGCTGAGCTGCTCCTCGCCCTCGACGTGGAAGGTCGTGTTGTAAATCAGCATCTGTTTAATTATTCCCAGGTGATGGTGCGGCTGCCGTCCTCGCCCACCGTGATCGAGACATGGACGGTGTCGCCAGGGAGGAGTTCCTCGACGATGTCGGGCCATTCGATGAAGCAAAGGGCGGATGACTCCATGTAGTCCTCGAACCCCAGGTCCATAGCCTCCTCGACCTTCTTCAGACGATAGCAGTCGAAATGGTAGATGAGTTCGGCCGTGGTGGCCGAGCGATACTCGTTGACGATGGCGAAGGTGGGGGAATTGACCTCATCT
>JAEEUA010000265.1 GCA_016286775.1 Bacteroidales bacterium
AATATCTAGAGTATCTAGAAAATCTAGAGCATCCAGGTCCTTTGAACAAAAAGAAGAAACAATATGAAACGAATCTTATTCATTGCTGTTGCCATGGTGCTTGCCCTCAGCGCCAATGCCCAGGGACGCAATACCGGCATGGGCGGCTCGGACGGTGACTACCAGAGCCTCTCGGAGCGCGTCTTCAAGCTCGAGAAGAAGACCGACGCCTTCAACGTGTATTTCAACTATGCTGCTGCCTTCCAGGAGCTGTTCACCGAAGACGATGCCTTCTCCAAGTTCACCAACAAGCAGGCACGCATCGAGATCAAGGGCAACCTGACCGACAAGATCAGCTACCGCTGGCGTCATCGTCTGAACAAGAACAACACCGCCATGGGCACCGACAACTTTGCCAAGGCTACCGACATCCTGATGGTGGGCTATCAGTTCAACGACAAGTGGAGCATCCAGGGCGGCAAGATGTGCCAGAACCACGGCGGCTTCGAGTTCGACGAGAACCCAATGTACATCTACCAGTACTCGGACATGGTCGATTATATGGACAACTTCATGGCCGGCGTGAACCTCTGCTTCAAGCCCGTTCCTAACCATGAGTTCGACATCAACATCACCAACTCGTACAACGACGGCTTCGGCGACTATTACGGCAACTCTGCTTTCTTCGGCAAAGACAACAAGCTGGAGCACTACTATGCCTCGAAGCACCCTCTGACCTACATCTTCCTCTGGGCAGGCAACATGTTCGACGGCATGCTCCAGACCCGCTGGTCGTACTCGCTGCAGAACCAGGGTGAGGATGCCAACGACCACAAGCTCTGCCTCGGTCAGCAGGTTGTGCTCCCCAACTTCCAGTGGTACATCGACTATATGGGCGAATGGGACGACATCGACCGCCTCGGCATTGCATCGGCTGATGGCGCCAGCTATCTGGCCAAGCAGGGTGCCGGCTTCTTCAGCGGCGTTACCTATCACTCGCTCATCACCAAGGCCAACTGGCAGTTCGCTCCCCAGTGGAACCTGATGCTCAAGGGCTGCTACGAGACCGCCAGTGTAGCTGATGTGGCCGAATTCGACGGCTACCGCAAATCGCTCCTTTGGATGGCCAACCTCGAGTACTATCCCGACAAGAGCCAGGACTTCCGCGTGTTCCTTTCGTACGTAGGTCGTCATTATGCATTCTCCGACAAGGTTAAGACCTACGGCTTCGAGGACTACAACACCAACCGCCTCGAGCTCGGCTTCATGTTCCGCATCAAGGCATTCTAATATTAAATTAATGATGCTCTAGAAGATCTAGATTATCTAGAAAATCTAGAGCATCTGGATTCCAAAAAACAAAAACAACCTTTCTAACCCCCTTTATTCCATGAGTGAAGTTAAATACCGTGTTGAGTCTGACCTTATCGGTGAGCTCAAGGTACCAGAGAACGCCTACTATGGCGTACAGACACAGCGTGCCATCAACAACTATCAGATTTCGTCGCGCAAGATGTATCACTTCCCCGACTTCATCCGCGCCATTGCCTACGTGAAGCTGGCTGCCATCCAGACCAACCATACGCTGGGCGTGATCGGTGACGAAATCGCCGGTGCCATCGAGCAGGCCTGCCGCGAAGTCATCGCCGGCCAGTTCGACCGCGAATTCCCCGTCGATATGATGCAGGGCGGCGCCGGAACTTCGGTGAACATGAACGCCAACGAGGTGATTGCCAACCGTGCCCTCGAGATCCTGGGACACAAGCGCGGCGAATACACCATCGTTTCGCCCAACGACCACGTGAACTGCGGCCAATCGACCAACGACGCCTACCCGACCTCGTTCCGCCTGGCCTTCATCCTGATGAACAAGTCGCTGATCGGTGCCCTCACCGGCCTCATCGCTGCCTTCCGCTACAAGGCTGAGGAGTACCAGAACGACATCAAGATGGGACGTACCCAGATCCAGGATGCCGTGCCCATGACCTTCGGCCAGGAGTTCCACGCCTATGCCACCAACCTGGAGGAGGAAATCCTCAACCTCGGCCGCAACATCGACCTGCTGCACGAAATCAACATGGGCGGCACCGCCATCGGTACCGGCCTGAATGCAGCTCCCGGCTTTGCCAAGCTTTGCGCTGCCAACCTCAGCAAGCTCACCGGCGAGAGCTTCATCGCTGCCCACGACCTCGTGGAGGCTACGCCCGACACGGGTGCCTACGTCAGCTATTCGGGTGCCCTGAAGCGCCTGGCTGTGAAGCTGTCGAAGATCTGTAGCGACCTGCGCCTCATGGCTTCCGGTCCTCGCTGCGGCCTGCACGAGATCAACCTGCCCGCCATGGCTCCCGGTTCGTCGATCATGCCCGGCAAGGTGAACCCCGTCATCCCCGAGGTGGTCAACCAGACCTGCTTCAAGGTGATTGGCAACGACACGGCCGTAACCATCGCTGCCGAGCACGGACAGCTTGAGCTCAACGTGATGGAGCCCGTCATCACCCAGTGCATCTTCGAGAGCGTCACCTGGATGACCAATGCCATCAACACGCTGACCGAGAAGTGTATCCTCGGCATCACCGTCAACAAGGAGCATTGCAAGGAGATGGTCAAGAACTCCATCGGCATCGTTACCGCCCTCAACCCCATCATCGGCTACAAGGCCAGCACCAAGGTGGCCAAGGAGGCTAACGAAACCAACCGTTCGGTTTACGACATTGTGCTCGAGAAGGGCCTGATGACCAAGGAGGAGCTCGACGCTGCCCTTGATCCCGTCAACATGCTCCAGTCGCACAAGTTCTCCTACAAGAAGTAAGGAAAACACACAATTATAGTTAACTCAACTTTCGCAAATACGAAAGTTGAAGATTCTAAGGGATTCTAAGGGAATCTAAGGGATTTTAAGGGACGTATGTCTCTTGAGTCCAATTCCATTTAGGCAAAGGTAACGTCCCCAAATATCCCTTAATATCCCTAAAATTCCCTTAATATCCATCAAGTTGAGCAAATGCGAAACTTGAGTAGTTAAGCAAAGAGGGTCGCGATTCTGCATCGCGGCCCTCGTTTCGTCTCTTATCTTCGTGTGTAGATATTCGTCCTAAAGGATGTGCCGGCATTCATACGCCACCCGTACGGGCTGATAGACGCGCACATAATCGACGTAGTAGTGGATGGGATAACGCGCGTTGTCGGGAGTGCCTCCGTGGCGACCCAGGGCAAGATTCAGGATCAGATAGAGGCCGAAGTCCTCTTCGTCTGACTTGAAGGGATTCAGGCGATTGCCCTGCCACCCCTGGTTGCGCGTCTTGCGGAGCTCGATGGTGTTGAGCAACTCGCCATCCACGTAGATCTTGAGGTATCGCGGTGTCCAGTCGAGCCGCCATACGTGGAACTTTTCCGTCCATTGCGGGTCTTTCTTCAAGAAATGGCTCACGGCCCTGTAGCCTTCGTCCCATTGCCCGTTGTAGCGCTTCGTCCCGCCCCAGCAGGCATTGGCCAGGATGCCGGGTGCCCCGTACTTGATGTAGTACTCCATGATGTCAATCTCGCCGCATTCGGGCCACTCGTGCTTGTTGCCGAGCAGCCAGATGGCGGGCCAGGAACCCGATGCCGTGGGAATCTTGGCGCGAATTTCGAAGCGGCCGTAGCGGAAGGCGTGGGTGCCCTGCGTGGTGAGGCTCGCCGACGAATAGTCGGCATAGCGGCGCTTGTGACGCCAGTTGTCGACCTG
>JAEEUA010000266.1 GCA_016286775.1 Bacteroidales bacterium
CAGGCGGAGGCGACGGGCAAGGCATTCATGGACAAGTTCGGCTACAACAGCTTGAAGGCCATGCGTTCCGTTCCTGCCGAGCGACTGCTTGAGCTGTTCAAGGCCGAAGGCATGGGGCAGTTCCGTCCGCACATCGACGGTGTCCTGCTGACCGAGAGTTTCGACGATGCAGCAAGAAACCAGCATCTTGCCGATGCTAGCTACATGATAGGCTGCACGCTCGACGACATCCGTCCGATGGGCAAGCAGATCGATGAGTTCTGCTTCCTGCGTGACTCCCTCGACCATCGTCCTGCCTATCAGTATCTCTTTGCCCGCAAACTGCCAGGCACCCACGATGGAGCCTTCCATTCGGCCGAACTGTGGTTCATGTTCCACACCTTGGACCGCAGCTGGAGACCCATGACAGAGTCCGACTACAGATTGGCAGACGAGGTGATGGACTGCTGGACGAACTTCGTCAAATACGGCAATCCCAATCAGCCAGGCTCGGAGAGCTGGGCACCATTCACCCTTGCCAATCCCTATGTCAAGATATTTAATGTAAAGCCTTCACAAGCGCATCAGACCAGGCTGCTCGGCCACGAGACGGAAATTGACCACATCATCAAGGGCATGACGCTCGAAGAGAAGATCGACATGCTCCATGGCAAGAACATGTTTTCGTCGGCAGGCATCCCGCGTCTGGGCATCGCCGACATGGAATATGCCGATGGTCCCTTCGGTATCCGAGAAGAGATGGAACCGCACTCCTGGAACTCTGCACACCTGACCACCGACTCGGCGACGTTCTTCCCCACAGGTTCGGCACTGGCTGCGACGTGGAGCACCGAATGGGCCTATGCCTACGGACAGGGCATGAGCCGTGAGGCTCGGTTGCGAGGCAAGGACATGATCCTCGGTCCCGCCATCAACATCCAGCGTATCCCCACCGGAGGACGAACCTATGAGTACCTGAGCGAGGACCCGATACTGAGCGGAATGCTCGCCGTGGCCTATACCAAGGGAGTGCAGGACGACGGCACGGCAGTGTGCCTGAAACACTACGCACTGAACAACCAGGAGGACTACCGTGGCTTTGTCGATGTGCGCATCTCCGACCGTGCCATGCACGAGCTGTACCTTCGTCCTTTCGAGATGGCGGTGCGTGAGGCCGATGCATGGGGCGTCATGGCAGCGTACAACAAGGTGAACGGTCGCTGGTGCTCGGAGAACGAGCCGCTGCTCACCACCATCCTGCGCCAGCAATGGGGCTTCCGTGGTATGGTCATCAGCGACTGGGGTGGCGTGCATTCCACCATCGATGCCGTGACAGCAGGCATGAACGTAGAAATGCCTGGCAACCGGTATATGGGCCAGGCACTACTTGACTCGGTGAAGGCAGGAAAGGTGAGCGAGGAGGTCATCGACCAACGTGTCAGGGAAATCCTTCGCGTACGTCTGATGGTGAGACCGATTGCCAAAGATTTTGCCAATACAAGGCCTGTAGGCAATGCCGAGGAGATGACAACCGCCCTGGAGGTGGCACGTCGCAGCATCGTGCTGCTGAAGAACGACCCCGTTGCAGGAGGTAAAAGCACAAAGAGGCTGCTTCCGATTGATACAAGGCGTATCCGCCGCATCGCTGTCATTGGCGAGAATGCCGTCGCGAAGATGGCGCTGGGTGGAGTAGGGGCCGGCGTGAAGACACGTTGTGAAATCACACCCCTCGAAGGCCTGCAGACCATCTTGGGTGACCAGGTGGAGATCACCTACGTCCCGGGCTACAGGAGCTTCGATCGCGAAGGTCGCAACAAGCATCTCAACCCCGTTCAGCCTGCCGATCGCGAACTCATGGCACAGGCCGTCGAAGCTGCCCGGAAGGCCGACCTCGTCCTCTTCTTTGCCGGAGATAACCGTGAGGTAGAGACCGAGGGTTCCGACCGCAAGGCCATCACCCTTCCCTCCGGACAGGACGAGCTGGCAGCAGCTCTCGCAAAGGCGAACAAGCGGTTGGTGACGATTATCGTCTCTGGCGGACCTGTGGATGTCACGACCGTGAGTGAGGTGTCGGGTGCACTCGTTGCCTCCTGGTTCAATGGTTCGATGGGCGGTCAGGCTCTTGCCGAAGTCCTCACGGGCAGGATTTCTCCATCGGGCAAACTGCCAATGACCTGGCCTAAGAAGCTCGAGGATGTGCCGGCTTACGCCACGGGAACCTATCCACAGAACATCGAGAACAATGCACAAGGCGATATCTTTGTCGATATCACCCGCAATCGCAGCAACGAACGCCGTCAGCAGCTCATCGCCGACTATGCCGAGCAGGATCTGGTAGGATACCGTTGGTACGACCAGAAGCACGTCGCTCCTGCCTATCCGTTCGGTTTCGGCCTCTCCTATGCCACCTTCGCCTACAGCGACCTGAATGTAAAGCCTACTGCCGAGGGCTTCGACGTCAGTTTCACACTCACCAACACGTCCGACCGCGATGCCGAAGAGGTGGCACAGGTCTATGCAGTTCGCACAATAAAGGAGCTGAAGGGTTTCAGTCGTGTAGCACTGAAGGCGGGTGAAAGCAAGGTCGTGACCATCCACATCCGTCGCTCCGACCTCTGTCGTTGGGATGAGCCGACACAGAGCTGGATCCTGGAACCTGGCGACATCACCTTCCTCGTTGGCGGTTCTTCGGACAACCTGCCTTTATCGAGTAAAATTTAGGGATATTAAGGGATATTTGGGGATATTTGGGGATATGAAGGGACAATACCTTTGCCTGTAGAGTTCGGGGCCCAAGAAACATACGTCCCTTAAAATCCCTTAGAATCCCTTAATTTCCCTTAATTTCCCTTAGAATCCAATCCCTTAGAATCATTTATTCCCTGTCTTGCTGCTGAAGTTGATGCGGACGCCCTTGTCGTCAACCATCATGTCCATGCCCCCATTGTTGCCGTTGCTGCTGGTCGGCTTGCGTTCGCCGTCCAGTATCTCGCGGCACATGTTCTTGATGTCGATAACACGCTGGAGCGTCTCCAGGTTGTCGCCGCTGTAATGGCCTGGAAAGAGGAAATGGATGTCGTTCTGCTTCATGTAGCGCTCAATCCTTTCGGCGGTGTACATTTCGGTCGAAAGGTTGATGAACACCAGCAGGTTGGTCGAACCAAAGGCATCGCCGCTGAATCCGTAATGTCTCGCCTTGTCGAAGAATGTGGTGCTTCCGGCAGTATGACCGGGAGTAAAGATGACCTCTATCTCTCGGCCTCCAAGGTCTATCACTTCACCATCGTATAGATACTTGATCTGTCCCTCGTAGTTGCGCATGTTGTTCGGAACGATGGTCATGTCGCCTGCATTGAGGTAAACCTCAGGGAAAGGACCTACTCCGCCCACATGGTCGCCATGGGCATGGGTGGCTATCATGGTGACAGGCTTGGAAGTGATTTTTGCCACAATCTTGTCGAGTCCGGGGATGTATGTCCCTGCATCGATCAGGAGTGCGCGGTCATTGCCCTCAACGAGGTAGAGCGACTCGTTATAGACCCTGTGTCCGTTCCCGATCCAAGTATGCTCGTCAAGCTGGCGAAACACCACTTCGTCGTCCTGGTAAACCACTTTGCCGCGAAGGTCGCGACTATTCACATCGGTTCCCTGTGCCTCGACCACAAACGGTGTCAGGCAAAGCAGCATTGCTGCAAAAATAAGGTTGGTTTTCATTT
>JAEEUA010000267.1 GCA_016286775.1 Bacteroidales bacterium
GCCGGAGTCGAGCGGCGTCCATCCCCACCCTACGCAAATGCCGGAATAATTGACGTCACGGACGATGTTGTGTTCAATGATGCAGTCAGCCACATAGCCGGCTCCGATGCCGACACATCCCCAATCCTCGTTGGTGACGTCCTCGATGACATTATCGGCAATGAGGAAGTCGGAACAAAGCTCACGCATATTGACGGGACGGAAGGGAACGTGTGTCTCGAAGCCACGGTCGGGGAAAGCACCAAGCGCCAAGGCAGTGCCTCCAATGTCGTGGAAATGACAACTCTTCACCACGCAGGCAGAATCTGCCCAAACGTAGTCGAGACCAGTTGCTCCGAGATGGGTGAACTCACAACCTTCGAAATTGATGCGCTGACCGCCACGTACAGTTACCGCAGCTTCAGGGCGCTCAATCCACGCCTGATTTTCGAGATATTCCTTCTCGGGCAATCCAGGTATCTGCAATTTATAGGCATCGAGCAGATACATACCTCCCTGCAAGGTGACGTGACCTTTGAAGGAAGGGCGATTCCATGCTGCATGCTGGAAACTGACATTTCGGAAGATGATGTCATGAACGGGACGCTCGAGGGAGCCATTGACTTCTACGATAGTTTGCAGCACGGGGGCTGTGAATGTTTTGCTGGCACAATCCTGTTTGCCTTCAGCAAGATATTCTTTTTTAGAACATTTATCTTCATTATAACAATCATCTTCCTTGGGATAATAGTGAAGGATACCCGTGGAATTATCCTGATACCAAGTACCGGGCTTTATGAAACCTTTTCCGCCCAACAGATTGAACGAAGAAGTTCGGAGTACACCATCTCCCCTATCCTCGTTGACGACGGGTTGCGGCCAAGGGTGCTCGAACTCAAGCCTGGACTCGGGTTCCTCGAATTTCAGTTTGACGATGTCTCCTTCGACGACGTAACTCTTGACACGAAGGATAGCAATGGCCCAACGCTGATGCAGAATCATCTCGAGATTGCTTATTTCCTGATCGACATCACTTTCCAGAAAAGGTTGGAATGCTGACAAAGGAATCCAAACCTCACGCTCCTCCTTTCGAAAATCGATAATGTTAATCATACTGTCGAGTGGAACGAGCGAGGCGTGTGGTAACTTGTAATCATCCTGCCATAGCTGTCGAATAGATATAGGATTTCGCCCGTTTAGAGCATAAGACTCATAAATTGGGGAAATCTTGCAGGTATTTAAATCCTGATGCATCTTAAGTGGCATTCCTCCGCTCAAAATCGACTTACCTCCATCGGCTCCAACGATAACTGTCGGCGATGCAGACGTTCCGCTATCTTCAGGACGCACGAACAATGTCTCGCCGAGATAATAGGTTCCCTCGGCAAGATGAATATATAGCGTATCGGAAGCACCCACCTTATGCAGACGCCGCATTTCACGTGCTTCACGAAGCGCCTCATGGGGTGATAATCCTACGGGAGAAGCATAGATATGCACAGGCTCCGCTAAGCAAATGGAGCCTGACAATGCCATAACCATAGACAACAATACAGATTTCGCTTTCATGTCGGTTGCGGGTGCGTGTTACTATATAAATGGATTTCGGGGGCAAAGATAGTGTTTTTTTGTGAATGGAGCAAACTTTTTCGAGAGATTTTAAAATAAAAAGGGCTACGCTCCCGCGCAACCCTCTTTCACTTCTATTAGTACCAACTATTTCTTCTTAAACTATTATCAATTCATTTTGACGCTGCAAAGATAGGGCAAATTCGAGTATTGTTCAATACCCACTTTTTGGTATTTTGCATAAATCGAGTTTTTTTGAGGTATTTTAGTAGAAAAATAATAATAAAACCACCCGAATATGCGACACATATGGGTGGTTTATCAAGTAATTTCTAACAAAAAATGTTAGAGTTCAATCTTCTTGTACCTTGGAACAAGTGCATGCATGATGTTCCATGCAATGAGATATGCCACGGCACAGATGCAGAAGACGATCATGTAGGCTGCAGGCTTTCCTTCGAAACCGAAGAAGGTGAAAGCCGAACCCTGACCAGCTGCATAGTCAAAGAGAACACCTGAGCCCTTGTTGATGCAGAACGAGCCGAAGCCGCCCATCATCTGGCCAACACCTGTAATGGTAGCAACGCACGACTTGGGGAACATATCGCCAACGGTCGAATAAAGGTTGGCCGACCATGCTTGATGTCCGGCTCCAGCAAGACCAATGATGATAGCAGGCCACCATGCACTAAAGCCACCGAGAGGCTGGGCAAAGAGTGCGAAGATGGGGAAGAAGGCGAAAATCAGCATCGCACGCATACGTCCTGCATAGGGTTCCATACCCTTCTTCTCGACAAATAGTTTTGGCAGATAACCGCCATAGATCGAGAGGAACGTAACGATGAAATACAAGGTGAAGATAAGAGCCTGGCCCATACCCGACGAAGCCTTGTAGCCAAACTGATCCTGGAAATAAGCGGGTGCCCAGAAGAGGAAGAACCACCACACGCCATCGGTGAAGAACTTGCCGGCAATGAATGCCCAAGTCTGCTTGAACTTCAAAGTCTCAAGCAAGCCGATGGAAGGCTCGTTCTGTGCTTCGTTGGCGGCAGCAGCGGCATCAGCCTCAGCGGCATCGTCCTGCTGAATATAATCGAGCTCAGCAGCATTGACGTGCTTCGACTGGGCTGGCTTGTCATACATGAATGCCCAGAAGAACATCCAGATGAAGCCGAGACCACCGATGATGATGAAGGCCATTTCCCAACCCCAAGCCTTGGCAAGGGCAGGAATAGTCAGAGGAGCAGCAAGGGCACCAACCGATGCACCAGCATTAAATATAGAGGTAGCAAATGCACGGTCCTTCTTGGGGAAGTACTCGGCAGTTACCTTGATGGCGGCCGGGAAGTTACCGGCCTCACCCATGGCAAGGATAGTGCGGCAGAAAAGGAACAGATAGACCGAAACAGTAGCAATGGCAACTGCGACTTCCGAACCAGCTTCGACAGCGCGAAGAGCTTCAACACTGTCAAGTCCCTCAACCTTCATGGTCACCCATCCGCAGCCTGCATGCAAGCAAGCACCGAGGCTCCATACGCCAATGGCCCAAAGATAACCCTTCTTGGTGCCCATCCAGTCGATGAACTTGCCAGCAAAGAGACAAGCCACGGCATAGATGATGGAGAAAATACCAGTGATGGTGCCGTAATCGCTGTCGGTCCAATGGAACTCAGGTGCGATGAACTCCTTCCAGGTCATCGAGAGCACCTGACGGTCCAGATAATTCACGGTGGTAGCCACGAACAGGAGGACACAGAGATACCAGCGCCAATTGGTTTTCTTTTCTTGTGGATTTCCCATATAATAAAATATGTTATCGGGTCAATCTTTACTTCTTGAATCCTGCAATGACATCAAAGCACTCCTTGCACTTGTTGGTAACGTATGCCCAGTCACCAGCAGCAACCTTATCCTTCGGGAAGAGCTTCGAACCCATGCCTACGCAATAGACACCAGCATCGAACCACTTCTTCAGGTTGTCAGCATCAGGAGAAACGCCACCGGTAACCATGATCTTCGACCAAGGCATTGGAGCGAGCAGACCCTTCACGAGGTTTGGACCAACCACATCACCTGGGAAGATCTTGGTGAACTCGCAGCCGAGTTCCTGAGCCTTGCCGATCTCGG
>JAEEUA010000062.1 GCA_016286775.1 Bacteroidales bacterium
AGACGGTCGATGTAGTCAGATGAGCGTTCGCCAATATTCCCGCTGCCGTCAGTTGTGCGATCGAGGGTTTCGTCGTGCAGGTTGTACATCACGCCATCCTTCGACGTGCGTACATCCACCTCGATCCACGTGGCACCATGAGCCAATGCAGAGTCGGCAGAGGGTAGGGTGTTTTCAGGAGCCAATGCATTGGCACCGCGATGTACGACAACTTCGATAGGGCGCTGAGAGTTGGTGTCATCCTTTTGCACTTCGGATTTGCCTGTATTCTGGTTGGCCGAGCATGCTGCCAGAAGCAGACCTGCCATTAACAAAGGAAAAGTCTTGTGTGTCATTATGGAAAATAATTTGGCGCCTCCAGCAGGAGGCTGGAGACGCCATAAGGAATGTGATTTAATCAAAGATTAATAGCCGGGGTTCTGCGACCACTTCGGGTTGAGATTCAAATCGTTCTGAGAGATTGGGAAGATACGATGAGTCTTATCGAAGTTTGCAAAGCTGTTGCTCTTGTATTGTGGGAAGTATTCATCCTCGAAGTGACCGAAACGAATCATGTCGTTGCGACGCCAGAGTTCGTCGAAGAACTCGCGACCACGCTCCATATAGATGTCGTTGAGTGTAGGCTCACCAGAGATAGTAGGAGCATTTACGTAGCTGCGAATCTGGTTGAAGAGACTTCCTGCACCGCTCTGACCGCTGCGAACGAGCGCCTCGGCCTTCATAAGCAGCACGTCGGCATAACGGAAGATGGGCACATCGTTCGACTGATGACGACCATTCGAATAGTCACGGTCGCATACAAACCACTTCATGGAGCGATAGCCTTGACGCCAGCCTTCAAGGTTGTCACCTACGTCATTCGACTCAACGTCGCCAGTAACGGTGATGGTCTTCGTGAGGATGAGATCATTGCCTTGCTTGTCCTTAGCTACTTGGTCAGTAGGAAGCAGTGTTGCGGGATCATAAACATAGACAACGCCATTGGCATCCGAACCATCAGCCTTGCGATGTCCGGCGAGTAAGAAGTTGCGTTCATCGCCAGGCAAGTTGAAGCGAGCAACACACTCAGGAGTTAAGGTCATATAAGCACCACCAGAGTTGTTGAGTTTTTCGCCGAAATAACTTGGGTTCATGTTCTTGATGTCCTTATAGACGTGTGAACGTCCCCACTGCATACCCGTGGCAGTATAAGTGTCGTAAGGCATGGCGTAGATAAAGTCCTTAATGGTGCCAGCCTCTACGCGCTCGGTGTTGTCGTAGTTGAACTTAAAGCGGTAAGCATCGGGACCGAGTTCGAAAACATGGCTATTGATGATGTCGTCACAGATCTTGATGCAGTCAGCAAGCTTTTCGTTATTGGCAGATGCAGCGTCATACTGATCGACTGAAGATGCAGTATAGACAGCCCAGTTGATGTAGATCTTAGCAAGTAAGGCTTCTGCCATGTATTTGTTGGGCTTTCCATAATTTTCGCCCTTGGTCTCAGTGGTGAGCTGAGGGATAACGTCAAGCAATTCGCTCTCAAGCCAGCGAGCAACGTCACCGCGTGGTTGGCGAGTCTCCATGTCGATGCCTTTTTCGTCGGCATATTTCTGGTCAACAATGGCAACGTCACCAAAATTATCCATCATCAGGAAGGTATAGAAGGCACGCATCGTACGGGCTGCAGCGATATAGTTTGTGTCTGCATCGGAATTGATGACTTCGTTAGCCTTGACCACAGCAAGACCGAAAACACCCATCCAGTCGATGGTGGCATCTGATGGTTTAGAATTGTGATAGCTTGGATGAGCGTAAGCCAAACCATCGTACCAGTTGCCAGAATAAGCAACAGACGTATATTCATCGCTCGACAAGGTCATGGCCTCCATGTAGCGACGACCCAATGGATCACGGAACTGGAAGTAGATATTGGCCATGTTGGCCTCGACAGCAGATTCGGTGCCAGGCAAGGTTGAGTACAGGGAATCCATGTCTACATCCAGATCGGTGCAACTTGCCATGGCAAGTGCCAGTGCACCAGTAGAAAGAATCTTATAGAGTTTCATATTCATCAAACAAATTAGAAGTTGATCTTGACACCAATCATTGTAGTACGAGTATGTGGATAAGTGCTCCAGCGATAGTCAACACCAGGATCAATGCCACCGAGGTTTACTTCTGGGTCAAGACCCTTGTAGTCGGTGATAGTGAAGACATTATTCACGGTCACGTAGAGATTGAGACTCTGGAACCAGTTGTCGAAACCATTAAAGGTATAGCCAACGGTGAGGTTCTGCAGACGTATATAACTACCATCCTCGATGAAACGATCAGAGGGGACATTAGAACGAGTATCTGTAGCAGGGCGGTCGGTGATGAATTCCTTGAGAACATTCTTGCCACCAGAGAAGAAGTCAGGTGCGGTATAGTGAGCACGCAGACCATTGTAAACATCTTGACCAAATACTCCTGTAAGGAAGAAGCTGGCGCTCCAGTTCTTGTACATGAAATTGTTGTTCCAACCGAGGTTCAGCTTAGGCTGGGCACAGCCCGTGATCTTGCGATCGTGATCAGGATCTGGTGAAGCGGTCTTCTCACCTGTACGATTGCCATTGTCATCAAGCACATAATAAACAGAAGCTCCACCATCGTCATAACCTGCCCATTCGTAAGTCCAGAATGTGCCAAGAGGCTCGCCTTCGATGATGCGCTGGGTGTCACCATTGGCCGATACACCGGCTACCATTGGATTGCCTTGATAGAACTTATCCGTATGGAAACGGTCGTTCGAAAGGCTCTTCACCTCATTCTTGTTGTGCGAGAGGTTTAGAGTGGTATTCCAAGTGAAATTCTTGGTCAGCACAGGGGTAGCATTGATGCTGAACTCGACACCAACGTTGTTGATTTCACCTACGTTTGCCCAAATGTTATCAAAGGGGTAGATATATTTGGATACTGGATAGTTCCAGATCAGATCTTTGGTGTTCTTGTTGTAGAATTCCAGGCTGCCATTGATGCGGCCATTGATGAAACCATAGTCAACACCAACGTTGAACATGCTGGTTGATTCCCATTTAAGGTCAGGGTTGGCTAACTTGGTAGCGCCAAGGATGACGTAATCATGACCATTGAATGAGTTATATCCGCTTGTGCGTCCGTAAGTTGCGACGGCAGCATATGAATCAAAGCCCATAGCATTACCCGAGATACCATAGCCTAGACGAAGCTTCAAGGTATTGAAAATATTTTGATTCTTCATCCATTCCTCCTCAGTGATGTTCCAAGCAATAGAAGCCGAAGGGAATGTGCCCCACTGTTTGCCATCACCGAAAACAGACGAGCCATCGCGACGGATGGTAGCTTGCAGCATATAGCGGCTATTGAATGAATATGATACACGACCATAGAAAGAGATGTTGCGGATATTTTCCTTTGTGCCACTCTCTACGGCACTCATTCCATCAATTTCACCAGCGTAGGTGAGCTGGTTCCATAATAGGTTGTCATCGTGGAAGGTATGGACAGTGAGACCGAAGCCGTCATTGTTGTGATGTTCTTCCCATGAGTAACCTGCCATTACGGCTACTTTGTGGATGTCGTTGAAGGTTTTATCCCAGTTGCCGTAGGTTTCAAAGGTCATTTCATCACCAAAGTAAGTGTTTCGGTGTGCGGCACCATTCAGGGTGTTGCCGGCAATAGCCGTAACACCTTCGCCAATCTTAAGTTGGGTGGCGTGGCTGCTATAGCTATTATAGATGGATTGATTGTTATTATACTGGAAGTTGGCGCTCCAGGTCAAACCCTCTACGATGTTGAGAGTGGCCTTTCCGATAAACTGCATACGCTTGTAAATTGTTTCGCGTGGGTCTTCGTTGATCATCGAAACAGGATTGTATGCATCGTTGCCAGCAGCGAAATGCCATTCTCCGACATGTCCATTCTCGGCATCCTTCGAGTTGAAGCGGATGGGAGCGGTCGGGTTGGCAAAGTTCATGGCATCAAGCACCGAACGGCCTTCGTTCTCCATAGGAACATTCTTGTGCTTGGCATACATTGCATTGACGCCTACTGAAAGCTGAAGTTTCTCTTTGAGAATCTTGGTAGAAATAAGAGAACGTACGTTTAGACGATTCATCTCTGTGCCTTCAACTACACCTTCACGATTACGGAAGTTGATACTTGCCATATAAGTGGTCTTCTTGTTGCCACCATTGATGCTGACGTTGTGATTGTGGCTGACGCCTGTACGAAGTACCTCATTCTGCCAGTCGACATCGGCACCTTCGTCGTAGGCATAATTGATGCCGTTTTTCTTTACGTATTCGCGGATATCAGCTGCAGAAGCCATATCGAGAGTCTTGAGAACATTGTCAAATGCTACATATCCGTTATAAGTGACGTTGGTTTTTTCTTCCTTGTTGCCACTCTTAGTGGTGACGATAATCACACCGTTGGCAGCCTTCGAACCGTAGATGGCGGTAGCGGTAGCATCGCGGAGGACGTCGATGCTCTCGATGTCGTCAGGAGCAACCATTGAGATATCTACACCAGGAATACCGTCGATTACATAGTAAGGAGACATGGCAGCTCCACCACGGAGAGAAGAAGCACCACGAAGGGTCATGCTTGAACCGCCATTGGGGTCACCTGAAGTGGTGACAACGAGGCCGGGCACCTTACCCTGCAGCATCGAACCGGCATCGGCAAATACACCCGTGTTGAGGTCCTTAGCCTTGACGGTCGTGATGGATGAGGTCAGGTCCTTGCGCTGCATCGAACCGTAACCGATGACTACTACGTCTTCGAGAAGCTCGGAATCCTCCTCAAGAGTAACGTTGAGGGAGGTGCCAGAAACTACTACTTCAGCAGTGCGGTAACCGATGAATGAAAAGACAAGGGTTTTGCCCTTGGCCACGTTGAGGGCATAGTTGCCGTCAATGTCAGTCAGCGTACCATTGGTAGTGCCTTTCTCAACAATGTTCACACCTGCCAATGGTTCGCCAAGATTATCCAGTACGGTACCTTTGACCTGCTGGGTCTGGGCAAAAGCCAAAGAGCAGCTAAAGAGGGCAACAGCACATGCCGTTGTCGCTCTCATAGTAATGCTTTGAACGATTGACATAAATAATTAGTTTGGTTAATAATAGTTAGTATTTGTTTTAATAATGTTGACACTTTAGATAATTGTATTTGTGCAAAATTATTTAAAAGCGCGTGCAAATTTACAGTATTATTTTAACATTTCCAAGAAAAACGCCTCCAAACATGTTGCAGAACATGTTTTTGAGGCGTTTTTAACAATTCAATTCTTAAAAAATGGATTTTTTTAATAATGAATAGAAAGAGTGTCGAAAGTTTTGTTCAATAGAATTGGACACACGTTGGACGTGGCATCTCGATGGCTCGTCCGGTATCGGAGAGCAAGCCCGTCTGCTTGTCGCGGCGGAAGATCTGTACCTTGTTCGAATCGCGACAGGCGCATAGAAGAAGTTCTCCATTTGGGGTAATGCCGAAGTTGCGCGGATGGATGCCTGTGGGCTGGAATCCTACCTTGGTCAACGTTCCGTCTTCGTGATTCACCTTCCAGATTGTGATGCCATCCCCTTCCAAGCGGTGCGAAGCATAGACGAACTTGCCATCGGGCGAAACATGAACATCGGCGCTGCCACCAGCATTGAGTGTGTCGGCCTGCAGGGTCTGGATGATGCTGAGTTTCTCGTCTTCATACTTCAGCACAAAGAGTTGGCCGGAGAGTTCGCTCAGGAGGTAGGCGTTCTTGCCGTTGGGCGACCATGCCAGATGACGTGGACCTGCTCCCGGATCGACTTGTACATTATAGGTTTCTGCAACGGGTTCAACAGGAAGTTCCCCGTTGCTGAGGATGGGAAGCGAATCCGTGGCAGCCTTTTCGCGCATCTTGAATACATGGATCTGGTCCATGCCGAGGTCATTGGCCATCAGGTATTTGCCATCGGGGGTGAAGTTGACGGCATGGATGTAGGGATGGTCCTGGCGCTCGGGGTTTACGCTGTGGCCAGAGAACTTCAAGACGAAGTCTTTGCCCAAAGAGCCGTCGTCGCGTATGGGAAATTCGGTGATACATCCACTGCCGTAACTTGAAGTGAAGAGCGTGTGCTCGTCGGGACTGAGGATGATGTTGCAGGCAGCACCCGCATGATTGCTCTGGCTGTTGAGCCGAATGATTTCGGCTTTCTCTTCATCGAAGACGAAAGCATTGGCCGAACTGCTTTCCGGGTCATCTTCTTCGCCAACGGCGTAGAAATGGCGACCATCTTTGGCTACCCAGATGAACGACGGATTGGCAAGCCCTACATAACCAGTCAGATAGGTGTAGTCACCAGTTTGCTGGTTGAAACGGTAGATGCGGATACCCTCTTCGCTCGTGTTGCAGTAACTGCCCAGCCAGAGAAGGACGGTATCCTCTTTCGATTGATTACAAGCCGTGAGGCACAATAACAGGACGCTGAGTGCCCAAAGATAAGTGCGATTCATAGATGTATTTGTCAGTTAACAATTAACAATTTGTTTTGCAAAGATAGTTTTTTCCTTCCAAAAAACAAATATTTAGTGAGAAAAAATACAAATTATTTGGAGAATTGCAAAAAAATGGACATATTTGCGGGCTTTTATACAAATTTAAACCAAAAAGATGAGATTATTTTTGCAACTTAGATTGCTTTATTTCGCTCTTCTGGCAGGTTGGCTTTTTTCTGCTTGTCAAAGCGTTTTCGATGTGCATCCGTATGATATGAACCTCCATGGAGAGCACGACATCAATGCAGACCAGATAGCCCGAATTCGTCAGCTCTACAACAGTCGGGATACGTTGCGCGTCGCCTTTATCAGCGATACGCATCAATGGTACACCCAGGCCAAAGCTGAGATAGCCGATATCAATAGTCGTTCCGACATCGATTTTGTGATACATTGCGGCGATATAACTGATACTGGAACAACCAATGAATTCAGGATGTTCCGTAACATGCTTCGAGATCTCGATGTTCCACACGTTGTATTGTTGGGCAATCATGACTTCCTGGGTACAGGCGATCAGACCTACGAATGGATGTTCGGTCCCAGGAACTTCAGCTTCATCGTTGGTCGTATCAAGTTCGTTTGCCTTGATACCAATGCGATGGAATACGACCGCGTAGCCCCTGTCCCTAACTTCGACTATATGGAAGAGCAGGTCAAGGCCGACTCGGCCGATTTCGACCGAACCATCATTATCATGCATGCGGCTCCCTATAGCGACGAGTTCAACAACAATGTTTCGCGCGTGTTCAATTATTATACATTGCAGTTTCCCGGCCTGATATGCTGCATCAATGGGCATGACCACAACGATGTCGCTCGGCGCATCTACGATGATGGCCCCATCTACTACGGAATCGATTGTGCCTTGCACCGTAATTACAGGATATTCACCTTTACACCCGACGGCTATGAAGAGGAGAGGATTGACTATTAGTTTGTTGCTTATATGCATCTTGTCACTGCTGCCCGCAAGCCTAAAGTCGCAGGTGGCCTTTACTCAGGACACTTTGATGAATCGTAAAGATTCGATCTACTTTATGCCAGAGGATGACAAGGACGTTTATCAGTCGGAGGTCAGAGTGAGGGCATACGACAAGCGTGTCCACCGCTATCGCAAGCGTTGGGAGGCCTTGATTCCTACGCAGTTGGTCGTTCAGTTCGCAGGCAATATGGGATTCCTTTCCTTCGGCGTTGGTTGGAGCTACGGCAAACGTAACCAGTGGGAGACCAACCAGCTCATCGGTTTTATTCCCAAGTATAAGAGCAATCGTGCCAAGGTAACGATGACGATCAAGGAGAACTATATCCCCTGGAGCATCTATGTGGGAAAGGGTGTGCAGATCGAACCGCTGCGCATGGGCCTTTACCTCAACGCTGTGTTCGGCTCGGAGTTCTGGAACGAACAGCCCAGCCGCTATCCCAACGACTACTATGAATTTCTTTCTACCAAGTTTCGCTTAAATATCTTTGCCGGACAGGGAGTTACAAAGATTGTCCCGATGAACCACCTTCGGTTCGTGAAGAGCGTCACCGCTTTCTACGAATTAGGAACCTGTGACCTCTACATTCGCGCCAAATATATGGACCATAGCGTGAAATTCTGGGACCTCATGGGCCTCTCCTTGGGCTTGAAGTTCCAGCTGCTATAGCCACGATTGCTGATGTAGCTTCGAAATATAGCTGTTATTTGGCATAGTATTCCTCCAGCCTCTTTGCTTCGCTCAGCTTGATGGGAATGATACTGCCATGCTTGGGTGAAACAAAGTTGTTGGCCTTCAACACACCTTCGTTAAAGCGTCCCAGAGGAGTAAATGTCTTGAAATCGGTGGTTTCGACGAAGCCGAAGTTGTGTGGATTCACGCTGTAGATGTCGTACATGATCACCCATTTGTCTTCGCCGATGCGCTTCCAGCAGTTAGGCGCCTCACAACCACGGTCTTCTGCATCGATCTGCCCATCGACATAGTCCTCATAGTGGTTGATCTTGTCTGAAATCATGTATTTGATGCCACCTGGATTCTCCTGTGCCACATAAGTCATGAAGTAGCGACCGTCGGGCATGGGGCAGATGTCGGCGTCAAGCACTTGAATCTTTGGATCGGGATATTCGAAAAGCAGCTTCGGCTCTGTGACCAGTGTCGTGAAATCCTTGTCGGCATAGCTGTAGAAGAGTTTGGTGCGTCCTCCATCTCCTTCGGGAGTCTGACGAATGGTGAAATAGACCATCAGCTTCTGCTCATCGGGGTCCCAGATGGTCTCGGGAGCCCAGGCACAGCCCAGTTCGCCAAACTTCTCGGGGAAGAGTTTGTCGATGCGCACCTCGTTGTGTGTCCAATGGATCAGGTCGTCCGACTTCATCAGGATGATGCCTCGATTGTTGCCCCATCCGTATCGGTCGTCGCGTTCCCACTGGGTGTCGCGCAAGCCTGCTTGCTTCCCGAAGACGTGCAGGTCGGTCATCACGATGTAGAACTTGTTGTCTGGTCCTCGGTAGATGTGCGGATCGCGGATACCGTGCTGTTCGGCAATGCTGTCGCCGGCGATGATGGGTTCGCTGCCGTTGATGGCCGTGAACTCATATCCGTCGTAGCTGATGGCCATGAACAGCGAATGTGTCGGATCGTTGAAATAGGTGAAAAGGTACGCGCCATCGGGCTCCTCCTGTGGTTTTGTGGAGCATGCGCTTAACAGGAGCATTGCGCAGCAAGTTGCGGTAAAGATTGTTGCTTTCATGTCATGTGGTTTTTATCAAGATAATAAATAATTTGCTCAATAGTATTATATGTTGCTTCAATGCGTAGTCCTATCAATTTGGAACCACTGAAACGACAGGGCAAAGATATACAAAAAATTTGAAAAAACCAACTTAACAAGTGGTTTTTTCAAATTTTGTAGAGTTTTCAGTGCATTAGGCGATTATTTTTCCATGTCACGCATGTGTCGCATGAAAGAGGAACGTGTCATTCCTAATAACTTGAGCGAATGGGTCAGGCTTTGTTCGAATGATTCTTCATCGGTGTAGAAGAATTCACACGAAGCCGTCACGTTCTTGTAGGTGTGATCGACATAGACCTTCAGCAACTTCGTTTCGCAGGTCATCTTATTGCAGACGGCCAGTACAAGCGCTTCCTTGCCTTCGTCAACATCTCGGAACTGCGGCAAGAGCACGCTGACGTATTGCTCGTCCTCGTTTCCGACCATCACATAAAGGTGCTTCATCTGAAAGAGGAATGTGATGTCACCATCCTCGTCCTCTTCTGGACTGTAGCCCATCTTTTCGAGGGTCTGCATGATAAGTTCTTTCTTTGTCATGGCAATGGGGTATTATGCGACATCTTCATCGCTGTTATCTTTTTTGGAGTCGGTGTTTCCGTTCTCATCGCATTTTTCTATGAATTTGTTCAGTAAGTCCCGAAATTCAGCCTCCAGGTCAGAGACTTCCTCCGTTTCGGTGTCCTCTTCTTCGCTGATGTCTTCATCTACAACGAATTCATCGTCTTCTACCTCCTCCAATTCGGAATCTTCATCCTCCTCGTCTGATTCGAAGTCTTCTTCCTCCTCGTCCGATTCGTTGTCGTCTTCATCCTCGTCCGATTCGTTGTCATCTTCAGCGTTTTCTTCCCAATCCTGCATGAAGAAGTGGGCAGCCTCCAGGCTGAAGATCATCTGCTGAAGCACCTCTTTCAAGTCCTCGTCGCCGAGCAGGTTGCGCTCGAAGAACAGCCAAATGTCACCGTTGATGCGGGTGGCCTTGACATACTTCATCTGACGGTTCACCTTATTCATCAGCTTGTAACCCTCCAGCTCGTTCTCCTCGTCGAATTCATGTACAGACGGAAGAGCAATGCTCAGGAATTGTTCGTCATCACTTGGAAGGTACAGGAAGTGCGAACCTTCAAATTCGAAGCCGTATCCGATTTCGAAATCTTTCGTCTCAAAGCCCAAAGCCTTGAGTGCATCCAAAACTTTCTCTTTCATAATCATCAAAATTAGAGGTTATTCTTCATCGAGAAGATGTTAATGGAATCCAATGGCCACCTGACGACGGCCTGCATCCTTCGGCGAGAATTCGCCACGTATGCGTTCAAACTCACGGAGGTCACGATTGGTCACAGAGGGCGATTTGCGTGCGATGGACTCTTCGAGCAAACTTTGCGTGATCACCTTGTAGGGCTTGTCCTTTTCCTTGATGCTGGCATTGAACATCTTGCGCGAAGCAACCTTCACGATGTAGCTGATGTCGCTGCAGTTGTAGCCTGTCGTAAGAGAGGCCAGTCGCGTGTAGTCGATGTCCTCCGAAGCAGGCAGTTTCGACAGTTCGAGACGGAACAAGCTCTCACGTGCCTTGTCGTCGGGCATGTCCACGTAGATGATCTCGTCGATGCGACCCGTTCGCAGGACGGCCCTGTCGATGCGTTCGGGATGGTTGGTGGCAGCCAGCACATAAACACCTTTTTCGGATGCCTTGTTCAGCATACACAGGAACTCGTTGATCTCGTTGTTCTGGTAATTGCGGTCATCGCTGGTTCGCTGTGGCACCATGGCGTCGAACTCATCGAAGAAGAGTAGGGTGGGACCTTCCTCCTCGGCACGGCGGAACAACTCGCCGATCTTTTCCTGCGTACCATGGATGAGGGTAGAAGCCAGATCGTCGGGTACAACCTTTATAAAGTTGATACCAACCTCTTCGGCCAGTTTTTCGGCAAAGTAGGTCTTCCCACAACCAGCCGGTCCGTAGAACAGTAGGCTGGGCGGCGTGATGCCGAAAGCCTTGGCGCACTCGCGGTTGTTCAGCACATTGATGAACCCTTCGATCACCATTTGCTTCAGTTCGTCCATGCCAGCCACATCGCTGAACCCGTGTTTGGCGTCACCTTGTCCAGGCTGCATCGAGTCGGAGTGCTCGGCATCGCTTCTAAGTGAAGGATTCTCCTTCTTCTCAATCATCTTTCCGCTTGTCACCTTGCGGATCCATTCCTTCTCGGCTTTCTTCTTCTTGTCCATACATGTTCTCCTTTCTTTTGGTTGTCTATCTATTTATGATAAAAGAGTGAAAAGGTAAACAATTCCTATCATCAAAAGTGAAAAACTCCAAATTCGTTGATTCATCACCGAAATCGCTGCAAAGATAAGAACGATTTTCTATATTTCCAAATATTTTAGTAAAATAATCACGAAAAAAGTATTATTTTGTTTGTTTTGACACAAAGAGCGGCATAAAACAATAGAATGGATGTAGAAATGCGAACATTTTTCGCGTAAGCACTATCACGGGCGGCAGAATGTTTGCTGCGATTTGATAGGGCATTCTAACGCCCGACAGAATGTTTGCAACGAAATCAGCATATCAATTCCTGGCATAGACTGGTCATGCTGCGATTGGATATAGAACTTTGATGTGATGAGAAGATGCTTGCTACGATTGGATAGATTACTGTGTTGGGCAATGGAATGCTTGTGGTGATTGGTTAGAATATTCTGATGAACAACAAAATGCTTGCTGCGATTGGATGGAGCACTCTGACGGGCGACAAAATGTATGTAGCGATTGGGATAGGATACTCTGTCGGGCGACAGAATGCTTCCTTAAATTGGAAATAGCACTCTGGCGCCCGACAAAATGATTCTTCTATGGTTTTTATTCAAGCCCCCACGTGGTAGAGAGAACCTGGAACTCGGTTCGACGGTTGATTTGGTCGGCAATCTCCCTTTGTTCCGGAGGAAGAGAATTGACAAATTCTTCGGTCAATTCCTGGCCATCGGGGAGAAATTCGTATTTTTCATGTAGTTTTTCGTCGATGATCTTTGGCTTCTCCTTGCCATAACCGATGGGAGTAAGACGATCTTCGTCGATACCTTGTTCGATGAGATAATCGACCACAGCTTGGGCACGTCGCTGGGAGAGATCGAGGTTAAAGGGTTGCCCACCAACTCGGTCGGTGTGTGCCGCTAGTTCGATGGCGCAGTAAGGATTGTCGTTGAGAAGTTGAACGAGGTCATCGAGTGCGGGATAGGATTCTTCGCGAAGAGTTGCCTTATTGTAATCGTAGAAGATGTTGTCGATGAGGACAGGGTTGGAGATGGTCGGCAGGTAGAAATCCACTTCGTAGTCGGCATCCTCTTCGGCCGGATCGCTTGTGAATTGTGCGCGTCGGTTGAGATAGCCCGTCTTGCCAGCCATCATCACATATTCCGTGGAACGGTCGATGGACGCGATATAGGAGCCATCGGGTTTGGTGAGCGACTTGAAGTTCATGCCATTGCGACCAACGACACGCACGATGGCTTCCGGAATAGGTTCGCCTTCCGTGTCCATGACGTAGCCCGTGATGTTGATCTTGATGGAGGGGAGGACGAAGGAATAGATGTTGTCGTAACCTTTGCCTTGCTGACGATTGGAACTGAACCAACCCTCCTGCTGCTCCTTGGTAGCGCGGCAGAAGGTCATGCCGAAATCGTCGGCATTGGAGTTGATGGGAACACCCAGATGTTCGAGGTGCCAGGTGTCCCATTCGTCAAGGCGGGCACTGTAGATGTCGAGACCACCCAACGACTCACGTCCATTCGTGCTGAAATAGAGGACGCCATCGGGTGAGAAGGTGGGGAACATCTCGTCGGCAGAAGTATTGATGGATGAACCAAGATTCTCAATGAATGCAATGTCGGTGGCAGCACGCAGCTGGGCCCTCCAGATGTCCAGTCCTCCTTCTCCTCCTGGCATGTCACTGACAAAATATAACCATCGGCCATCGGGCGAAACTGCAGGATGCGCATAAACAGAGAGGGTGTCATTGCCAAACTGCAGCATTGAACCTTTGCCGAAAGATGCCTCAGAACGTGACGAGGCATATAGATGTGGGGTGGCAATCTGTCCTTTTCCGCCAGCTGCAGTGTAGTACATTGTGTTGCCATCGGGCGAGAAAGCGGGTGTGCCTTCGTCCCCTTCGGAATTGATGCCTCCTTCGATGAGTTCCGGACGGCCCCATTTCTCCTTGTCGTCTTTGCGAAGACACCAGATGTCGCAGTATTTTGTGCCAGTGATGGGCGATTTCTCGTCACCAGTCGATTTGTCGGCAGAAGAAGTATAGTAAAGCACTTCGTCCTTATCTCCCCAGATGGCAGGGCTGAAGTCGGCGCGACGACCACTGGCCAAGGCAAAACGCTTTACCTGATAGCGTGAACCTGCCTCTTTCCATTCAGCTGCTTTTCGGCAGCTTTCAAGACCAGCCAATGCCTGTTCGTCCTCGGCAAATAGTTCCAGGTAGCTCAGATAGGTTTGTTCCGCATCCCGGTATTTGCCATTGCGATGCTGGGCCTGGGCAAGATGAAGAAGGAGTGTCGGGTCGTCCCATCCATACCGTTGGGCATTCTGAAATCCGGATGCTGCCTGGGCGGGGATCATGAGTTTCTCGAAGCAAAGACCCATATACCAGGCTGCTTCCCCTTTTTTCTCGCGATCGCTGCGTGCATCGGTCTTTCGATAAACGACCTTGAGTGTCTGCGAAGCTTCGAAGTATTCACCCCGTCGGTATTGCTCGATGGCCGTGCCGAGTCGGGCCGTGTTGCACGCGGTCGTCAGGAGCAGAAGCAGGCCAAGGGAGCAGGCCAAACGAAAAGCGGATTTCTTCATCGATAGAATAACGAAGAAATCCGGTTTTTATTGTTACTTGACGAAGATAATTTGACCATCCTTGATCTGGAAGCCCTTGCACCTGGTGTTTTTTCGACCATGCAGGTCCAAAAGTTTACAAGGATTGGAGGAAGGAACCATCTCGATGGTTTCAAGAACATCGGGAGCCGAAAGATGTGATGTCAGGAAATCGTAGATCTTTTCCAGACTTTCAACATCCTTTGGTACGGCATGGCCGTAGGCATAATCCTGGAAGAGTTCGGTTTCAACGCCGAGCTGGTCCAACTTGTCCTTGAGATTGTTGACCTGTATGCCGTAATAGGCATCGTCAGTCGTGTTGTAGAAGAAGAGGGTAGGGGCTGTTGCAGAAGAAGTACACAGGTAGGAAGCGCCCTGCTGCTCCCAAACGTTTCGATTCGAGGATAATTCTCCCCAAACGGCTGTGGCATGCTTGAATTCATTCTTGTCTTCGGGAAGAAGCGTGTAGTCGAAGACTCCAGGCCCCAGTATGGCAGCCTGTACATGATCGTTTGCTTCGGGGTACAATCCGCGCGTGGCATCCTGGAATTCTGCCACATCCAGATTTCCGATGGCCAAAGATCCTGCAGTGGCGCCTCGTGAGAAGCCAAAGATAGCAATCTCGCCATTGAGCCCCAATGATTCACCGACTGTTCGCAGGGTACGAACGGCAGATTTCACCTTGCAAGCTGCATCAGGATTGGTTTCGATGGATCCGTAATCCTTGTTGTTGCCTCCTTGAGGCTTGCCTTGTCCCCAGTCGCAATACTTCGGATGATCGGCAATTGCCCAAGCTATTCCATGAGCCGGAGCCCCTTCGAGAATGGAATCGTCAAACATCGAAAGCGTATAACCGAGAAAGAGCCGCTGATGCTGATGGGCATCGGTAATCTTTACTCCGGAAAGGGTCGCGTAACTGTTCGAGTAGGAAAAGGAAAGGAGAACGGGAACAGGGATGGAAGGATGGGAAGGATAGATGATGTCCATGTAGAGCGAATCGCCCTGGCTTTCGGTATAGGGTGACCCCGGCCAATTGTAAACAGTCGGATCGTCGAGGTAATAGCTTACGTCTCGCCGAATGCGATAGCCCTCCATGAGAATATAGGATCGAATGGGGGAGATGGAGGAAAATCCGCATAGGGAACCTTTGTTCAGTTGGTCGTTGAGTTGGATGATATCCTGATTGATGTCAGGGGAAACCGCCTTGGCATTGCCTTGATAATCCAGACGTATGATACGATAGCCTTCATCGACCATTGCCTGCGCGTCTTCGTCATTGGAATGTTGGCTGATCTTCTTGAATCCAAGATTCTCGAGATAGACAATTGTCATGTATTTGCCATTCTGGTCTTGGAGTGCGTTTCCTGGAGTAAGAGTTGTATAAGGTATCTTCAAAGAGAGGGCCTGGCTGTTCCACTCTCCAGTCCCAGCATAGAGGGCTGAAGAAAAGATAAGCAGGAGGTATAAGAAAAGGAATTTCATAAATGTGTGATCGCTTATTCGTGTGTAGTCAGGATGGATACCCTTGTGAGAAAAAAGAAGGGGGATGTGCCAAATAAGACTTGGCACATCCCGAAAAATGAGTCGTAACGACGAGATTATTCGCCCTTGATAGCTGCTACACCTGGGAGGACTTTGCCCTCGATTGCCTCGAGCAGAGCGCCACCGCCTGTAGAGATGTAGGATACCTTGTCAGCGAGACCGAACTTGTTGACACAAGCTACAGAGTCACCACCACCGATGAGCGAGAAGGCACCTTCTGCAGTAGCCTCGGCTACAGCGTTGCCGATAGCACGGCTGCCGTCGCAGAAGTCATCGCACTCGAATACGCCAGCAGGACCGTTCCAAAGGATGGTCTTGGCACCCTTGAGGGCCTCGACGAACTTCTTGCGGCTATCCTCGCCTGCATCAAGTCCCTCGTAACCGGCTGGGATGGCGTTTGAAGGAACGTTCTTCACGTCAGCACCTGGCTTGAGGCTCATTGTACCGAAGTCAAAGCCATTGGTAGCAACAGAGTCAGTGCCAAGCACGAGCTCTACACCATTCTTCTTGGCCAGTTCCTCAACGCTGAGGGCAACGTCAAGCTTGTCGAGCTCTACGATCGAGTTGCCGATTTCGCCACCATGAGCCTTGGCAAATGTATAGGTCATGCCACCGCAGAGGATGAGCTTGTCAACCTTGCCGAGGAGGTTCTCGATGATGCCGATCTTGGTCGAAACCTTCGAGCCACCCATAATGGCAACGAATGGACGCTTGATGTTGTTGAGGACGTTGTCAACGGCAGTTACTTCCTTCTCCATGAGCAGGCCAAGCATCTTGTCCTCGGGCTTGAAGAAGTCGGCGATGACAGCTGTAGAGGCGTGCTTGCGGTGAGCGGTGCCGAAGGCATCCATCACATAGCAGTCAGCGTAAGAAGCAAGCTTCTCGGCGAATACCTTCTGCTTCTTCTTCATGTCCTTCTTAGCAGCTTCGTATGCAGGGTCAGTCTTCTCAATGCCTACAGGCTTGCCTTCCTCTTCAGGATAGTAGCGAAGGTTCTCGAGGAGGAGCACCTCGCCTGGCTTGAGAGCAGCAGCCTCGGCATCAGCCTTTGCACAGTCGGGAGCAAACTTAACCTCAGCAACGCCAAGGGCAGCAGCTACTGCGTCCTTGATCTGACCAAGGCTGAGTTCTGGCTTAACCTTGCCTTTGGGCTTGCCCATGTGGCTCATGATGATGAGAGCACCACCCTTCTCGAGGATGAGCTTCAGAGTTGGAACGGCGCCGCGGATACGGGTGTCGTCAGCAATCTTACCGTCCTTCAAGGGCACATTGAAATCTACACGTACGATGGCTTTTTTGCCAGCGAAGTCATAATTCTTAATTTCCATCTTTATATTATTTAAAATGTGGTTGTTTTTGTTTCCGTGCGCGAAGTTACTAAAAAAAATGGATACATGGAATTCAACATCCTTTTTTTGTTGCGAAATAAAATCCGCGCAATAGATTGTATGAAAACGATTGGCACGTTTAGGTAGCAGAAAATCAAAGATTCTTCAGCTTGTGAATGGTTTCGGTAGGATTCTCGCTGCGGAATACAGAATTGCCTGCCACAAGGACATCTGCTCCGGCATCTTTGAGCATACGACCTGTCTCGAGATTCACACCGCCATCGCATTCGATAAGCGCATTGAAGTTTCGTTCGACCAGTTTGGCCCTCATGCGACGCACCTTGTCGAGCATGGAAGGAATGAATTTCTGTCCGCCGAATCCTGGGTTCACAGTCATGATGAGCACGAGGTCAAGGTCACAGAGCACTTCGTCGAGCATAACATTGGGCGTGCCCGGGTTAATGGCAACGCCTGCCTTCATGCCGGCTTCGTGAATCTGTTGGATACAACGATGCAGATTGTGGCATGCCTCCTGGTGAACAGTCATGTATTCTGCTCCGTAGGAAGCCACCTTTTCGATCCATTGTTCGGGATGAACCACCATCATGTGTACATCCATTGGCTTGCGAACCACAGGCTGAAGGGAAGCCATGACCGGGAAGCCGAAACTGATATTGGG
>JAEEUA010000268.1 GCA_016286775.1 Bacteroidales bacterium
ATACATCAATGATGCATCTTCCTCCGCAAAAAAACATGCATTTTTTGCACCACAGTAATTTTCCTGTTCATGATTTTTCAATCATAGCAGCGATACGCTGAGCCTCGCTATCGGATTATTGATGAGAAGATGGCCCAGGTGCAAAAAATGCCTCATTTTCAGTATTTTTTCGCTGAAGATTTGGAGAATAATGAAATAATAACTATCTTTGCGGCACACATCCCGAATAATCGAAAGCAAAAGCATGAAAAGTTTAATCACATTGGGCATAGCCTTTATTGTATTGGCTGCCTGCACACCGAAAGAGCCTAGCCAGGAGAATGGTTCAGGCCGATTTATTACCGTGAATGGTCAGGACCTTGTGAAGCCCGATGGAGAGAAGTTTTTCATCCGTGGCATCAATCTGGGCAATTGGATCAACCCCGAGGGCTATATGTTCCGTTTGGGCGAGACCTCGTCCTATCGTCTCATCAACCAGATGTTCTGCGAACTGACGGGCGAAGAGTTTACGGCAGACTTCTGGAATCAGTTCAAGGAAAACTACATCACCGAAGCGGATATCCACTACATTGCCGCTACGGGCATGAACACCCTTCGCATCCCCTTCCACTACAAGCTTTTCACCGACGAGTATTATATGGGACGAAATGACAGCACCGAGGGCTTCCGCTTGATTGACCGGGTTGTGGATTGGTGCCGCAAGGAGGATTTACGCGTCATTCTCGACATGCACGATGCTCCTGGGGGACAAACGGGGGACAATATTGACGACAGTTACGGCTATCCCTGGCTTCTGGAGAGCGAAATGCAGCAACAGCGTTGCTGCAACATCTGGCAGCGTATCGCCGAGCATTATGCAAACGACACCATTGTAATAGGCTATGACTTGCTGAACGAGCCCATTGCGCCCTACGAAGCCGAAAGGCTCGAGGCGCTCAATGCAGCACTCGAACCACTTTATATGCGCATCACCAAGGCTATCCGTGAAGTCGATCAGAATCACATCGTGATGCTGGGAGGAGCGCAGTGGAACGGCAATTTCAGTGTCTTCAAGGATTCGAAGTTCGACGATAAGATGATGTACACCTGCCATCGCTACTGGTGTGACACCATCCCATTGCATATCGCCGACTTTGTGCATTTCCGCGACAGCGTGAACCTGCCGATGTATATGGGCGAGACGGGCGAGAATACTGATGAATGGATTCATGGCTTCACGGCTGTGATGGAGTCGCAAAACATCGGCTGGACCTACTGGCCCTATAAGAAGATGGATGCCACCAGTTGTATGAAACGGTTCAAGATGTCCGAGAATTGGGAGCTCATCCGTGCGTATGCGGCTGCCGATCGCGGTTCCTTCAAGAAGATTCGCGACAACAAGGTTGCTCAGGACATTGCCAAGGCCGTGATGAACGAATTGCTCGAAAACGTCAAGTTCGAGAAATGTCTGACGAATGAGGGATACATCCGCGCCATGGGAATGAAGCCCTGAAGGCTATACTAATCTTTTATGGAATTGACACATAAACACACATTATCATTATGGTTCATCGCGAGCCTGTCCTTGGGATTACACGCCCAGGAGGTCGTGTTCAGTGAGGCTCAACCATTCCACGACGAGGCTTTCACCTTGTCGCTTGCTTCGTCGATGCCCGGCTTTGACGTATATTATACTCTGGATGGCACACGACCTACGCGTGCCAATGCAGTGCGTTATGTCGAGCCCATTATGATTGGAACCACCACACCAGTCAGCGCAGTCTGCGTCGATGCAAACGATTCGATGGGACCCATTGCCACGCGCACCTTCATCTTCCTGCACGATGTCTGCCGTCAGCCCGCCTCACCCCAGGGTTATCCCAACATCTGGAGCAAGAAGGACGCCGGCAGTTATTGGGCGGCCGACTATGCCATGGATACGACGATTACGTTGGGCGAGACGTATGGCCCGCTGATGGATAGTGCCCTGCTTTCGATACCCACCGTCTGCCTGGTCACCAATATTGACTATCTGTTTTCGCAGTCGGAAGACCCCGAGACGGGCGGCATCTACGTCCATACGGGCAAGGATCTCTCCAAGCTGGGTGATGGCTGGGAACGTCCTGCGTCAATCGAATATTACGATCCTCAGACGGGCAGGTCCTTCCAGCGAAACTGCGGCCTGCTGCTGCATGGAGGAAATAGCCGCAACCCGCAGAACACGCCGAAACATTCGTTCCGTGTCTCATTTCGAAAGGAATATGGAGCAGGGAAGCTGAAGTTTGACCTCTTCGAGCAGAAAGATGCCGTGATGCAATTCGACCATCTCATCCTGCGTGCAGGATACAATTATACGTGGCTGAAGAATGGTAGCGCAAGCCTATATCCGCAGAACATCATTCAGCGGACGAATGCACAATATATTCTGGACTCTTGGGCAAAGGAAGCACACCGGGCGATGGGAAACCTTTCGACCCACCGTCGTTTTGCGCATCTTTACGTGAATGGACTCTATTGGGGACTTTACGAACTATGCGAAAAGATCAACGACAACTTTGCAAGCGACTATCTGGGTGGCGTGGATGAGGATTACGACGTGGTGGATGTGAGCAGCATGATTGATGGCGACCGTCGAGCCTATGAGAAGATGTATGGTGTGGTGATGAAGGTAGGAAAAGGCGAGCAGGACAGCTACTATCAGCAATTGACCGACGACGGATTACTCGATCTGGCGAATTATTGCGACTATATGCTTGTGAGCTGGTATGTAGGTAACGCCGACTGGGACCACAACAACTGGCGCTGCTTGCGCAGTCGCACGAATCCTGGCGCGGGATTCCGCTACTTGGTGTGGGATGCCGAAACGGCTTTCGAGGATGTCGGTTTCAATAAGGTGGAGGCCGTAAAGGGCGATCCGACCAGGATGATGGTGGTATTGAAGGGTAACCCTGACTTCCAGAGGCTGATGCAGGAACGCATTGAACTGCATTTGACGGGGGATGGCATTCTGACACCCGATCGGGCAGCCGGTCTTTACGAAAGATTGTCGAACGAGATTGACCTTGCCATCATCGGCGAGAGTGCACGCTGGGGAGACTATCGTCGTTCGACGGGAGAGTCGGATGTAACCTATACGCGCAACGACCACTGGCTGGTACGGCGCGACGAACTGCTGCGCAACTACTTCCAGCATCGAACGGACATTCTCCTGTCGCAGCTGGAAGCCTTTGGACTATCTGTCCCGAATGGCTTAACCAATTGTCAGGAGGATCGGGCGACGGAGAGCAGTAGGATGTTCGACGTGTTTGGCATGCCTGTTGGCAAGGGATTCCGTGGTTTCGCAATCAAGGACGGACGGAAGGTGCTGATTCGATGAGTGTCTTGTGCTGAAACGGTTTACCAACGGATTTCAAAGGGGAGCGATAATGCAGGGAAGGTTGTAGCGACGGAAGAGCTCCTGGTCAGCGTCGGAGAGATTGGAGTCGGTGATGATGGTATCGACCAGGGTGAGCTGGCCAAGTGTGGCGAAGGAGCTCCGCCCTACTTTGGTGCTATCGGCAACGAGATAGACATGGTCGCTGACATCAATCATGGCCTGCTTGACCACCAGGTCGCTCATGCTGGGATAGGTGAGGCCACTGGTGACACTTATGCCTGCGGTAG
>JAEEUA010000063.1 GCA_016286775.1 Bacteroidales bacterium
CGTGAGGATTCGTGAGATTCGTGGTTAAAGATGAAGGGTGCATTCTGTGTGAGATTAATATGGTCAAGGCGTCCGTGGTTTCCGCCCCAGTGGTCGGCGAAGCAATGACCACTGGTCTCCTTTGGGAAAGCCGATAATCCGCATTCGAGAAATCCGTGATCTTATACAACAGAACAAAATAAAATTCATGAAAAGTGTGATAATTCGTGTTTTAAAAAAAAACTGCCAAGTCTCCGCTATTGAAGCGAGAGACGAGGCCATTTTCACCTAAAACAAATACGTTGTTATTATTTCGAAGCGAGTTTTTCGATGTTATCAAAAAGAGAATAGAATGGAACAGGAACTGACGGTCGAAGTGACGGAGTTCGACAACCTCCGCAACGAATATATGCAGTACGAAGCAGCAGGGGAAGACTATGTCGGCATGCTCGAGGCCCGGCTCCAGTCGGAGTATCGCAGCTATGTGGAAGAGGACCCCGTGGCTGCCGAAGACTACCTGGCTGCCGGCAAGGCACTCATCCGGGAGCTGACCGACTGGGCGCAGTCGGAACGTCATCGGGCCGATACGGAATTTGTGGCACACACGCTGCAGCAGCTGGACGAAGAGGTAGAGCGCCGGCACTTCACGCCGCAGCCCGACGACCGCGCCTGGGTCTATCTGGCGGGTCCGCACCACGTCTGCCTTCATTACGGCAACGACACCGACAACGTGCGACTGGTCTATACACGTGAGGGTGTCGAAGAATGTATCGAAGAGGCTGTGCGCCTGCTGCGCACCAAACGCGATGCACGGGAAGCCGAACTGCAACGAACCATCCGGCTGATGCAGGAGGCACTGAAGCAGTCGCAGAACAACCGGCAGAAGCTGGACCGAAAGCGCCTGCTGCGCACCTTCCATTGCCCGATGATTGCCTACAAGGTCAGCTTCCTCGAAGGGATTATCGAGGAGACGAGCAAACGGGAGGAAAAGTCAACGAGTCCACAAGACGACAAGAGAACGAGACCACAAGACGACATGTCAACGAGACCACAAGACAACAAGAAAACGAGTCCACAAGGCAACAAGAGAACGGGATTTGAACCGGAACTGAATCGGTGCTACAAGCAGTTTGTCGAAGACCTGGCACAAGTGACCGCCCCATTGGTCATGGCGGGCGATGGGAAGACAGTGCTGTTCCGCTTTGCGCTGTCGATACCCAGAAAAGGAGAAATCGAAGTGAGCTGGGATGCGTTCAACTGCCGCAACTACCTCTATGCCCATACGTTTGCCGTGCAGCAGGACTACAGGGACGAACTGCGTACGTGGTGGGCCACCAGCTGCATGCTGGAGATGAAGCGACTGAAGGTGGGATAAGCGCTGAACCCTATTGCTTTTTCCAAATCAGATAGCTGATATTCTCGGCCTTGGCAAACCGGGATTCGCCCCATTCGTGGAGCCTGCTGTTGCTGTCGCGAAGGAATCCGAGCGCATAGGGACTGCCCACCAGATAGACGGCATTGTCGATATTCAGGTCCTGCAGGGCCTGCGCGAAATCGTGGAACGATTCGGGAGTCAGCGTTTCGACCACGAAGAAGTTGCTGCCCCGCTGGCAGATGGCGCGACGAATGGCTTTCCCTCGGGGCTGGTTTTCGACCATAACCCCATCGGCCACAAGCGGATACTGGCGGAAGAAGTCGCCTCCCTCCTGGATGGCTGCTTCGAACAAGGGGCTGCTTTCGGTCACCCCTACCCTCATTTTTCCACGAATAATCGAGACATATCCTTTCTTGGCCAATCCTTTTCCTACCACTTCCCCATTATAGACCGAGGCTCCCACAATTTCCCCGTTGTCCTTGCGGATATCCGCAGCCTGCAATGCCAGGACAATGTTCGAATCTTCGGGATCGATCCTGCCCACCTCGAACTTGGGCACAGCGCCTACAGGTATCAGCAGCTTTAATCCGATTCCATTGATTTCGGTCTCCTTTTCCTCGCAATAAGGAACTGACGACGCTTGCAAAGAAGGCTGAAGATCGTCGAGCTTCGACCTGTCGGCAGCACTCCCCAGCGACTCGAACTTTCCTTCGGGCACTTCCGGGTCGAACATGGCATTCTCCAACTCCTCCATCCCAATCATGGGCTCATCGACCGGTGGAGCAGACAACATGCAGCCCCTGAAGATGAAGAAGATCACATTGGCCACGATGACCAAAAGGACAAACAAGATGACCAGCCTGCGGATAACGCCGCTTTCGCGCGGCTTGTTGTAATGGCCTTCTCTCCTATCGAAATCCCTTTTCTCGGGCGCAGGAATACTCTTCGAACAATCTGCCTCGGGATTTCCAGGCATCGTGTTCTGGTCGTAGGTTTCGTCCTTGCCAATGATACGTATTTCAGAATCCTTTATGTCCTCCATTGTTCCGACAATAAAACATTATTTGATAAGACCTTTGTCGTATGCATTCTTCAACGCCGCAAGGGCTTCGCGCGAAGCCGCAATCGTGTATTTCATACCACAGCCGTTGCTCAGGATGAGCTGGCCCTTGGCTGGATTGATGACATAGACAAAGTCAAGATTGATAATCAAGCTACGGCCCACGCGCGAGAACCGATTGTCTTCCTCGTGAAGCTGACTGCGCATGGCTTCCTCAAGCTGCCCCAGCTGGCACACCAGCACCTGCTCGTCGCCATCGACCATCTTGAAACGGGAATAGTTCCCTTCGGCAGCAATATAGACGATGCTGTCGGTCGGGAACCGGAAGAGGCCGGTGGTGTTGGAGAATGTCAGATGTGGCGTCATTCTGGATCTTCGCTAAGTAATTTAAGTAAAACGCTGCATAAACGCTGCAAAGATAAGGGTTATTTCTGGTTTCTCCAAACCAAAGCTCATCAACCAAGTCCGCCGGCTCTCCTATTTTGTTTAATTTAACACTTTTGACGGTGCAAAGATAGGGTTTGGCTTCGAAATTTCCAAGAAAAACGAGGCAAAATGTACGAAACCCGCCTTTTATTGTACGAAATGAATTGTGTTACTTCTACACAATCGGATTATTGGAACGCTACTTCGTAAAAAATGAGGCAGAATGCAAAAGAATACATATTTTTAGATAATATTTTCAAAAAACTATGTATTTTATGTAAAAATGACGCAGAAAATCGAGGTTTCGAACTGCAAAACCGGGGATTTGATGAAAAAAGTGCCGTATTTTTGAAAAAAGTGTAAAAATTATTTGGTGGATTGAAAACTTTTTCCTATCTTTGCGCGGCAATTTGATAAACCCACGTATAATATGGAGAGAACGCTTATGGAAATCATGAACGAGAATGAGGAGAAAATTCGTTCAACCGTAATGAACCTCCTGCGGCATCACTTCGGGATTCCCGAATACGATGCCAAGGACATCCTGCAAGACGCATGGCTGCTGCTTCTGGAGAAGCTTGCGACGGGCGCCTTATCGGAAGTGCCGACCAAACTGCAGTCGTACATGACGACTGTGTGCACGAACAAGGCACACGAGTACCTTCGGAAGGTGGCGAACCAGAACGCGGAGACTTCGCTCGACGACGAAAGCATCACGGCCGACCGGATCGACTTCATCCAGAAGGAGATACGCTCCTGGGCCGACTTCATCGAGGAGAGCGACCGAGCCAAGGACCGCAAGCTCGCCCTGCTCGAGGCCGAACTCAAGAAGCTCACGGCCCGCCAGCGTGCACTGGTCGAAGGGTACTACTTCGAAAACAAGTCGATGAAGGAACTCGCACAGCTGCTGGGCTACAGCAGCGAAGATGTTGCCAAGAGCACCAAGAACCGAATCCTCAACACGATTCGCGCAACTGTAAGAAAGCAGGAGAGAGCCAGCGGGCTCTCCCCTGCTGCCATTTTAAAGGGTTATCCTATCGGGGAGCGGGTTGCTATCGCTGCCTGATCAGATATCCATCCGGAGACCCAGAATCTGCCAGAAGTCGGCGGGGAGGGTGACATTCTCGAGGTTGATGCAGTCGCGGAACAACGGGGCAATCGCTGCTGGCGCATAGCCGGCGATGCCACATCCGATGCGAGTCACGAGGAAACGAAGTTCGGGATGCTCGGCAGCAAATTGCGTGAAGCGCTCCACGGCACTTTTCAGGTTCTCGATACCCTCCATCGTCGGGATGGCATAGCTCTGACCCTGCAAGCCTTCACCCTGGCCCCAGACGGCGCCGAAATGATGCATGGCTGCTGCAGCGGCTCCACCTGCGTGGAAGCCCCGGATGTTGCTGCCGAAGACGAAGATCTCGCCGGGAGCGAGCGTCCGGATATCGTCGGGTGTTACCCTTGGACCATAATATTCGCGGGCGAACCGACGTTTTTGCTCCATCAAATCCCTATCAGAAAAGCCTGCCCCCCCGCTGTACATCTCGTTCATCTTCCGATAATATGCTCTCTTCGACGAACTGTCACGTGACCAGGAATTGCGGGTTCCACGGACATCGTGGCTGAATTCCAGCACATTCTCGATAGCCAGCAGGTCGGTCACCTCCTTCACGTCGTGCGCCGAGCCCATGTAGGAGAACGTCCAGCCTTCGGCCTTCAGCTTCTCGATCAGGCTGCGCAGGGCAGGTGCTGTCCATTCGCGGGAGGAATTCTCCAAACCATCGGTCAGGACCGTGACCACGGCAGCTGCATCGGGGTCATCCTTGATGCGGTCGTGCAGACGTGTCAGCGACTGGCCCATCGCATCGTAGAGGGGTGTGCCTCCACAGGGCATGTAGTCGGTGAACTCCTTGATTTCGGAGATGGGCGTGTTGTCGATCATCGTACGGACATAGGGCGTGTTGCCCGTGTCGAAGGTGACCAGCGTCAGGGTGTGCTCCTGTGTCTCCTTGAACTCCTCCTGTGCGCGGCGGATGGTTCCAATCGTCTCGTTGATACCGGAAAGGGTTGCTTCCCGCAGATGTCCCATTGATCCACTCTCATCAACGATAATCAGGTTGTTGATACGTGCTTTTTTCTCCATAACAATTGTTGTTTTAAGTTTGACTGTAAATAATTTATTTAAAAGGTGTAAAGTATAGTTTGAGGACAAACCGTTCCTCAGAATGTCTTGATGTAATGTCCCTGCTCCTGTAGCCGTCCGATGACCTCGACGAAGCGTGGAGGCAGCTTGTCGAGCGCATCACCGGCAAGGTCGGAGGGGATTTCCTTATAGAAGGCTTCGGCGATGCCGCCCGTGATGCAGGCAAGGGTATCGCTGTCGCCACCCAGCGTGACAGCCAGGCGAATGGCATCCTCGTAGTCTCGACTGTCGAGGAAGGCGACGATGGCTTCGGGCACCGTGCCCTGGCAACTGCCATTGAAATAGTAGGTCGGACGAATGTCATCGCAGGTGCGATGCAGGTCGTAGCCATATTTCTCCTCGATGTACTTGCGGATTTCCTCCTTCGAGCTGCCTGTCCGTGCCATGAAGATGGCTGCTGCAGTAGCTTGTGCACCCTTGATGCCTTCGGGGTGATTGTGGGTGATGGATGCCGAGATTTCGGCAGCATTCTCGGTCTGCCAAAGCGTATCGAACATCCAGCCTACTGCCGAGACGCGCATGGCCGAACCATTGCCCCAGGAATTGTAGGGGACACGTTCGCCGCCCGTATAGAAACCACGATAGTCCTTGAGTTGTTCGGGATAGAAGAGCCAGGTGCGGAAGCCACCGCCATATCCTCCCATCGGGCAGGGAAATTCGTGGGCAAATTCAACCAGTTTCTGTTCAAGAACTTCGTGCGAGAGGTTGGGATCGTCGAGCAGCCACTCGGCAACAGCCACAGTGCAGATGCTGTCGTCGGTGAAATTGCTCAGCAGGTCAAAAAGCGGGAAGTTGTAGTCGTGCGTGTTGCAGAACTCAAATGTTGATCCGGCGATATCGCCAATGATTGCTCCTAACATACGTGTATATTTTTAATTGGGTTTACTTGTTTTTGGAATGTTTCCGGCGGCACAAGCCACCGGAAACCTGTGAGTGGGTTTATTCTTCGACAGCCTTGACGTAGAAGTATTTCGGATAACGACCTACGACGAAGAGCGTCACCGGGCAAAGCCAAAGGGTGCGGGGCATCGATTCTCCCGTCAGAGGATGCTGGCGCATGAACTGTGCAGCCTTGGCTCCTCGAACCGTATAGGTGGCACCACCTGTCAGCGAGGACTGAGTCTGCTCCAACTCGTGCCAACCGTCCTGCATGAGCTGCTGGAATTCTGCTTCGTCCAGCTTCTCGGAAGGGGTCTTCGCGATAATCGTGACACGATCCTTTCCTTCGCTCAGGAGATCCAGAAACCTATCCGCTCCGCAAACCATCTCGAGGTTGCCCTTCTTCCAGGGCCAGTTGGGGAAATCGACAAACCAGCGATTCTCGTCCTCGCGATTGAAGGAAATCCTGTATTCCTCCTTACGTCCGGTAATGGCACTGCCCAGAAGCCTTACCAACTTCATGACGCTCATTCCATCCGCATCACCATATCCAGCCAGCTGTTCGGTAACGACCTTGCGAATCTCGGAAATCGAGAGGCCATCGGCTGTTGTCTTTTCATTGTCACGAACTGTCTTCTTTGCTTCTTCTGTGTTACTCATTGTTCTACTTGTTTGGTTAAACATTCGGAGACTTGTCATCTCACATTACTATGTGTCAAAAGGACTAAAAGGTAAACATTATTCCCGAAATGGATAGAATTTTGTACAAAAAAGTGTAAATCTTCATCCTTATAAAGGGAATAGAACCTTCTGCCATCTATTTGTGCAAAGTGTATGCCAAAAATAAAGTGCGTCAAAATGACGCACTTTAATAGAATGAAGCAAGAAGGGACTGGTAGAGAAATTGAGAAGACGGACAAACTGTCAAGGATTCGCTGCAGATCAGAAGATCAGGTTCGAGAGCCTGCCTGTGCGCTTGAATTCCTCATACTTCTCGAGATTCAGCTGATAGTTGATGCTCCTCGATTCGGTGGGGAAAGAATCCAGGATGCCGCTGTCGAGCATCTTGCGGGCGAAATTGCGTCGGTCGAAGTTCTTTTCGAGGATGGATTCATAGAGCCTCTGGAGCATCGTCATCGAGAACTTCTTCGGAAGAAGCTTGAAGGCCAGGGGCTCGAAGCACAACTGCTGCTGCAAGCGGACATGGGCCGCTGTAACTATCTCATCGTGGTCGAAAGCCAGGAAACGCATCCCATCGGGCAGATTCTTGATGGTATTGAGCACCTGATAGAGCGGCACCCACTTGGCATCGGCCGCATCGTCGCCCCCTTGTACGGGCTGGATGGTCACCAGGGCATAATAGGCATCGGTGATGGTGATGCAACGGGGATCACGTCCCGGAGTGCTCCAGGTTCCCAGCTCGTAGATGTTCTGGACATCGAAGCCGGTCTCCTCCTTCAGCTCGCGCTTGGCGCAGTCGAGCAGACTCTCGTTGGTTTCTTCGACCACCAGTCCATACTCGTTGGTCTTTGCCTCAATCTTGATGAAACCGCCCGGCAGGGCATAGCGTCCCTTGAAAGGTTCGATGCCTCGTTCGATGAGCAGAACCTTTAGAATCTCATCCGTCATATCGAAACCAAAAATGACACAATCGGTGGTGACTGCAGGACGTGGATATATGTATCCGAAATGGGGTTTTTCGTTGTTTTGCATAACTAAATCTTTTATTTGTGCAAAGATACACGATTTCGCAGACAAAAACAAGACTTTGCGGATATTTCTTTCAAAAATCGCGTAATTTTAACACAAAGCAACATTTTACGCAGTCTCCTTCTTCATCTTGGGCAGATAGACGGCGATGATACCAAGCAAGGGAAGCAGCGCGCTGACCTTGAAGATGAAGAGGATGCTGGTCTGGTCGGCCAGCCATCCGAAGAAACTGCTTCCGAGACCGCCCAATCCGAACGACAGGCCATAGAAGATGCCTGCCACGGTGCCCGTATGATGCGGCATCAGGTCGGTGGCATAGACCAGGATGGCCGAGAAGGCAGAGGCCATGACCATGCCAATCAAGATGGAAAGGGAGATTGTCGCTGCAAAGCCATCGAGATAAGGAAGGAGCAACGTGAAGGGTGCTGCCCCGAAAATCGAGAACCAGATGACATACTTGCGACCATACTTGTCGCCAATCCATCCTCCCACGATGGTGCCTACGACCTGCGAAGCAAGGAAGGCGAAGAGACAGACCTGCGCATTGGCCACCGAAATGTGGAACTTGTCGATGAGGAAGAACGTGAAATAGTTGGTCATGCTCGAAGTATAGAAGTTCTTCGAGAACATCAGCATGAAGAGGATGAAGATGAAGAAATAGATTCTTCGTCGGCTATATTGCTCCACCGTAGCCCAATGCTCGACAGCCTTCTTTCGTACCTCCTTCATCTCCTGCACAAGCCATCGACCTATATAACCTAAGATGATGGCAAGAAAGATGGCTACAAAAGCAAGCAGGCGAACTCCGGCAAGCCCTCTTGGCAGTACGATGAGTGCAGCGAGCAATGGGCCAATGGAATAACCGCCATTGCCGCCTACCTGGAAGATGCTTTGCGCCAATCCCTTCCGTCCTCCCGATGCCACCTGTGCCACCTGCGAAGCCTGTGGATGGAAAATGGAAGAACCGCATCCCATCAGAACCACAGCCATCAGGATCATCTCGTAGCTCGTGGCATAAGACAGCAGCAGGATGCCCGACAAGGTGAAGAGCATGCTCACAGACAACTGCCAGGGATGATGATGCTTGTCGGCATAAAAGCCCACAAACGGCTGCAGGATCGACGATGTGACCTGAAGCACCAGTGTGATGGCTCCAATCTGTGCAAAACTCAGACTGAAGTCTTCCTTCAGAACAGGAAAGAGTGCAGGAATCATCGACTGCATCGTGTCGTTGAGCAGATGACAGAAGCTGACGATGAAGAGTATGCCAAAGGCCGTCTGGCCTGTCCGTCCCGGATTGGGCAATTCCTTTTCGCTCATATAATATATATAAGGTGTAAATTCGCTGCAAAGACAAGCAAAGGACAATCGATAGCATCAATCGAAACTGGCCAGCAGAACATCTTCTGCCAGCCAGCTCAAAGGAAATCGTTATCCTGCAATTTTATCGGAGAACCTTCCGTCCATTCTGGATATACAGGCCCGACGTTGGAGTCGATACCCTGCGTCCCTGCAGGTCATAGAAGACAGACTCGGAAGCGTCAACACGGATGGTGCTGATGCCGAGAGGCAGATAGGGTGCAGCCACTCCTTCGAGGACGAGATAGGCATCGCCTGCCGGAACAACATCCGAAGAGTTGGCCACAAACGTGCCATCCTGATAGATGTAGGCATCCTTGATTTCGGAAAGGTCGGTATCGGCAAGAGCTGCAACGAGCAGATTGCCGGTGACGTCGGTCGTGGCTTCTTCGTCAGTAGTCGGGAATACCAGGATCGACTGCCCCTTGACGAGCAGGCCATTGCCGGCAGGGAGTACACCTTGAACCTCCGTGGCAAAGAGCTTGCCGGCTTCGCTATCATAACCCACCTTGTAGGCAGAAACAGGAACCTCATCGGCTACAGCTTCGAAACTATCATCGACCACGACAATGCCATCGAGGTTAATTTCGACTGACGAAGAGAAGCCCTGGACATCGGCAACGCCGAAAGCCTTGAAGAGACTCACGTTCGGGAACATATTCCAGCCATCGGCCTTGGCATAGGTCGTCTCGGCTCCAGCGGGTACAATGAGCTGAATCCCGTCGCAATCCAATCCTGCAAAGCTGCCCGAACGTACCCCCGCGAGGCAGGAAGGAGCCTTCCGAGCCTTTGACACGATGGTCGTGAGCTCTTCGCATCCTTCAAAGCACTTCGTGCCGAACCTTCGAACGCTTTCGGGAAGTACCAGACGCGTGATAGAGGTACGGGCAAAACTGCCATCGCCGATGATGGTCAAGGAGTCGGGCAGATTGCCTACCACACCTTCGGCAGAAGGATAGCAGTTCAAGGTCTTGCCCCCATCCGAGAACAACATACCCTCGTTGGCTGAATACTTGGCATTGTTCTCGTCCACCTGAATATCGGTAAGATTATAGCACCCTGCAAAGGCTCCCTTGCCGATGCTCTTGACCAGCGCGGGAATCCGAAGACTCGTCAGGCTCGAGCAATCCTCGAAACAGGATTCGCCAATGGCAGCAAGCGAAGCAGGCAGCTTGATACTCAGCAGGTTCGTACAGTCATAGAAGGCATTCTCGCCAAGGGCCGTTACCACATATTTTCGATTGTTCGAAACAAGGGTGTCGGGAATAAAGATATCTCCCACATACTCTTCGCTGCCGCCCACAACCATGGCTTCCTGCGTATCGGGAGTGAGCTTATAGCGAACACCATCGACCGACAGGTCGCCGGCATCGATGCCGATGGTACAGCTGCCGAAGACGCACTTTCCGTAGGGATCGGTGGCAAAGCTGACGGTCCACGCTCCGCTTGTCGAAGGCCGGAACGAGAACGAAGCCCGAAGGCTGTCATGTGCCTGCACGGTAAATCCTTCGTAGGCAGCAAATCTCACAGTCGGCGACTTGCCTTCGCCACGGTTGGAGAAGAGATAGATCGGACCATAGTATTCCTGGTCGGTATCGTTGCGGAAGGTGACCTTGAACGGCTGCGACTTGTTGACGAACAGATTGCCTTCGAACGTGTAGTTTTCGGTCTGCATCTTGTTCCAGACTGTGTTGAACGCCAGCGAACCGTCCTCCTCTACCTTCACATCGGCATAGGGATAGGTGTCGAAGATCCACACGCTATCGTTCGCCGTACGGTAGATGGGCACCAGGCGATGGTCGCCTGCTTCGAGGCCCGACACGTCGAACTCCATGTCTTCCTCGCCCCAACCGGGAAAGATAGTTTCCTCCTTCAAGGAGCTGGCTACTGGAATGACATTCTCTCCAACCAGGTCTCCTAGTCCGAACTCAAAGTAGCTGGTACTGTTGGCGGAGCTGTAGTACTCCATAAGGACGCTCCGGTCGGTCACACCCAAGATGGACATCTGGAAGGGCGGGACCTCGGTCTTGGTCTGAAGCCCCGGCTTGAGGAAGATGACGTCCTGGTCGAAGCTGAAGCCGTCGCTCGAACTGCTCGAGCCGATGCTGGTGTTGTTGTAGGGATTGAGCACCGAGAGGAGGAAGTAGTCGTCATCTTCTCCACCCCAGCCCCAGTTGATGTGGAAATAGTGGTTGCTGTCGTAGCCATCGACCACGAAGCTGTGTCCGCCACCCGTTGACATGCCATTGAAGATCACGGGATAGCCCGCTGCCAACTGCTGGTAGATGGAATCCTCGAAAGCCACGAGCGGATAGTTCCTGCGGTAGAGCTGGGTGGCCTGGTAGTCGAAACAGGCACTGATTCCAGGAGTCATCTCATGGCTGTAGGCTCCCGAACCCATGTAGTCGTAGTCCATCTTGATGCTCCGACCCACATAGCTCATCAGCTCAGCCACGGCCTGTCGCGCCTCTTCGCTCGACGAACGGCTGTAGGTGTCGATCATGGCATCCCAGTTGAGGGGCGTACCTGCAGGAACGGCATCCATATGGTAATGATGCGAATAGGTGTAGTAGGATGGTATCTCGGCTGCAGTGGCAGCAGGCCATTTGTGATAATACATGACCTGTGCGGTCGATGTGGCTGCACATCCCGTGGGACTTCCGCTTGGGCAGAGGCCGTTGTAGGGGAAGCCCTGGTCCCACCGGCTGGCCATCAGGGGAGGAATGGCCTCATAATCCTGCTCGCCGGCACGGCGTGTGGCACGCTGCATCTCGGAGATTTGGGCATCGTCGAGATACTGGATCTCGTCGGCGTAGGTCTGAAGGAACGACTTGAAATGCTGCGGCATCCGTGTCTCGTCGAACGTACCCTTATAGGCATAGCCAAGGACAGCTGGCGTACGGTCATCGCCCGACACGACAACATATCCCTTGCCCTGGGGAGCATTGAACACGTAAAAGTAGGCATTCTCTTCGGCAATCCGACCACGGCGAGGAGCCTTGAAGGCCATCTCGGCAGTTTCGGTCGTCATGCCCTTTTCAATCATGAACTGACGGGCCACCTCCTGGGCCTGCTGGCGGCTGACAGGGGCTGCTTCGACCAACACGGGAAGGGCTGCCAGCAAGGTGGATAAAATAAGAGCTTTATTATACATTATATAATTAATATAGGAAAACGGGCGCAAAATTAATGAAAAAAAACTTTTTATGCAAATCTTTGGAAAAAAATGATTGAAAATGGGGTGAATTATGATATGATTCGACCTCTGATGAAACAATTTGGAAAGAAAATCGCACAAATCCTTCTATCCTTCCCCGGAATCCTCTCCGAAATCCGGACGTACCAGCATATCCTCCACGGGAACCTTGCTCCAGGAGAATTCGGGCACCAGCTCCAGGGCAGAGACAGGCTCCGGACGGTCGATGATTCCCGCATAGAAGGCCAGCCTGCCGAGCACCGATTCGGGCGAATGTCCCGACTTGCGTATCTCGCCCAGGTCGAGACTTTTGTCGCGCTTGCAGAGGCGCTGCCCGGACAGGTTGCAGAGCAGCGGCAGATGGCAGAACACGGGAACCTCGAAGCCAAGCAGGCGATACAGGTAGATCTGCTGGGGTGCCGAAAGCAGCAGGTCGCGGCCCCGCACCACTTCGGTGATACCCATCAGGGCATCATCGACCACCACGGCCAGCTGATAGGCCCATGCCCCATCGGCACGTCGCAGGACGAAGTCGCCGCAATGACGGGCCAGGTTGACCGACTGCACGCCATAATGGGCATCGACGAAGCTGATTGTCACGTCGGGCACCACGATTCGCGTGGCAGGCTTCCGACCCGAAGGATGCGAATCGGCATTGAGCCACGCCCCCTCCAGATGCTTCGGACGACACGTACCTGCATACACCACTCGCCCATCCGACTCATGCGGGGCCTGGGTGGCCAGGATGTCAGCCCGCGTGCAGTAGCAGGGATAGGTCAGGCCCTTTTGTGCCAGCCGATTCAGATGCTCCAGATAGAGGGCTTCGCGTTCGCTCTGGACATACCGTTCGTCCCAGTCCAGACCCAGCCAGCGCAGGTCGTCCTCCACCTGTTCGGCAAATGCCCGGCGCGACCGCTGGGGGTCGAGGTCTTCGATGCGAAGCACCCACGATCCCCCCTGGCTCCTCACTGAAAGCCAGGAGAGAAGGGCCGAATAAACGTTGCCCAGATGCATTCTTCCCGTCGGCGAAGGGGCAAATCTTCCTTTCATGGGCACAAAGATACTACTTTTTTTGTTCCAATGAAACTATTTATGCAATAAAATCGCAAAAACTTCGTTTTATGGTTAGCGTTTATTTCGAAAAACGGCAAAACGACATGCAGAAAGCGTTGCAAGGCACATATATCTGGCGAAAGGCGGTGGACACAATGTGTGCCATCGGCATGTTGTTTTCTGCATCCGACCTGCTCGCCCAACAGGACACCAACGAGAGCATGTACTGGGCCACTCCGACCCTCTACAACCCTGCTACGGCAGGCAGCGACTCGGCCCTCCACATCAGCGCCTTCGACCGCTTGCAGTGGGTGGGTGTCAAGGACGCTCCACAGACATTCTTCGTATCGGCCGACATGCCCCTCATGCTCGGACGAAAGCGTACCGGTCTGGGAGTCACCATCCTGAACGACCAGGCAGGCCTCTTCACCACGACCTTCGTCAGCCTGCAGCTCAACTACAGCTTCAAGCTGTGGGGCGGGCGCCTCGCTGTCGGACTGCAGCCCGGCTTTGTCAACCAGACCTTTGCGGGCGGCGATGTCTATATCCCTTCGGGTGAAGCCTGGGATGCTGCCGACGATGCCATTCCGACGGGCGACGTCTCGGGCATGGGCTTCGACCCCTCGGCAGGAGTCTTCTACGAACGAGGCTGGTTCTACGGCGGCTTTTCGGGCCTCCACCTCATGGGAACCGAAATCGAACTCGCCGATTATGCCTTTTTCGAGCTCACTCCCACCTTTTATTTTCATGCTGGAGGCAATATTCCTTTAAAACATACGTTATTCATAGTGCAGCCTTCCGTTCTGGTGAAGTCAACGTTTCAGTTCACGCAGTACGACTTCACCCTTCGAACGACCTACAACCAGAAGTTCTGGGGAGGCCTCTCCTACCGTCCGGGCGATGCCGTGGTGGTCATGGTAGGCGCCGACATCAACCACGTGCGGCTGGGGTATGCCTACGACATCCCCATCTCGCAGATAGGATTTGCAGGAGGTGGTTCCCACGAGATACTGGCCACCTACACGATGCACATCGACCTCGACAAGACAAAATCGAGGGGCACCAAGTCCATCCGAATCCTCTGATCGCGCTTTTCAAACCGATTCGAACAACGAAAACAACAAAAACAGATATATGAAGAAAATCTTTCTGACAATCATTGTGGCCGTCATAGGCTGCACGATGCTGACCAGCTGCATGAAGTCGATGGGCGGACAAGGCGGCGAGGTCACGGGTGTGCGCGGACGTTCCTGGAACGAACCACAGCCCTACGGCATGGTACTCGTCAAGCGCGGCTCGATGGAAATGGGAGCCCAGAGCCAGGACTCGCTCTGGGGCGATCTGCTCGATGCCAAGGGAATCTCCGTGGATGCCTTCTGGATGGACGAGAAAGAGGTTTCGAATGCCATGTACCGCCAGTTTGTGCACTATGTGCGTGACTCCATCATCCGCGAACGCCTCGCCGACCCCGCCTATGGTGGCAACGAGGAGTTCAAGATCGAGGAGGACAAGTACGGCGAACCCATCACGCCCCACCTCAACTGGTCGAAGCCCATCCCCTGGCGCAAGCCCAACGAGGACGAACAGCGTGCCATCGAGAGCGTCTATCGCACCGACCCCATCACCGGCAAGAAGATGCTCGATGCCCATCAGATGAACTATCGCTACGAGATCTTCGACTACAATTCCTACGCCCAGCGACGCTATCGTCTCAACCCGGAGCTTCGCGACCTCAACACCGACCACGCCGTGGACTACGATGCCGAGGTCCTCATCTCGAAGGATACCGCCTACATCGACGACGATGGCAACATCGTACGTTCCACCATCGTGCGTCCGCTCACGTCCGAGTGGGACTTCCTCAACACCTACATCGTCAACATCTACCCCGACACCACCGTCTGGGTCAACGACTTTGCCAATGCGTTCACCGACCAATATGCACGCTATTACTTCTCTTCGCCCATCTATGACGACTATCCCGTGGTGGGTGTAAGCTGGGAGCAGGCCAATGCCTTCTGCCGCTGGCGCACCGAATACCTCGCTTCGAGCCACGGTATGCGCGGCATCCAGGTCGAGCCCTATCGACTGCCCACCGAGGCTGAATGGGAATATGCGGCACGTGCCGGCAACAACGACCAGACCTTCTCGTGGAAGACCGACGTGCCCCACACCGACAAGGGATGCTACAACGGCAACTTCAAGCCCGGCAATGGCGACTACAGCCGCGACGGCTACATCATCACATCGCCCGTAGGTGCCTATCCCAGCAATGATTTCGGACTCTACGACATGTCGGGCAACGTCGCCGAATGGACCTCCTCGGCATGGACCGAATCGGGCGTCCACAGCGCCAGCGACATCAACCCCGACTACCAGTATAACGCTGCCAAGGAAGACCCCTACCGCATGAAGCGAAAGGTGATTCGCGGCGGTTCGTGGAAGGATGCCGAACACTACATCCGCGGCGACGTCCGCTCGTGGGAATACCAGAACGAACAGCGCTCCTTCATCGGTTTCCGATGCGTCCGCACCTACCTCGGCAACAACAAGGCCAACGTCAAGACCAGCAGCAAGACCAAGGCTGCCAAACAACCCAAACAGAAGAAAGAACGCGGAGGTGGCGGCGGTGGCAGCCGCTCCGTAAGAAGAAGATAACCAATTAGAAATCCAAAGCATCTAGAGCCTCTAGAAAATCTAGATAATCTAGAACATCTAGAACCCCCAAACCAAAAAAATCATGAATTTCCGAAACATCCTCCATATTCTCCAGGTCTTCAAGGGCGAGAAGGGACAAAAGCGATTCAACTACCTCTACTCCATCGGTGCCTCCATCGTCATCCTGGGTGCACTCTTCAAGCTGACGCACGTCCCCGGCGCCGACCTCATGCTTATCCTCGGTATGGGTACCGAGGCCGTCATCTTCTTCCTTTCCGCGTTCGATACCCCGGCTCGCGACTACAAATGGGAGAAGGTCTATCCCGAACTCGACATCCCCAACACGGAGGAGGCTGCACGCAATCGCCTCGACCGCATGAAGGATGGCGCTCCCGAACCACGTCGCCGTGGCGGTGAAGCCAACACAGGCAATGTGGGCGGCAACGTCACCATCATCGGAGGCGGCATGCCGGCAGGAGGCACCATCGTTGTGGGCGGAGGTGCTCCTTCGACGGGTGGTGCTGCAGCCTTCAATGGCAATCCCGGCACCGTAGGTGGAGCCGCTCCCCTCGTTGCTTCGGGCAATGTGGGTGTCACGCCCGAACAGGCCGACCAGGTGACCGAAGCCACCGAGAAGTATGTGAAGCAGCTCAACGAGATCAGCCTGGCCCTCAGCAAACTCCAGGAGACCATGGCTGCCCTCGAAACCACTACGACCTATGCCGAGCAGATGGCCACACTCAACCGCAACGTCCAGGGCCTCAACACCATCTACGAGATTCAGCTCAAGAGCGTCAGCGCCCAGCTCGGCACCATCGAGCAGGTCAACCAGGGCCTCAACAACATCCGCGCCCTCTACGAAAGCGGACAGAACGACTCGTTCCGCATCCGCCAGGAGACCGACCAGATGACACGCAACCTGCAGCAGCTCAACGAGGTCTATGCCCGCATGCTCCAGGCCATGACCGCCGGCTACGGCATGCAGATGCCCCAGCAGCCCATCGCTCAGCCCAACATGGCCTACAATCCCCAGCAGACCCTCTACGGCCAGCAGCCCCAGCAACCCGGCTTCAATCAGCAGCCCCAGCAGCCCGGCTTCAACCAGCCCCGTTAATCCCCCCTTTTGTCCCCGCGGCAGCCATCCTTGGCAGCCCTCGCATCCTCCCCTTGTCCCCGCGGCAGCCGTGCATGGCTGCCCTCGCATCCCCAACAAAACCCCTCAACCCCCAATAAATGAGTGCCAATAACAGCAGACTGTCGCCCCGCCAGAAGATGATCAACCTCATGTACATCGTCTTCCTTGCCATGGTCGCCATGAACGTGTCAGGCGATGTCCTCGAAGGCTTCAAGCACGTCGAGGATGCCCTCGATGCCAGTAATGCCGGCGCACAGTCACGCAACCAGAAACTATACCAGGAGTTCGACCTCGCCCAGGAGAAGAACCCCGAAAAGGTGTCCCGCTGGTACACCCACGCACAGGAGGTTCGCACCAGTGCCGAACAGCTTGTGGGCTTCATCGATTCGCTCAAGCTCGAGATCGTCCGCAATGCCGACGGCAAGGACGGCGACCCCAACAACATCGAGAACCGCGAGAACCTCGAAGCCGTCAACCAGGTCATGCTCTCCCCGCTGGGAGGCAAGGGTCCCCTGCTCCGCAAGCGGCTCGAAGCCTACAAGGACCAGCTCGTGGCCTTC
>JAEEUA010000064.1 GCA_016286775.1 Bacteroidales bacterium
GGGAAGGAGGGAGGCAACAAGGGCAATGAAGGAAAAAACGTGTCGAAAACTGCTTTTCATAGTGGTTGTGAATGGAATTATACGGGTGCAAAGATAATCAGTTTTGCAGAAAACTCCAAGCAAATGTGAAAAATAATTATTTGTGAGCAGTTTTTTGGTGCTTCTGGCTTCATTTGCCAAAAAAAATCCCTATCTTTGCATCGGTCTTTTTAATGGGATTAACTCCAAAAAATAAAGCAGTTCTATCAATGAAACAAACAAGCATACTGGCCGGACTCCTGGCTCTGCTGACCGGTTCCCTTTTGACTGCCGACGTGTTGGCTGAAGGCAAGGCGACTGCTCCAGCACTCGACCCGAAGAAGGCATGCGTCTATACCCCCACTGTGCCTGCCGAGGAGCGCGGCATCTATGGCAATCGGATTGGGAAAACGGAGGCCGACACCGTCCGCTACACCCAGGCCTACATCTACGACAACGTGGCCGACCTGGCTGCGAGCACCAATCTGAAGAAGGGCGACGTGGCCATCACAAAGGGCTTCTACGAGCCGGGCGACGGCGGAGGCAGCACCTACTTCATCAAGAGCCGCCTCGATGGCTCGCTGCTCGTCTATGACGACCGTCATAACGTGGAGGGCTATGCCTACAACCTGACATGGCGTGCGCAGGTGGGCGAACATCAGACGGCCTATCTCGACACAGCCACACTGGTCCGGCTTTCGAACACCGAGGCTGAGCTCTATGCCGACCTCGTGGTGCCTACCAGCGGCGAAGTGAACTTCCTACAGCTGGGAGCACGTCCGAAAACGGCTGAAACGCATGACGACAACATGCCCTACATGGTGAAGTGGATGGCCTTCCTCGACCGACGCGCCACGACCTACGACCTGCTGCTGCCCTCGGGAGCCTACGCCTTTTCGCCCACCTTGCTGGTGCGCAAAGGTCCGGCTTTTTCGGCACTTGGCATCAGCATCCGAGGTCCCAAGATGCAGCTGAATGCCTCGGGTGCGCGTATCCTGCCCTACCGCACGTCGCAGTCGTACCTCTTCCGCCTGGGTTGGCTCGAAAAGGACAAGACGATCTTCATGCGCGGCTGCAGGCTGTGCGACCTGGCCTTCCTGACAGGCACCGAGTCGATGATCAGCGCGGGATTTGTGCCGAAGTACGGCGAGGGCATCACCAAGCGTACCTATCGTTGGGTGTCGCGGGCTGCCTTGTGGCTCGACTGCTGTCCCTACGGGCAGTTTGACGGACTCTACTTCCAGCACGTCAAGGGCACGTGTGTGTTGCTGCGACGCTGCTACGAAAGCCATTTCGGCTACACCAATGTGCGCGACTGCGGCCGGATTGACGCCTTGGGGAAGGCCGTTCCGCTCTTCCTCTTCGACCCGCCCGGACCGAGTGACGTCTCGGCCTGCTACTTCTACTACTTCAACTTCGAGGGCTGCATGGGCAACTTCTTCTATGGCAAACCTGGCAAGATGAATTTCACGCATTGCGAGTTTGGCGACATCCAGGTGGAAGGTTCCTGTAAAGGCGGCAAGGATACTCAGCCCATCAAGTGCGCTTCGTCGAGCCTCAAGTACGACAGCGACGAGGGCTACATCCCGCCCAAGGGTGGAGGGAAGCTCTACAAGTGGTTCATCTTCGCGGGCAGCATCGGCTTCCACGACATCACGGTGCAGTCGGTTTCGGTGTCGAATTTCGGCAACGGCCTGAAGCGTTTCCGTACCTATCGGAGGAACAGCGAGGGCAACATCATCGATATCGATGGCAACATCATCACGGAAGGCTACAAGGAGGAGGACGACAAGATCTATGCCGTCGATGCCGAAGGACAGAAGATTACCGACTACTATCGCTACTATGCCATTGTCGGCGTGGGAGACGACGGAACTGCACTCCCCAAGACAGCTACTGTGATCAACCTTCGTTCGGTGTATCTGCAGCGACAGGGCGGCTTGAGCAAGGCCGTGGGCCCCTGGGTGGTATATGCCAAGGGCCGTGGCGCCTACCACAGCATCGCCGTGCAGCAGACGTGGGGACGCGGCGAATATCCCTTCTACCTCGAAGGGGCTCCGCCCGTGAAGTGCGCGAAGCAGGAACTCACTGTACCGGGTGCTGTCAGTGCCGTCGATCTGATCCGTTCGGGCGAGAAGAACAAGACGTGGATCCATACGAAGGAGGGGGCCGTCACACCCTATGGAATGACCGTGAAGCGAACCGACCTGACGCAATCAATCATCTTCACGGCCAAACCCAACACCCGCTACGGGGCACGTGTCTTTGTGCCCCAGAAGGTCTATGATGCGCTGCCTACCGATGCCCAGGGCCGCAAGGTGTTCACCTGGGCCAACCAGACCAAGTCGCATGTCTATATCGGCAAGGAAAAGCCCGTTTTGAGCGACCAGTCGAAGTACGTGGTCCCCAAGAGCGGATGGACCTTCATCAAGTTCCCCGACTTCAAGCTCAGCTCGCCCCAATCAATCTATTGGAAGGGCGCAGCTACGAACAATGGGTTTATGAGCGGGATTTATGTGGATTATATCTATGAATTATAGCGATTCTAAGGGATGTTTTGGGATAGGAAGGGATATTAAGGGATTTTTAGGGACGATAGTATCGCCTTGAAGAAAGAAAATTGATGAAGAAAAGGGATTCCAAGAGACATTTGTTCCTTGGAATCCCCTATTATTCTATATAGTTCCTTATAATCTTTTATTTGAAGAACAAGTTTGCCCGATATTCGATATCGTTCTCATCGTCCTCGTAGCGCCTTATCTGGAGCCGTTCGAAATAGAGGACGATGGAATCGCCGCGAGTCTTTTCGGCGCAAAAGATAGGACAGATGCCTAGAGCCTTCTTCCGGCGGAACTCTTCGAGATTGACCTCGAAGAATAGATTTTCGTCCTGCAGGCCGGAGGTGGAGATCTGGAGGATGCTGTCGTTCAGGCGATTTCTTGAGCCGGTAAAACTATATTCATTCCGATAGGGGATGAGCAGATGGTAGCCTTCGGGAAGGGTGATGTAGTGGGTGTCGGGTTCATAGAGGAAATCCTCGTCTTCGTTGTCTGTCTTTTTCGAATAGTCTCCCCATAGCGAAACGTCCTTGTCGATCCACGTTTCGTTCTGCTGGTCATAATAGCTTTCGAGGTACTTCAACCTGCTTTGTGTAGCCGTTTGAACGTCTTCGGGCAATGTCTTCATCCAGCTGTCGAATTCCTGCTGGTTCATGGGCAGATGCTCCGGCTTGTATTGTGCCACGACGTTGCTGACCTGCTGCCTGAGGTAGCGTCGGACGATTTCGCAGTAGTTCATCGGCTGGGCAGAAGTGAGCAGCAGGATGGCGCCGAACGAGAGGGGTATCCAATGGATGCGACGTGCCTTGAGCACGAAGAGGCCGATGCAAACGGCATAGAACCAAAGGTTGAGCGTGAGCACATAGAGGCGATTGACCGTGATGCCATAATCGCCGAGTCGGCGCACGATACCTACTGTCATGAGGATGACGAGGGGCAGTGCCAGGATGGGGAACCAACGGACCACCCAGCGTTCGAATGGCTTCGAGTCTTCGCTGCGCATGGTCGGATAGAGGAGGAACTCGATGGCGATGATGCCGAACATCATGATGGTCACGAGCCACGTAATGGTGCCGTTGGGCAGTTCCCACGAGAAGACAATTCGAGCCAGATAGAGATAGAGCACCACCATGTAACAGACCACCAGGGGAATGAACAGGTAACGTGTGGTGCCCGTCAGGAACCGGGAGACGAGGATTGTTTCGTCGTGCTTCCGTTCTCCTTCGGGCACGCGGGAGAGCACCAGAAGGAGGGGCAGCAACAGGGCGAAAAGGATGCTGACGATGGCGTACAACTTGTCTTCGATATGAATGTCGAACAGGCTCTGAATGCCCAGCAGGAGCAGTTCGATGCCTCCCGTCATTACCCCTCCGACCAGATACGCAAGCACCATAGCAATGAGCATGCGGCGGGTGAAGTTCCACGACTTCACGTCGCTCTTCGCCTGATAGAAGGGCAGGAAGAGGATACCCAGGATAAGGGCCACATAGACGGCTGCTCGTGCTATGAAGAGCGCCATGCTGTAGCGGGACGAATCGAGATTCCACAGGTAGATGGCATCGATGAGCAACAAAATATGCGCTATGGCTGTGACCGTCCAGACCACGCGCTTGTTGTGGTATTCTTCGGCCCACAGCGACAGCATCAGCGAGAGCAGGAAGCCCGCCGTAAGGTAATAGATAGCCACGCCACGAAACTCATCGGTAATCACCATGAGGATGAGGGCAAAGGCCAGGAGGAAGGCAAAGGTGCATGCCGCCGGGAACCGACGGGAAACCTTGACCATCGATTCGCGCAACGAAGATAGGGAGGGGATGAGTGTCATGTTTCGGGGAATTTATAGGAATAGTGCCTATCGTAAAATAATAGTGCCTATCGTAAAATAATAGTGCCTATCGTAAAATAATAGTGCCTATAGTGATTATAGTTACTATAAAGACGATAGGCACTATTTATTAAAATGGATAATCACTTGACAGTAATCCGATAGGCGCGTGTATGAGCCACGAACTCGGTGGCATAGGCGCACTGGGCGGTGGTGATGCCCGAGAGGTACTGACCGATGCGATCGACGCGGAAGTCGATGTCGTAGGTCGTGGTGCCCTTGGTGAACCTGTCGAAGAAGATGTCGGTCGAGGCATCGCGCATGCTGACGTAGCCGCCGCGGCCATTCATCCAGCGATAGCCGGAGAACTGGGTGACGGGTTCGAAGCAGGCAGGACGCTGGGCGCGAATCTGGATGAAGTCCATGTCGCGGTCGGCAGTGATGATGACGCGGAGAGTCACCTTGTCGCCCACCTTCAGTGTCTCGGTTTCGGGATTGAAGTCCTTGCCGTCCTTCTTGAACTTGATTTCCACCTTCAGTTCGCCGGTGGTCTGGTTCTTCAGACGATCCATATCCTCGAGGTATTGTGCATAGAGGGCACCCCAAGAGATGACGGGCATTTCGGCAGCCGGGGCATTGCCCTTGATGCTGAGGTCGCGGATGGGCGATGCGGTGATGGCATCATCGACCTGGGTGCGCACATAGCCGAGCTGTTCGGCCAGGAAGCGTGTGGTGTCGATGGGCGTGGGCAGCATGCTGCTATCGATGCTGAACGAACGCAACAGGCCGTGGGGACGTGCGGTGATTGGCTCACCCTGCTTCTTGTAGCCTGCAAGCAGGAAATCGAGAGCACCGAGTGTGTTCATCTCGTTGTCCCACGTCTGCGTCTGCTTCTGACGCAGGAGCCATACCTGCATCTCGTTGAGGAGCTGCTCCTTGTCGGAGCGCGACGACTGACGGATGGCGCGCATGGCAGCAAGCTGGGTCGGGATGCGGTAGTCGCGCCACGAATAGTAGGCTTGGTCGGTGGCGTAGTAGCGACCCATGCCAGGTTTCGTGATGGTGTATTCGACAGCCGACTCGAGGAAGTCGTCGGCACTCTTGGTGTGGCCGAAGGTGCGCAGTACACAGGCTGCCACGGTGCGTCCGTGGATGGTGAGGTCGCGCACGTTCTTCTCGATGTCCTTCAGATAGGCTTCGCGCATGTCGGCCACCTTCTTGCTCACCTTGTGGTCGGGTGCGAGCGAGCAGACATATAGGTAGTTGAGCGTACTGTTGCTGGCTGTGATGGGGAGTTTCTTGTTGATGCAGTATTCGTAGTGCTCGAGTTCCTCTTTGTCGAGGAAGTTCAAGCCCTGTTCGAGCATCTTGGCTTCCACATCGAGTCCCTCGCTGCCTTCGGAGTTGATCAGCATGGCGAGGTCCTCGCAGATGGCAAGCGTCATGTAGTAGCTGCCGGGCATGCCTTCGAACCAGCTCCACGAGCCGTCGCCCTGCTGCAGCTTCTGGAGGCGTGTGCGCGCCTTGTCGATGCGTTCCTGCATGAGGCGGTCGTTGAAGAGGTCGAGCATGCGGGCACGTTGTTCGGCTTCAAGCAGGGCATCGTTGACCCATGGGGATTCCTGGAGCACGATGTCACGTAGGTCGTCGTTGCGGTCGAGCTGGCTCTGCTGGTCGGTGCCGGCCTTTTTGGCTTCATTCAGGGCATCCTCGAAGCCCGGGATGCTCTGGGCAATGCGACGAGCCACGATGTTGGCATAGAGCGATGCGGCATAGGCGGTGGAGCAGTCGCGATCGGGCAGCTTGATGCCGTCGAGGGCCGAGATGACAGTCCATTCGGGACGATCGGTGTATTCGAAGAGCAGGCGTTTGTGGGTGGCCGTCTGGCTGCCCTCGTTGAAGAGGCTGCTGATGTCGATGTGCTTCTCTTGTTCGTCGCGTGTCACATAGAACGGGATGGCTTCGGTGACGTACTTCTTCGAAGTGAGGACGGGCAGGAAGTTGCGCTCGCCGTCGGAGAAGTCGCCGCTCACGCCGCTCACTTCGCAGATGAGCATCGGATAGCGGTCGTCGATGTCAACGCTGAAGGTGACAGAAGTGGTCTGTTCCACATCAACCGAGAAAGTCTGGGTGGCAGAATAGACTTCCTTTTCGGTCTCGGCATCAAGCAGACGCAGGCGGATGGTGCCGTTCAGTGCCTTGTCACCCTGGTTGATGATGCGCGAGGCAATGGAGGCCTTGTCGCCCTCACGCACAAAGCGTGGCAGGTTGGGCTGCACCATGAAGTCCTTGCGACTGACTGCCGTGGCGAGGATCTTGCCGTAGTTGACATCCTTGTCGTGGGCCAGGCCGAGGAACTTCCATTCGGTGAGGCTTTCGGGCAGGGTGAAGCTGATGCTGACGTTGCCCTTGGCATCGGAAAGGAGGTGGGGATAGAAGAAGGCCGTCTCGGCGAAGTTGCTGCGCAGCTGCGGAGCAGCGGATTCGGCACCATTTTCGCTTTGTGAGGATTCTTCAATTTCTATCAGATTATCGACTGAAACTGCTGCCTTCTTCGAAGAGATGTAGTTCATGGATATTTCCTCCATCTCCATCGGTTCGGCCATTTCCACCATGGTCATGTCGTCTTCAGCTGCGGCCATATCTACCATCATGCTCTGATGCATTGGAGCAGCTCCAAGGGCAGCTCCACGTATCATCACACGGGAACGACGACTCCATCGCTGGTGGATGTATTCGGTGAGCTCATCGAAACTGCGGTTGCGGATTGACTTGCTGGAGTAGGCGCGAGTGGCATAGACAGAGGTTCCGTAGTTGGAGCGCGTCGTGCTGTTGTAGAACGCACGGATCAGGCGCGGGAACGACAGGGAGAACGGCAGGGAGTGGGTGGCGAACTGGTCGAGTGATGCGTCGTACATCGTAGCTAATAGCTCTGCACCCACGACGGGCTTGCCGTTGGTGCCCTGGATGGTGAGTGTCCACGTCTCGTCCTGCCCGGGATAGAGGCGGTCGCGGAACGTGCTCCACGAGAGTTTGAGCTGCTTGTCGGGCTTCACGTAGGTCAATGTGGTGGATTCGCTGCAGACCTCTCCGTCGCGGGCATACCAGATGAAGAGTCGGACGCCATCGCCATAGCTGCGGTCGTAGGGAATGGTGATACGATAGAGATCGCGGCCAAGCTCGAGGGAACGACGCTCGACCACGCGGTCGTTGGCAAGGATCATATAGCCCACATAGACGTCCTTCCGACCCGGGCTGAAGAACACTTCGGCCGACTTCTGCTCCGAGAATTCATCCTCGGCTACGTAGAAGAAGTCGCCATCAAAGCGCGTGATCTCCTTTTGTGCTTCGTTTTTGCCCAGCTTACTGGGCTTGAGCGAGATAGCGGCCTTTGAGTTGAAGAACTTCAGCGATTCGGTACGGCGGTTTCCGATCTTCTTGCCAGCCTTATCGGTGGCAAATGCCTCGATGTAGTATTGTCCTTGTGCCAGGGTGGGCAGTTCGATGGGCACACCGGTCTGGAAGGTGCCCGAGTGGATGGGCTCCGAACCGTAGCGGTCCGTCAGAATATTGTAGATGCCCGTGACGCTGACATCCTCGCCGTTGGCGTTGCGTGCCTTGATAACGATTTGTTCATTGCTGCTTGCATCGTATGGATTGGGCACACTGATGCTGATGCTGAACGGCTGGCGCGAAACGGCGGTGGTATAGGTGGCACTGTGGCTTTCGCCTGCCTGGTCGGTGACGTCGAAGGTGACGCGATAGCGCAACATCTGGTCGTCATCATAGTCATCGAGTTTCTTCGGATCAAGATAGACGGGTACGGCAATGCGGCCCTTCTCGTCGGTTCGTCCTTCGCCTTCGGAGAGTTGTTCCCAGCCTGAAATGCCCCAGAACCAGAAGCTGCACTTGGCGGTCTCGATGGTATATTTGACCTGTGCATTCTGGACGGGAACGTCGGCATAGGTCTTGGCCAGGGCTTCCACCTCGATGGTGTCGCCGATGCTGATCTGGCGACCGTTGCTTTCAGCTGCCTTGGCCTTGACGTCGAAGGTGGGGCGCTTGTATTCCTCGACGCGGAAGCTTGTGCTGTTGTGGTTGCCGTCCGACACGGAGAATCGGCCCGGCAGACGATCGGTCGGGATCACGAAGTCGCAGTCGTAGCTGCCGTACTGGTTGGTCTCCACCTTGCGTGTTTCGATTTCCTTGCCGTTGGCATCCTTGAACGTGAGCGTGAACTTCTTGTTGGCTGCAACCTGTGTATTGTCGCCAAGCTGGCGATAGACGATGGCCGAGACGTGGACGGTCTGGCCGGGACGATAGATGGCGCGGTCGGTGAAGAGCGAACAGTTCAAGTCTTCGCTCTTCCGATTGGCGTTGTTTTCGTAGAGAAAGGCCTTGCTGGTCTTGTTGTCGGTTCCCTTGATGCAGGCATAGGCGTAGTAGTTGCGTTCCTGGTGCGGGATGATGACTTCGCCCTTGCTATTGCAGGCCAAGAACTGCTGTTCTTTGCCCGAATAGTTCTCCACCACCACGGTGGCATTGGGAACGGGACGTCCGCTCTCGATGTCGGCGACAAAAGCCAGCGTTTCGTTCGAGGGCAGTTGGAAGAGGAAGAGGCGCAGCGAGGTGATCTCGATGTCATCGACAGCTACGCGATAAGGGGTGCGGGCAATGATGACGTAATGTCCGGCAGGCAGCGAGAGCTGGTCCTTGTGCGTGCCGCTGGTGGGCAGGTCCTGTTCGCGGCGAGCCACGCAGAGGCTGTCGTCGCCCAAGGTGTAGTCGCGCTTTTCGATGAGCTTGCCATCGGTCTTCAACTGGTTGTTCTTTTCCTTGCCATTGTAGAGACGCACCTCCACGGTGGCTTTGGTCTGGTTCTCGTAGCGCAATTCGATGTCGAACGGACGGTTGGGGAGGATGCCCGATGGGACAGCGAGGGTGCAGGTGGGGTTCATGATTTCCCCTTCGACGTTGGTGAAATAGGGTGCCAGATAGGAGCCCTGGAACTGCTTCTGTGCCCAGCGGGCAAAGGACAGCTTCTCGTCTTCGCCGTAGATGGTCTCGCAGTAAGCCATGGCCACATCTGCACCTGCCTCAATGTCCTTGGTTTCTTCGACGAGTTGCTTGAGTGTCTTAACGTACAGGTCGGAAGGTATGCGCAAGTTGTAGTCCTCGTGATTGCGCAGCTGATAGAGGTGCTGCAGTTCGGTGAGGGCGTAGGCATCGCGCGGACCGTTCTGCTTGTAGTAGGCAGCCACTTCGCCCAGAAGGTCTGCCTTTTCGCTCTCCTTCATCTGTGCATTTTCGAGCGCAAAGCGAGTGAGCAGCGACAGCATGTCGTGCTTGTAGAGGCGGCTGTCCTCGCCTTCCTGGATAAGGGGTTCGTAGCCTAATGCCGAAGCCTTGGCCAATGCTTCCTTGTCCTTCAGCGACAGGGTGAAATGTTCGCGTGACTTGGCTCTGTATTCGCTCTGCGTCTCTTCGTCGAAGTCGGAGATGTGGCTGTCGGCCATGGCCAGGTAAGCCGAGCCCATAACAGCGTTATAGACGGCATCTTCGACGAGACCCTTGTGGGGGAAGGGCGGGAAGTTGGCGATGCGGAAACTGTCGGGGTCGAGGTCACACTTGGTTTCGACGATCGTAATCCACGCCTTGGCGAGATGGGGGAAGTTCTTCTCCTTCTGTGCCTTGTCGTAGATCTTCTGGGTTTCGTCGATGACCTTGCGCGGCATGTCCTTCTGCCTGAGGGCATTGACGTTGTTCCAAAGCTCATCATAGCCTTGGCCGTCAGAATTGAAGATGTTGAAGATGTTCATGATAATAGCAAGAATGGCGATAAATAAAGGATTCCTTTTCATGATGCAGGGATTTTTAGGAGGTTAGGCAAGGATGGAAGGCATCCCCCCTCTGAGTATGTATATTAATTCTTGGCGACATTGAGCGGGTCGGAGAGGGTGGCGCCTGCCTGCTCACCCACCACCTTCGGGACATCCTCGACGGGAATGGTCTCGTAGCGATAGGGGAGTGTGACGTCGCCCAGGTCAGCCGGCTGCTGGAACTTCTCGGTATAGTGGTTTCCGACGAAGACGAAGGCCTTTGCATCCTTTTGCGTAAAGATCTTCTTGACCCCTTTGGCAAAATAGCATCCCTCAATGCGGAACTCGGCCTGGAAGCGCGGATTGGCGGCAGCTGAGTTGCCGGCACAGGTGTAGTAGTCGTTGAGCAGATGGATGGTGCCGAAACGTACCATAGGCATGCGCTGGTCGCAGCCTTCGCCCCATTCGCAGAATGCGTAGGTGACGTTCAGATTGTCCTCGCCATTTTGTTCGGCACGGTCGCTGGAACCGACGAGGTTGGTATTGGCATGGATATAGGTGCGCTCGGAATAATGGAAACGACACCACGATACGGTGATGAAGTCCGAGAAGCTGTTGATGTCAAAGTTTCCATCCATGCCGTCGCAGAAATCCACATGATCGACCCATATGTGCTTGGAGCCATGGCTGACGGTCATCAGGTCGTTGCCACCTACGTCAATAGCTCCCGGCCCTTGCAGGGACAGGTTGCGAATGATGATATTCTGGCAATTGGAAAAGCTGAAGAGACCGGCATTGCGGAACTTCTCTTCGGGATCCTTCATCTGGTCGATGAGGGTTTGGCGAATGAGGTATTCACGGGGCTCTCCCACTGGTTTCCCGTTTGAAAGGGTTAGTTTTTGGTCGGCTTTCGAGGTGTTCTGTTCGAGCACCTTCTTGTCGTTCATCAGTTGGTGTAACTCGGGCGACAGATAAAACTGGGTGCAGACGCGTGCGTTGTTGATGCCCACAATGGTCTTGTTCTGCAGGTCCTTCAGTTGCATCGAGCTGCTGACGATGAAGTCACCTTTGCTGCCATCGAAGATGATGATATCATTCTCTTTGATAGCCTTGATGATGGTGTTGCGCATGTCGCTGCCCGTGCTGGTTAGCGTGATGGTGCTGGGGCTGACTACGCCTTTGCCACCTGTCACCTGGAAGTCATCGCCGGAGGTGAGTGATGTGCAGGTAGCCCAACCGAACGGACGATTGAGGTCAGCCTGCTGTGCAAATAGCGTCGTTGTCAGCGTCGAAAGAATTAGTGTGAGTGATAGTAGGTGTTTCATATCTATAAGACTCGGTTTCGCAGGATAGTTTAAAGTTATAAAGAGTTAAGAGGAATCTCTCTGTTGGGTTTTCTATAGTGGCTATATTATTTATAGTGACTATAAAAACTATAGGAACTATAATAACTATAGGCACTATAACGCTTCAATAAGAAAAATCAGAAGAAGGAGGGCACAATATTATATTATATAAGGTATCCCTTCTTCTTCTGATTGGAGCAATAGGCAGGTTACTTGCCGTGGCAGTTCTTGTACTTCAGACCCGAGCCGCAAGGGCATGGGTCGTTGCGACCAACATGGGGCGTTGTTCCCATGGGTTTGCGCTGTACGTTGTTCTGTCCGTTGGCTCCGGCATGGATAGCCTGCATGCGGCTGAAGTCGGGTCGCTGGCGCTGGTCACCTGCTGTGCGGAACTGTGGCGGGAAAGGCGGTGGGGGAACAGGACGCGAAGGAGCCTCGTCGCCCTTCGTCTGACCCATGGCTGCCATCTTACGCTGGGCTGCTGCCTGCTGCATCTGCTGACGTTGTGCGGCGGCAGCCTGCTGCTGTGCAATCTCCTCGGGAGTAGGCTCGGGCAGATGGAGTTGTCCACGCATCAGCACCGAAACGGCCTTGGAGTTCATCTTTTCCACCATGCGCTCGAAGATGTGGTACGACTCCAGCTTGTAGATCAGCAGGGGGTCCTTCTGCTCGTAGCTGGCGTTCTGCGTGTTCTGCTTCAGGTCGTCGAGGTCACGTAGATTCTGCTTCCAGGCCTCGTCAATGTTGTGGAGCATGATGACCTTGAGGAAGGTCTTGCTGATCGACTTGCCGTCGGTTTCGGCAGCCTCCTGGAGCGGAACGGGTATCTGATAGACGCGCTTGCCGTCGGAGATGGGAATGATGATGTTCTTGATCTGTCCACCGTCCTTCACCTGCTCCCAGATCTCCTTGAGGCGTGGGGTGACCTTATCGGTCAAATCCTTCATGTGACGATTGAAGTTTGCCATACCGGCCTGGTAGATCTTCTCGCTCATCTCTTCGGGCTTCAGACGCTTGGCCTCCTCCTCGGTGAACGGTACTTCGACGCCGAAGTGACGCAGTACGTCGAGCTGCAGGGCTTCGAAGTCGTTGTTCATGCCGAATTGTTCGATGAGGTTGCCGGCCACGCTGTAGGACATGTTCATGAAGTCAATGAAGATGCGTTCACCCATGAGGGCATGGCGACGCTGAGCATAGACCACTTCACGCTGCTTGTTGAGCACGTCATCGTATTCGAGCAAGCGCTTGCGGATGCCGAAGTTGTTCTCTTCGACCTTCTTCTGGGCGTTCTCGATCGACTTGTTGAGCAGCGAGTGCTCGATGACATCGTCTTCGGCCATACCGAACATCTTCGAGTCCATGATCTTCGAGATTTTGTCCGAACCAAAGATACGCATCAGGTTGTCTTCGAGCGAAACGAAGAATACTGACGAACCTGGGTCTCCCTGACGACCGGAACGTCCGCGCAACTGACGATCGACACGACGTGATTCGTGGCGCTCGGTGCCGATGATGGCCAGACCGCCTGCCGCCTTCACTTCGGGCGACAACTTGATGTCGGTACCACGACCGGCCATGTTGGTGGCGATGGTCACAGTCGATGTCTGTCCGGCCTGGGCCACGATGTCGGCCTCGCGCTGGTGCAGCTTGGCGTTGAGCACGTTGTGCTTAATGCCACGCAGCTGAAGGGCTTTCGAAAGGGTTTCTGAGATTTCAACCGAGGTGGTGCCGACCAACACAGGACGACCAGCCTTGACGTATTCCTCAATCTGTGCGATGACGGCCTTGTATTTGGCACGCTTGGTCTTATATACGCGGTCGTTCATATCAATACGCGCCACGGGACGGTTGGTGGGGATGGTCACCACATCGAGCTTGTAGATATCCCAGAATTCGCCTGCTTCGGTCTCGGCCGTACCGGTCATGCCCGACAGCTTGTGGTACATACGGAAATAGTTCTGCAGCGTGATGGTGGCAAAGGTCTGCGTGGTGGCTTCGATCTTGACGCGTTCCTTGGCTTCTACGGCCTGGTGCAGGCCATCGCTCCAGCGACGACCCTCCATGATACGGCCTGTCTGCTCATCGACAATCTTGACCTTGCCATCTTCCGAGATGACGTAATCCACATCCTTGTCGAACATGCAGAATGCCTTGAGCAGCTGATCGACTGCATGCACACGTTCTGCCTTGGTTGTGTATTCGGTCATGACCTTGTCCTTGCGCTCGAGTTTCTCTTCCTTCGAAAGGCTCTCGTCGTGCTCGATCTCGGCAAGTTCCGAACCTACGTCGGGGAGCACGAAGAACTTGGGGTCTTCCGAACTGCCGGTCAGGGCATCGATGCCCTTGTCGGTCAGATCGACCTGCTTGTTCTTCTCCTCGATGGCGAAGTAAAGAGGCTCCAAGGCCACAGGCATCTCCTTCTGGTTATCTTGCAGGTAGTAGGCCTCGGCACGCAGCATCTCCTGCTTGACGCCGGGCTCCGACAGGAACTTGATGAGGGCCGAGTTCTTGGGCCATGCACGGAAGGCACGATAGAGTTGGGTCGCACCTTCGTCCTTGATGTGCTTGTCGGGGTTGTTGACCTTCTTCTTGGCCTCGTTGAGCAGCTGGTTAGCCAAAGTCTTCTGCAGGCGAACTACATTCTCCACGCGGTCACGATAGGTTTGGTAGAGTTCCTCGTCGGAGTATTCCGAAGTCCGTGGCGTAGGACCGGAGATGATAAGAGGCGTACGGGCATCGTCAATCAACACGGAGTCCACCTCATCGACGATGGCGAAGTTATGTTCGCGCTGCACGAGGTCCTCGGGATGAGTGGCCATGTTGTCGCGCAAATAGTCGAAACCGAACTCGTTGTTGGTGCCGAAGGTGATGTCGCAGTTGTAGGCACGACGACGTTCGTCCGAATTGGGCTGGTAGCGGTCGATGCAATCGACAGTCAGTCCATGGAACTGGTAGAGCGGGCCCATCCATTCGCAGTCACGCTTGGCGAGGTAATCGTTGACGGTTACTACGTGTACTCCATTATGGGTCAGGGCATTCAGGAAGACGGGGAGCGTAGCTACAAGTGTCTTACCTTCGCCGGTCGCCATCTCGGCAATCTTGCCCTGATGGAGCACGGTGCCGCCGAAGAGCTGCACGTCGTAGTGAACCATATCCCAGCGTGTAGGGTTGCCGCCTGCAATCCATGTGGTCTTGTAGATGGCCTTGTCGCCGTCGATGGTGACGAAGTCACGTGTAGCAGCCAGGTCGCGGTCCATTTGGGTAGCAGTCACTTCCACGGTCTCGTTGTTGGCGAAGCGATAGGCTGTGTTCTTGACGATGGCATATACTTCGGGCAGATAGTCGGTGAGCTTCTGCTCCTGCGTCTCGCGTACCTTTTTCTTGAGCTTGTCCACCTCGGCCCAGACGGCTTCGCGCTTTTCCACCTCAAGGTCCTCAACGGTGTCGCGCAGGTGTTGTATCTCATCTTTATCGGCCTTCACGCAGGCCTCCAGATCTTGCATGATCTGCTTGGTGCGGGCACGCAGCTCGTCGTTGCTAAGTTTTTCGACGGCAGGATAGGCGGCCTTGATCTTCTCCACCCAGGGTTGGATGAGCTTCATATCGCGGCTCGACTTGTCGCCGAAGATTTTCTTTAAGAAATCGTTAAATCCCATTTATTTTGATTTTATTATTGTTTTTTGTTTCCTTTGATTTTGCTGGATTTTCTAGAGGCTCTAGATTTTCTAGATATTCTAGATGCTCTAGATGAAAAATTAGAAGAGGGGGAGGGCGCGGCAGGCGCTTGGAGCCCTTATGCGGATGGCCTTGGCGATGGTCGGGGCGATGCTTGTTGCCTCGACAGGCGTGTGGATGCGTTCTGCCTTGACCAGTGAGGGTGCAAAGATGATGGCAGGCCCAGGATAGACGTCATGACGCATCTGAGGCTGTGGGCTGCTGTTGTCGTCGAGCCGAAGGTTCCATCCCGGTTGCAGGATGATGACCAGGTCGCCTCCTCCGTTCTTGCGGTAGCTGTTGCGGATGCGGGTGACACGTTGGCTATAGTCCTCGTGGAGCAGCTGTTGGGCCGTGAAAACCTCGTCCACACCGCTGAAAAGGGCGACGAACTTGGCGGCCTCGCGAGCCACGTCGTCAATCTGCAGCTGCTTCTGTTCGATGAGCTTGTGGTTCAGGTAGATCTGCCTGTCCTCGAACCCTTCGATCCATTGCCCTTGTCCGTACAGCGAATTGAGTTGGATGTTGAGCAGGGCGGTGCATCGGTTGGCATTGAACTCGCCCAACGAAAGACCCAGTATATCGTCGGTGGCCTTGTGGGTATCGCCCGTGCCCATAACGTAGATCAGTGTATTCTTGAGGCCCACCTGCTTATCGACAATGTCCAGCAGCTCTTCCAGCGTCTGGTCCAGGCGCAGGTAGGTCTCCTCGAGTTCACAGGGATAGACTTCCTTGGCGGTGTGCTGGTAGGTGCCTGCGTAGAAGGTGAGCTGCAGCATGTCGGTGTGCGATTCGGCTGTGCCGACGCGTCCTTTGGTGATGAAGAGCTGTGCCATCTTGCCCACTGCCTCGTTGATGATGGGCGAAGTCTTGATCCAGCTGTACATCACCTGTTTGCTTTCCTGGAACTTATGTGTGAAGTAGGGGTTGCAGGGCTGATAGGGCGAAAGGGCGCAAACGCCGTTCTGTGTCAGCAGCTGCGAATCCCAGCCTTTGGTCTCGGCATCGCAGAAGAGCGGTCTGTTGCTGTTCTGGTTCGAAACGTAGAAGGGGAAGTCCTTGTAGTAGGTCGTCGAACACCAGTTGCCCCGCTTGTCATCCACCCAGAATGCTCCGTCGGACAGGTGCCCCGCTGTGGTAATCGCCTCCTGGGCATTGGGTGCGATGCTATAGACTTTGCTGGTCTGCATCGAGGCAAGCTTCAGCTCGTCGGCCAGTGTGCTGCTCAACAGGGCGCGTGGCGACCAATATCCGTCGGTTGCATTGCCGATGTACTGGACGTCGAAGAATATGGGGCGTCGGCGCAGTGTCTCCTGATCGAAGGTAAACTCACCGCTGATTCCGTTCTGGAAAGGATAGCTGCCTGTGGCCAGCACGGCGATGGCAGCGGTAGCATCGGGATGGTCGAGCTCGAAGGTCACCTGGTCATAGACCTTTCCTTCCTGCATCAGGCGGCGGAACCCGCCCTGTCCGAATCGACTCTGCAGGATGTCGAGGTAGTCGGTGCGCAGCTGGTCGATCGTAATGCCGATGATGAGCTTCGGTAGTGTACGCGTGTCGTTGCTTGCGCTCGTTGTCGAAAAACGCTGAGGGGGCTCAACGGCAATAGCTGGCAGCGCTTGGAGCGCCGTCAGCAAAAGCACCAGTTGGGCCAGTGTCTGTATGTCGGACTTGTGTGAAGTCATATTTATTCAAACCTCATGAAGCTGCGAAGCAGCAGAGTGGCCAGTAGCAGGAGGAAGGCTGGTGGGCAATATTGTCCGATGATCCAGTCGAAAAGTACATATGCGATTATAAATGCAAAGGTTATGCCAAAATAGATGCGGCAAGCCTTGTTGAATCGCTTGAACCAGATCAGCACGGACATAATGACATGCGTTGGCAGCAGCCAGAAGCAGTTCAGGTTGCTGTCAACGGCCGGGTGAAGCGAAAAGAAGTTCAGGAACCATACCACACAACCGGTCAGGCCCGTTGCCAGCAGCAGCAGGGTGTCGAAGATGTTCACCGGCAGAGGCACTTTGAAGGGAAGTCTCTTCTGTTCGGCCTCTTTCCGTTTGCGCCATTCCCAAGCCGAAAGAACCAGGGCAATGAGGAGCACGATGCCGAACACGGTGGCAGGGGCGATGGGGTCTGGAGCCTCGATCTTGGCCTTGATGTCGGGACGCATGGTAAGCAGCGTATCGCTCTCGGTTACAAACGGCACATGCCAGCGGTTCGAAGGCATTGACTTTTCGACTTTGGCATTGCCGACAGCCATGCTCAGATACTCGGGCAGGAACATCTGTTCCTCGAAGCT
>JAEEUA010000269.1 GCA_016286775.1 Bacteroidales bacterium
ATCCGGAAGCGTGAACAGCAGATCGACCAGCTGAAGCAGTTGTTGGCGCGAACCCCAGCTTTGGCCCGTTTTGAGGTCTGCGACGAAATCTGCCAAGGTTACGTAGGACTGAATGCCGACTCGATGCGCCACTACGGCGAGCGCTGCCTCGAATATGCGCGCGATCCGCAGTCAGGCAGTGCCGAGAAGCTGCAGAAAGCCATCATCTCACAAGCCCAGAGCTATGCCACCAACGGCCTCTACGAGCAGGCCAAGGCACTGCTCCTCCCCATGCACGGCAATCTCTATCCTGCCAACCGCCTGGCGTTCTACAAGACCATGTCTCTGCTGCTGTCGTGGGAGAGTGACTTTTCTACTCTGCCCGATGCCTTCGAACTGGCCAAGCCTCGGATCAATGCCTGCCTGGACTCCATCGTCAAGTATGAAACCGACCCGGTATTCAAGGTGCACCAGCGTGCCATCCTAAAGGGATACGAAGACCAGAGGCTGGCACTGCAGATCACATTGCCAATTCTCGACACCATTTCGCTCGACAATCCCGACCTGCGATTCGTTGCCAACAATGCCGCCACGAGCTACAAGGCGTTGGAGATGCCCGACAGTGCATGCTACTATTTTGCACTCAGTGCCATGTCGGACCTTCGACAGGGTGTGCTCGAGCACGCCTCGCTCCCCCATCTCTCGGCGATGCTTTTCACCAAGGGGGACATCGACCGCGCCTACAATTACATGAGATGCAGTGTGGAGGATGCCGAAGCCTGTGGGGCCCGACTCCGCACCATACAGATGGCCGAGGAAGTTCCGATTATCCTCGATGCCTATCAGAGCAAGATCAATTCCCAGAATGGAAGATTGCGCCGCGGGCTCATTGTGCTGGCCCTTCTCCTTGTAGGCATATCGGGGCTCTTTGTGCTGCTCTTCTATACCTTTCGCCGGCTGCGCAGGGCACGACAGCGCGAGCTTGCCTACCACGACGACCTGCGGCGCAGCAAGCTGGAAGTCGAACAGGCGCTCCGACAAGTTCGGCAGACCAATAGCCAGCTGAAGGAGAGCAACCAAATCAAGGAGACCTATGTCACCCAATATATGAAACAATGTTCGGCAGGCATCGCCAAGATCGAGGCCTATCGTCTCTCGCTGCAGAAAACCGCCCTATCGAGCAACTACGGCAAGCTGCTCGAAACCATCAAGGACACCCGCGTCATCGACAAGGAGCTGGACGAATTCTATCGCAGTTTCGACGAGACCTTCCTGAGCCTCTTCCCTACGTTCAAGGCCGACTTCAATGCACTACTTCGACCCGAAGAGCAACTGCCCGAGGGAGATGCAGGTCGCCTCAGCACCGAACTGCGAATTTTCGCGCTCATCCGCCTGGGCATCACCGACAGCGAGGAGATAGCCAACTTCCTGCGTTATTCGGTCAAGACCATCTACAACTACCGCACCAAGATGCGCAACAAAGCGCTAGGCGACCGGAACCTTCTGGAACATCAACTGATGGACATCGGAATCATCGGTTCCTGATGCCGTTAGTTCACCGTACAAAGCCGTTGCACGTCGTCGTCGAATGTCTCGCGATGGCGTGCTTTGCCTTTCATCACCGAGCGGCAGTTATAGATGGTTTGAGGCGAAAGGAACAGCAGACCCGCAATGTCAGCGGTGTTCTTCACCCCAAGGCGGATCAAGGCAAAGGTACGCAGTTCGGTGGTGAGCATGCCGGGCGACTTCACTGCAATTTGTCCTTCATCGGAAAGCAGAGCGTTGAACTCCTCCACAAAAGTGGGATAAAGGTCAAGAAACGCCTTGTCGAAACGATGGAGGAAGGTCGAGGCATCTTGTTCCGAGATGCGTGTCGAGGAGATGGTATGCAGCAGTTCCTGTGCCTGGTTGGCCTTGATCTTTCGTTTCACCAGTGTCTGGTACATCCCCAGCTTGTCGATGTATTTGGCACAAAGGTCAATAAAGATCGAGGCCAATCCCTCACGGCGCTTGTTGGTGTGGATGAGTTGCTGGTTGAGTTCCTTCAATTGCTGGTTGAGTGCGGCATGCGTCTTGTTGCTGTCGGCCAACTGCCTGTTCATGTTGATCAGTTTCTGATGGCTGCTGGCCAGTTCTCTACGCCTCGACGCCAGCTTACGGTTCTGCTTGTAAATGTAATAGGCCGTGAGGAGGAAAGCCAGCACCAGCAAGGAAATGAAAACGACAGAATTACGAAGTTTCTGATTCTTGGCTACAATTGTGGCCTGATAGGTGTTCATGATTTGTGGAAGTGTGCGCGAGATTTCGAGGATACGCAAACGGTTGTTGTAGAACTTGGCATCCTCCATCGAAGTATTGATGTAGAGTTCTGCCCGCGTAATCTGTTCTTCGCTCTCATCGAACAGGCAAACGGCCAGATCCTGCAAGGCGAGGTTTTCCATCGTGCAGTTCTTCAGGTCGCACATCGCCGCCTTGATCACATATTCTATATATTTATCCTGCTCTCCAGCCACTCTATAGTTGCCCGCCAAAGCAAATGATGCCATCGAGTATGCCCTAGAATGTTGGTCGATACGCTTCACAGCCTGCTGGTAATGAATGCGGGCCTGTTTGTCGTCGTGGTCCAGATAGACGTTCTTCTCACCTTGATAATAATCGTAAAGGGGATTGTCGGGACAGACAAATCCGATAGCCTGGCGCAAACAACTGTCCGCCTTGGTGCGATAAAGCGGGGCATAGTTGGCATCGTGGCAATAGTCCGACCAATAGGAATAAATGACATTATAGGCTATGAGTTGCTTGAAGCGCAATAGAGAGTCCGTGGGCTGTTCTCTGAGCGCATTCAAACATTCCAATGCTTCGGAATAAAGTCCACCGATGGCAAGAATCTCCGAACGATGGATAGTGAAGAGGGTAGTGAAATAACTGTTGCGCTGCTGCAGGGCTATAGCAAGTCCTCGGTCGGCATACAACATAGCCGAATCAAACTGGAACACATGATATTCGTCATACAGGTCATCGATGATGGAAAGTGTTCTTTCTCCAACGACACCTTCATTGAGCTTCCTTTTCAGGGAAGCGATTCGCTCACTCTTGGCTTGTATATACTGTGAGCGCTTTGCAATAGAAGCATCCAGACTATCCATCAGCTGAAGATTGTCAGCTCTCATCGGGACAGACAGCACAAGGAACAACAATAGAAGAAATGACTTTTGCATAGTAATAGAGTCGATTCTGAGGTTTTCGATGGGGCAAAGATAAAAGGATTTTTTTATATCTCCAACTATTTTTGGAAAAATTTCCTCTTTTTTGCAAAATTGGCCATTTTTACTATGGCATTTTTGTCAATTACAATAAATTACTGATTTACAATAAAATATTTTCTCATAATTCTCCCGCACTTTTACTATACCTTTACTAAGATGTACAACTTATTAATATTTGTCGTTACTTTGCAGCAGAATTTCAAACACAAACCAAATTATAACGAGCAGTATGGAACAAACCAAACAACCTCTCAAAATGCGCTTCGTGCTCAGTCTCCTTGCGATTCTGATGCCACTTGGCCTCCTTGCGCAAAATATTAATGTGCATGGTGTAGTGAAGGACCAGACAGGAGAAACCGTCATT
>JAEEUA010000270.1 GCA_016286775.1 Bacteroidales bacterium
CATCATGCTCCACATGCTTTCGGTGGTCTTGCCTTGACCATGCTGGATTTGGCGAAGATTGGCCGACTATATCTGAATAAAGGCGTATGGAACGGAAAGAGGATTATAAGCGATTCATGGATTAAGCAATCGACGGATTATTCGGAAGACAATGAAGGCTACCATTTCTGTTGGTACAATACCAGTTGTATAGGGGCTGAAAAGCCAGAGTTCCCCGGTTATTATGCTATGGGCATCCGTGGGCAGGTTCTCTATGTGAATCCCTACAAGCAACTTATCATGGTAAGGCTGGGGCTGAAAGACGATACCTATGCTCACATCCCATATCTCTTCGAGCAGTTGAGCAACATCTGGCCAGAATATGAATAAAAAATTATCCATCAATATATTTTAAAGCAAAGGATATGTACAACAAAACCATCTTCACCACCCTGCTCGCCCTCATCGCAATGGTTGGGCAGGCACAGAAACAAGTTGTTTGGGAGAACCCATCAGCCTTTATGGGAACAAACAACGCATCATTTACCATCACCAAGATGGAAATGAAAGAGACAGAGACGGTGATGCACTTCAGTGTCAGGTTCGCGCCTCACTACTGGATTCGTTTCGTCAAGGATTCGTTTCTGCGAACACCCGACGGGAAGGAATATGCCGTAGTCAGTGGAGCAAAGACCAGCGAGGTAGAGTCGGACCTCGAGCTCGACTCGCTCTTCTGGATGCCCGACAACGGACTGGCAGAACTGGCTCTCCACTTCAAACCCGTGCCTCTCGACACCAAGGAGATGGACTTCATTGAGGGCTACGACGAGGGGGCGTTCCGCTTCTTCAATATCTGCGACGCAACAACCAAGAAAGAACCCGCGTGGCCTGCTGAGTGGAAGAACGTGCAGTATGCCAAGGACGAGACACTGCCTGAAGCCAAGATTGAAAAGGGCGTGGCAAAGATCAAGGTGAAGTTGTTGAACTATAAGCCCGAGATGAAACTAAACCTTGTGGTGGACAACTTCCGTCCATTGGGGGCGAAAGAGTATCTCGACAAGGTCTTCCCTATAGCTGACGATGGCACTGTAACAGCTGAGATTCCACTATGGCTGACCAGAACTGCGTTTGTGGGCATTGCCGGGTTGACTTCGGACAAGGTTGTGATAGCACCGGGACAGGAAATCTCGCTCCTGATGGACATCACATCGTATCCGCATCATCTGCTGGCCATGCAGGGCTTTCTTGCCAAGACAAACATGGATATGGCGAAGGAGTATGAGCGACAACAGAAAGAAAAAACGGATTACGAGCGTTGTAAGGCCCTTAGCCAGTGCAACACGCCCGAGGAGCGTCTATTCTGCTTGAAGAACGAATTCGAAAACTGCATCGCCTACGCAAGGGCCTCAAACTACACGACTGCCGCCAAAGACCTGCTCTGCATGGAGGCAGAAGGTGACTTCGTAGAGTTTACGCGTTTCTTTGGAGGCAGCTACACCAATCTGATGATGATGACAGGCAACGCCAAAATCTCCAGTCAGGAGGATTACAGCAATCTACTGCGGGCAAACGATAGTCTGCTGGTACTTTCTGAGGCTGAAAAGGCATACACCTATCAGTATTTGGGCACACCAGCTTCGCCTTGCAGCGAAAAGTTCTGGAGGCTGCCACTGAATCATTTTGACAAGGACTTCAACACAAAGAATCCCTACCTCGACGAACTTCAGACAGTCTATTTCCTGTTCATCAATGATGAGAGAGATTGGAATGAGCAGGCAGATGTGGCCATAAAGAATTTCAAGTATGAGGACTGCAAGAATGTGATAATTGAATATCAGAAGGAGCAACAAAGGATGGCTGAAGCATTGGCAAGCGATGAGAGCGTGTTCTTCAAGAAATACGATGACGTAGCACCAGAGCAGATCCTCCAGACCATCCTCGACAAGTATAAGGGCAAGACTGTGCTCATCGACATCTGGGCCACGTGGTGCGGTCCCTGTCGTGCCGGTCATAGGGCGATGGCACCCATGAAGGAGCAGATGAAGGGGCAGAACATCCAGTTTGTCTATATTACCTCACCCTCGTCGCCCCTGACTACCTGGCAGGAAATGATCAAGGACATCGACGGCGACCACTACTACCTGACGGACGAACAGTACCACTATATCCTGGATAAATACGAGTCACAAGGCATCCCCACGTACGCTATCTATAATCCTCAAGGCGAACGAACCTATAAGATAATTGGCTTCCCCGGGATTGACGCTATCCGCAACGAATTAGAAGCTGCAAGCAAGTAATATGATCAAGAAAACCATCTTCAACATCCTGCTTGCCCTCGTCGCAATGGCAGGGCAGGCACAAGTGAAATCTGGTCTCGACCTTTGCCTTAGGGACGAGGCGACAGGCGAATGGCTTATCGGGCTGTTCGATGATTATGCCATCTTTGACTGCGATTATTGGGAATATGCAGAGGTCGGGAAAGGCCGCGTAGTGCTGACCAAAGACGTACAGCGCAAGGAAATACTGCTTAAAAAGAATTCCATTGTAATCGACGGGGTGAAACATAAAACTTCAGTATTGATTTCAAAGTTCCTGCCAGATTATCCCATAAAGGACGAGGCTACCTTCGACGGAACAATACTCGATAATGAGCAGGAGGCGACCTTACGTGTAGTACATCGCAGTGGAAAGCAGGGCATCCTTGTGAGTACGTATTTCAAACATCTGGTGAAGGACGAGCAGACAAACTATAATGCCAATAGTGACACCCTTGGACGCTGCGAAGTAATAATCCCTCTTGTCGGCCAAACTTCCTCTATGCTTTACACCGAAGCCACTCCAAATATATACCGACAAGACAATTGGCTATGGATTCCCTACGTGATTACTCCCGGTGATAAGCTTCTGTTCTTCATCGACGACGTGGCGGGATGCATCTATGCAATGGGAAAGACGGCACGAATGACCAACGAGTTCCTGAACTACCCGCTCTATGGCTACAACATGGACTATAATGAGCGCAAGTCGATGGATTTCATTTCTTTTATCAAGAAGTTTGATAAAGAACTGAATTCATTGACACAACGTCGCGAATCCATCCTCGCCACGCATCCTTTGCTTTCCAAACGATACAAAGACTATACCACGGGCATGATCATGTCGTTCTTTGCGAGTGATTTGGGGCAGTTGCGATTCAATCGAAGCAAGGTGAAGCGCGAGGAAATCATCAGCGAAGCAAAACGCCGCGATCTGTTCAACCCCGACGTTCCCTATCTAGTGCTTGAACGCTACGACAATTTTCTCGACGACATCCGTGACGCCGCCATCGAGAAACATTGCGTCATAGGCAGCGGCGTTCCCTTTTTGCAAAACATTTTGAAGAAGGCCCGCGATGGGCAGATAAAGCTATCCACTGAGGAAGTCAATCTCATCATAAGCGAACTGCCTGCCGAAGCTGCCCTTGAAGTACCCTCAACGGCTCTTCTAGACTCATTGGGTGTCTGGATTGAAGGCTTTTATCTCACCGATACGTTGGAAGCTTTGTTCGATAGTCGTTCCGACCTCGCAATCGAAATGCTCAACTATTACAACCAAAAGGAAATCGAGGCAATCGACTCG
>JAEEUA010000271.1 GCA_016286775.1 Bacteroidales bacterium
AATTTAAAGAAGTCAATATCCCAAAGTCGTTGCAGCGAGTAGGCAATTATGCTTTCTTTTATTGTTCTTGCATTGAGGAACTGGCCTTTCCCAAAACGTTGACCGACATCACGGAAACGGCGTTTATAGGATGCACAGGACTGCGGAGCATCACCGTGGAAGACGGCAACCCATCATACCTCTGCGAAGATGGTGTGCTCTTCAACCACGACATAACGACACTGATGCTCTTCCCGGTACAAAGCGACAAGACCTACTACGATATTCCTGCAACAGTGACGGACATCACTCCTGCAGTTTTCCAAGGTAGCAAGTTGAAAAGTATCACGCTGCCACCGACACTGACAAAAATAGGTAATAGTTGGCTGAGTGGTTGCGCCCAATTGGAAAGCATTTCGATACCAGCCACCGTAACTGCCATCGGTAATGGAGCACTCAGTGGTTGCTCGAGCTTGACGGAACTTTATGTGTTTAACAAGATACAGAGCATAGGCACATCGGCTTTTTCCGGCTGTACGTCACTTGTGAAAGTCCATCTTCCCGATGGTCTTACCCGCATCGAGGGCTGGACATTCGACGGTTGCAGCAGCCTCAGCGAGGTGAATATTCCCGACGGTCTGAACTACATCGGCATGTGTGCTTTTCGTGACTGCGGCAGTCTGCCCGTATTCCAGATTCCACAGGGTGTGACCACCATCGACCAATATGCTTTTCTGGGTTGTCGAACGCCCAAAGAACTTGTTATTCCCGACAAGGTGGAGTATGTGGGCTGGGATGCCTTCAAGGACTGTAGCGGCCTGGAGGACGTGACGATAGGCCGTTCAGTGACGACACTGGCAGGCGGTGCCTTCAGTGGGTGCGACAATATTTGGGAAGTGTGGTCGTATATTAAGGAGCCTTTCGATTTAATTGACTATGACGACCCCCCATTGCTCGGCAAATGCTTCTCTGATGTGGTGACAAGCAGAGCGATTCTTCATGTCCCCAAAGGCACTACCGACAAGTATCAGTCCAAACGTGGATGGCGCGACTTCCAAATCATTTCTGAAATGAACGATGATGCCGTCAGCTCTCCTTCGGTTGTTGATAATAATGATGCCACACTATACGATATGGGAGGTCGTCGTTTGAAAGGCAAGCCCATGCGAGGTTTATATATCCAGAATGGGAAGAAACTACATGTCAAGTGAGGTGAAGGCTTATCTCACAACCGCTTTCTTCCCATTCACGATGTTGACGCCTCTTTCTTGATGTAGTACTCTGCGTCCTTGCAAGTCGTAGCACGAGCCAGATGAGACATCATCTGTAGGAATCTCCACGACACCTGTCGATGAAGCCTCGGTCAGATTGAAATACACGTCGTGTACCGCCCCGTCGTAATTGCCTTGTGTGAGGCGTTGGGTCATTCCAGCATTATCAATCTGGTAGAGTTGATAGTAGCCGGTTCCGTAGTCGCCCTTGATGCCATCATTGCCAGCGTCGAGGAATTCGAGCAGGTAACAGTCGTCGTGTGTCAGTTGGAGGTTTTCGGTATATAGTTTCATAGGATCGGTATATGGTCCTCCCTCAAGCACCACATCCCCCGCCGAACTGTAGAGTTTCCATGTTGTCTCATCGGGTTTCTTGTCGGTATAAAACCTCAACTGCACGCCGTAGTGTGCCTGCAAGGAATTGGAGAAAGTGCTTTTGATGCGGTTGCTCTCGGCAGCGGTGCCATTGACATCGGAGAACCATAGTTGCACTTGGTTCTCATCATCGGAAAGAGTGAAGTCGCGGAATCCGTCGAATGCCAGCGTGTCGCGCTCAAGATAGTCGAGTTCCCCGTTCCAAGGGTATTGCTTCAACGACCCATTGACCTTCACGTTGAGTGTGGCGGTGGTCAGCGTGTTGTAACCATCATTGCGCAATACCACATACCCATAATAATCGGATACGCAGATGAAATCGGGAGTGGCGTTCAAGGCTACCAATGTCAGGTGGTTTTCCTTGTTTGTCCCGGCTCCGCTGTATGCTGCACAAACCACTTCCTTCGTTTCAATGTCTTGCAGGAAAGCCACCACGCCGAGTTGAGTCTCGTCATCGCAGAAGTCGATTTCCCAAGACGCACCATAGGAGTAGGCCTGACCAGCATGGAGACCGTCATCGCTTATCTGAATGCCATCACCGCCCGTGAACATCTTGCGCATGGTGTAGTGAAGCGAGGTTTCGCAATTGGGATATGGTTTGGATGGGTAGATATGCTCCTCTATGGCGGCCACGAACAACCTCAGCGAAGTGCCACTCTCGATTTCTTGTAATGGTGTGAGGTTGGTCTGGACCGACATTCTGTGGTTTTCAATTCCTTTCGAAAGCGTGAGCGAGAATCTTTCCGGCTGAGCCACCTGCTGCGTGATGGTTTCATCCAGGCAGGAAGATGTGCGGAAATATAACTTTTCACCATTGACAAAAGTGGCAGGCACACCATCTACTTCATAGAAATCGTGGCGCTTCTGCTGTGTATCGGGATCGTAATTATAGAACTCGTCGTTACGGTTGGGATAATTACTGTGATACTTGATGGCGACGCAATCACCCAAGCGGTTTTCAATCACGGCATCTAGTTCGGGCGACCACGACGCACAAGGACCGCATCCCGTATTGGTGAATTCCTCGACAAGCACAATACGATTCTGTGCAGAGACTGCGACTGCTAGCAGAAGTGTTGACAAAAGGCATATACGTTTCATTTCATCTCCTTAATTTAATTCAAATTTGTCATCATATTGGCTAATTTCCTTTAAGAAATCATTATGATTCATTGGCCCTGAAAAAGTATTCGCCTTTTTATCAATTATCCAATAGTAAATTGTATCCCGTCCGAAAGGATAATTATAATCAGCATACATTATATCCTTATGTTTTGTTGGGTGTTGTTTGGCAATGATAATTTCTGAATCATATTTATATTCTTGTATGGTTGGTGGTATTTGAAACTTTCCACTAATCATCTTTTGTTCGGAATAATAGGTATAACCTCCACCTAAATCTTCATTGTCATTAGAAAAGATAAACGTTATTGTAGTCCAAGCTATCAGTAAAAAAATAGCCAACAAGAATATGGTGATAATGCTTTTTTTCTTGTTCATGGGAATAAAGGTATTAATATTTGATTACCATATCGGTGAGCGAGATGTAATCGCGCTCATTTATACTTACGATCGTTTTTTTTGTGTTCCGTACAGTTTTCTTTGTCATAATATCTTCTGTTATTGTATATCTAATTTGTCTATAGGCTATGCACTGATAGAAACATACTCGCATACTTAACATGCAAATATACAACTTTTTTACAATTATCGTAATGATTCATGGAGTTTATGTTGTACAATGTGAGATATTCCACCTTAATGGTTTCATGATATGAATAATTTGTTAACTTTGCGGCGTGTTGTCATAACAGAGAATTTTGAGTATGAAACATGTCATCATATTTCTGTTCTCCCTTGTTACAATATCAGGGATGGCGCAGACGGAATCAGGAGAGGAAATCTCTCCCGATGAAAAGTTGAAATGGAGTGTGGGTGGATTTTTCATGCTGATGGCCCCCTATGC
>JAEEUA010000272.1 GCA_016286775.1 Bacteroidales bacterium
AGGAGGCCACCAAGGCGAAGATTGCATTCTTCACCAACGTGAGCCATGACTTCCGCACGCCGTTGACGCTGATTTCGGCACCCTTGGAACAGATTCAGCAGAAACTCGACCGCGGTGACCTCGACGGTGCCGGTGGCAAGGACCCCGAGGCGACACAACTCCTGAACCTGGCGTTGAAGAACGTCAAGGTACTGCAGCGGTTGGTGGGCCAGTTGCTCGACTTCCGCAAACTGGAGAGCGGAAAGCTCGAACTCGACCTGAAGCCCGTCGATCTGCGCCAGGCTTGCCAGACCAGTTTCGGCTACTTCAAGGGCCTCGCCTACAAGAAGCACATCAAGCTCGACTTTTCGGCCGACGAAGGCGACTACCGCACCATGGCCGACCTCCCCAAGCTCGAACGCGTCTTCTTCAACCTCATGGGCAATGCCTTCAAGTTCACGCCTGAAAATGGAAAGATTGCCGTATCAATTAACAATGAACAATTAACAATTAACAATGAGGTTTGCCCGTGCATAGTACTCCGTGTCTCCGACACCGGTCCCGGCATCAACGTGGAGCACATCCAGCGTATCTTCGAAAACTTCTATCAGGTCGATTCGGCGCGTCATGAAGGATCGGGCATCGGCCTGGCTGTGGCAAAGAGCTTCGTCGAACTGCATGGAGGCACCATCGAAGTGCAGAACCAGCAGGTGGGCACAGGTACCATCTTCACCGTCAGCATCCCTCGCGTAGCCGTGACCGAGAGCGAAAGTGTCGGCGCAGCCGACCTGCAGATCGATGCCGAGGCCATCGAGACCGAGCTGGGCGATTCGTTCGAGGGCGAGAACATCCTCGAGAGCGAACCCAAGCCCCTGGTGCTGGTCATCGACGACAATGCCGACCTGCGTCAGTATATGCAGATGCTGCTGGGCGAACACTATCGTGTCATCACGGCGGGCGACGGACTGACGGGTGTGGGCAAGGCGATGCGAACCGTGCCCGACGTGATCGTCTGCGACATGATGATGCCTGTGATGGACGGCATCGAGTGTTGCCGCCGCCTCAAGCAGGAGGTCAACACCAGCCACATCCCCATCCTGATGCTCACCGCCAATGCCATGGACGAACATCGCATTGAAGGTCTGACCGAAGGTGGCGCCGACGCCTACATGTCGAAGCCTTTCAATGCCGACGTGCTGCGTGCCCAGCTCCGTTCGCTGGTCAACAATCATAATCGCGTGCGCGACTTCTTCGGCGCTTCGGGCATCATCACCCCCTCGCTTCGCCCAGACGCGACCAAAGGGAGCAACCCATCAACCCCATCAACCCCATCAACCCCTTCGAACCTTTCGAACCCTTCAAACCCCTCCACCCTCTCCTCCCTCGACGACAAATTCCTCGTCAAGATGAAGGAAATCATCGAACGCAGTTTCAGCGATTCGGACTTCGGCGTAGAGCAATTGGGCGACATGATGGGCATGAGCCGTGCGCAGCTCTATCGCAAGACGAAGGCACTGACCAACTATTCGCCTGTCGAACTCATTCGCAACATGCGACTCAAGCGGGCACAGCAGATGCTTGCCCAGGGTGACGAGACGATTGCCCAGGTGGCCTACTCGGTCGGCTTCACCGCTCCAAGCTATTTTACCAAGTGCTACAAGGACTATTTTGGCGAAATGCCCAACGAACTGGTGAAGCGGAAAACGGGAAATAACTAAAAAATTTTAGAAAAAAGACAAATTTCGTTCGTTTGATAGAATATTTGTTGTAGATTTCGCGTCTGCAACAAATATTCTTTTTTGTGCATCATTCGTTTCATCTGCTGTTTCGGAAAGGACGTATCTTTGCGGCGCGAAAATGGGATCACCACCGATGCTGCTCCCGGTGGCGGCAGTTCCAACATCCGCGTGCGTGGTATGGGTACCATCAACAACAGTTCTCCACTCTACGTTTAAGAAAGGCTTACAGATCAATGGTATCGAAACCATCCCGACCGTCTCTGGTCGTCAGGTCGAAGTGTGTGCCACCTACCAGTCCACAGGCTCAGCTTTCGGCATCGACGTGCTGAAGAGCGGTAACAGCCAGGCTCGCATCTCGCTGAGCGGCTCCACGCTCACTGTCGATTTCACTTCGCTGGCACGTATCAACAACGATGGCGGCAGCTTCGGCGGACGTTATGAGAGTGCACTGCCCACAACCATCGAGGTAGGGCAGGAAGTCAAGCTGCACGTATTCCTCGACGGCTCCATCCTCGACATCTTTGTCAACGATACCTATGCCACATCAATCCGCGTCTTCGCCAACGATGCCGATGCTACGGGTGTGGCTCTCTTCACCGAACAGAACACCCAGGTGTTCGAGGCTGAGGCCTGGAACCTCGACCCTTCGCAGGGCTCGAGCCTGGCTATCGAGACGGTCCGTGCCGACAGCGAGCCGCGCAGTATGGGTGTCGAATACCGGCTTGAAGCCGACCACTCGTTGCATCTTTATCGGGATGGGGTGCGAATTTTTTAGGACAAATGATGCATCTTTGGCATGAAACAACCGGTTAAATGCCTCTTGCAACATATTTCTCTCTTTTTGCAACATATTTTTGGTCCTCGCCCCCAATTATTCCTTATCTTTGCAGCGAAAATCTTAATGACCTCAAATAACATCATCTTTAATTAATACGTCTAACATGAAAATTCAACATCTTCTGATCGTGGCAAGTGCAGGCCTGATGCTTGCAGCTTGCAACCGCCAGCCCGCTGGCCCTCAGTTTACCGTATCGCAGCAAGGCGATGTTACCGTTGTCGATGTGACGAACCCAACGCGTTATCTGCTCCTTCCCATCGAGGAGGACAAGGGTGAGGCCCTGGTGCGTGTCAATACCGGTGATGTCGCCGACGTCTGGATGGATGTCCGTCTGGCCATCGACACCATCGACTACTATGTGCCCCTGGCTCTGCCCGAAGGCAAGAAGGCATGCGTCGAGATCAAGAACCTCCCCGCCGGTGCTCTTGCCCTGTCTCGTCTGGAGCTCAGCGACGAATTCGACACCACCAACCGCGAATACTATCGCCCCGCCTACCACTTCTCTCCCGCCTATGGCTGGATGAACGACCCGAATGGTATGACGTGGAAGGATGGTGAGTATCATCTCTTCTACCAGTACAACCCCTACGGCAGCAAGTGGGGCAACATGCACTGGGGACACACCGTGAGCCCCGACATGGTGCACTGGACCGAACTACCACCCGCCATTGTTCGCGACACCCTCGGCCAGATTTTCTCGGGCTCGAGCATCGTCAAGGGTGACACCATCTACAGCTACTACACCTCTGCAGGTCGTGCCCAGGTACAGTCGGGCGCATGGAGTGTTGACGGTGGCCGCACCTATACCAAGTTTGCCGACAACCCGCGCATCGTGGCTGCCGACGGCCGCAACGACTTCCGCGATCCCAAGCTCTTCGAGTACAACGGCAAATACTACGTGATCATTTCGGCCGACAACGAGATGCAGTTCTTCTGCTCCGACAACCTCCACGACTGGACCTATGTCAGCGCTTTCGGCGACGGTTACGGTGCCAAGCCTCGTATGTTCGAGTGCCCTGACTTCTTCGAAC
>JAEEUA010000273.1 GCA_016286775.1 Bacteroidales bacterium
GTGAATGGCATCCAGTGGATTCGACTGCATTACGCCTACCCGCTGAACTTCCCCTATGAGATTTTAGAGGTGATGAAGCAGTACCCGCAATACTGCCGTTACTTGGACATCCCGTTCCAGCACGTGAGCGACGACATCCTGCAGAGCATGCGGCGCGGCGGTAGCTCGGCTTATATTTACGACCTCATCGCCCGCATCCGCGAGACCATTCCTGGCATCGCGTTGCGCACCACGCTGATCTCCGGCTACCCGACTGAAACCCGCGAACAGCACAAGGAACTCGTGGAGTTCGTGCACCGCAACCGTTTCGAACGGCTCGGCGTTTTCGCCTACTCGCAGGAGGAGGACACGCCTGCCTTCGACCTTGGCGACCCCATCAAGGCTTCCGAAAAAAACAAACGGGTGAACGAGATTATGAAGCTGCAGGAGAAAATCTCCTACGAGATCAACCAGACCCGCGTCGGCACCACGATGAAGGTGCTCATCGACAGCGAAGAACCCGACTGCTACATCGGCCGCACGGAATTCGACTCTCCCGATGTCGATAACGACGTCTTCATTGACAAGAGCAAACCCCTCACCGTCGGCGAATTCTATAATGTGGAAATCACGAACGCCGCGGAATATGATTTGTTCGGAACGGTAGGTGTTTGATAATCGAAATGTCTTTCTCTACCGAGCTCTTGCCCCTGCCGGGGCTGCTCAAGGAAATCATTCTTCATTCTACATTCATAATTTTACATTAAAATGAACCTCCTCCAACTCTTCAAAAACCTTCGCCCGTTTGTGAAGCCATACAAATGGCTGGTACTTATCACTTTAATCCTCACGTTGGTCGGATCTCTGATGGCGCAGGTCAATGCCATTGTGCTCGACCGGACGGTGGATGCCATCAACGCGCTCATTGGCACGAACTTCCAATGGGGTCAGGCGGCGCGGATCATGACCATCATCAGCATCGTGCTGTTAGGCAAGGAGTTGCTTTCCGCATTAGTCACCTTCGCGCAGAACTATTTCGGCGAACGAATGCGGATTTACGTGAGCCGCGACTTGGCGCAGAGTGTCATCGAGAAGGTGCTCACCTTCAAGATGGCTTTCTTCAACTCGGGCGACAACGCTACCGGTAAGCTGCAAGCCCGTATCGATCAGGGTGTCAGCTCGTTGTCGCGTACAGTGCAGAACTTCTTCATCGACCTGTTGCCGTTGTTCACCAGCGCCTTGCTCGCCCTTATCCTGATGTTCGCGGCCAACGTCTATGTCGGCTTGGTCGCCCTCGGCATCGTGCCGGTCTATTTCTGGATTACCTATCGGCAGGCGCGGCGGCTCAAAGGCTGGCGGCGCGAGATGCGTAGCCATTTGGAGACTAAAAGTCAGGGTATAAAGAATATCATCGACTCCATCAACGTCATCAAGAGCTTCAACCGCGAGGAAATCGAAGGGCAGAAACAGCTCGACATCCAGAACCAAGTGACGGAGAACCAGATGAAGACCCGCAAGGTGGCCTTCTACTACAACGGACTCAAGAGCTTCGTGCGGCAGGTGGGCACCGTGCTGGTCATCATCCTCACCGCCTACTTGGTGCTCATCGAATACCCCGGCATGACCATCGGTAAAATCATGTACCACGTGATGTTGTTCAGCAACGTCATCGCGCCCATCACGCAGCTGCAGCGCATCTTCGACGATGTGAACGACGCGCTGATCTACGCGGAAGGCTTCTTCGGCATCCTCAACTCCGAGAAGGAGGTCGAGCCGTCGGGCGAGTACAGACCGGAGCCCATCCACGGCAATTTCGAGCTGAAGGGCGTCGATTTCACCTACCCGAACGGCACGCAGGCGTTGTTCGGTGTCAACATGCGGATAGAGCCGGGCAAGATTACGGCGTTAGTCGGGCTGTCGGGCGCGGGCAAGAGCACGATTGTCAACCTGTTGGACAAGTTCTACGAGCCGCAGGTGGGCACCATCACGTTGGACGGGGTCGATCTGCGCGACTATGACACGAAGTACCTGCGCGAGAACATCGGGTTGGTGTTGCAGAAGAACCACATCTTCGACGGTACCATCGAGGAGAACATTCTCTACGGCAACCCGGACGCCACGCACGAGGAGGTGGTGGAGGCCGCGAAGAAGGCGCACCTGTACGACCAGGTCATGGAGTTGCCGAAGCAGTTCGCGCACAACGCCGCCGACCTCTCCGGAGGGCAGCAGCAGCGCGTGGCCATTGCCCGCATGTTCCTCAAGAACCCGCCCATCATCTTCTTGGACGAGCCCACCGCCAGCTTGGACGCCATTGCCACCGAGCAGATCAAAAACAGCATCGACGCCATCAAGCAGGACCGCACCGTCATCATCATCTCCCACAGCATCTCGCAAATCATCGATGCTGACTACATCTATGCGCTCAAGGACGGTCGCGTGGAGGAGTCTGGCGACCCCGACGAAATCTACAAGAAAGGTGGCATCTATAAGGATATTATCGATGCTTCGGCAAGAAGTTTGAATATCGAGAAGATTGCGAAAACGATAGGATAATGGTTATGGGTTATTGAAAGCTTGTTTTTTTAGATTATCAGGGAAAGGACATTGAACAAAAAGAGCGGCCTGCAATGACCGCTCTTTTTGGTATTATCCGTGAGGACGTATGCGATACGTGTACGTATGCAATGCGCCAGGGCGAATGATTATTCGCCCCTATTGGAAGGCGTTCTCGCTCAGGCCGTCGCCGGAGATGGCGAGGCGCGACATGTAGGACGGGGCCTCCTTGCCGAGGTACTTATCGACGTAGATCTTGGCGAGGTACTGTCCCAACATAAAGCCGTGGCCACGCATACCGACCAACAGGCCGTGTTCGGGATCCACGATATAGCGCGGCTCGGTGTAGTAACCTGCCCACGTGGCCTGGAAGCTGACGTTCTTCAGCTGCGGAATCCAGTCGATGAACATCTCCGCGCACACCTGCAGGAACTCCTGCGTGTTGTACTTCAGCTCCTTGCCAGCCTGCTGTTGCTCCGTCGCGGGCGAAGCACAGCCGATAATCTGACCGGTCTCCGCGAACTGCTGTCCATAAACGGCGGAGAAGCCTTTGTACTTCCGACGGTCGATGAGCATGTCCAAGGAGTCACCGTCCTTACCCAACATCGGCAGACGGTGCGTGATAAAGGCCTGGTGCTTAATGGGATACAAGCCGAGATACATGCCTAACTGTTCCGCGAACTTGTTGGCGCTCGGTCCGAGAGAGTTCACGAAATGTTCGCAATGGTACTCCACGTACTCTTTGTCGTGGGTCTTCACCAACGCCATGAAGCCTTTGGCGGTCTTGCGCACCTCCAACAAACGGGTGTCTTCCAGCAACACGCCGCCGTGCTCGATGGCGATGTTGCGGATGTAGTTGATGGTGGGGCCGGGCGTGGCCTGCCAGCACGCATTGGTGATACAGGCGGCCTGGTAGGTGTTGAGGTTCGGATTGAAGTAGGGTGAAACCTCCTTCACGAAGTCCTTCTTATCAACCATATAACCATCGCTCCATTCGAGGGATTTCTCCAACGCCTTGTAAT
>JAEEUA010000274.1 GCA_016286775.1 Bacteroidales bacterium
CTTCGAAGGTCTTACTTCGGGCGGGCACACCGCCGGTGTCATTGCCTCCTACACCTCGGGCGACACCGAGATGAGCACCATCACCTTCCAGGTCGAAGGTCCCGACAACATCGAGATTCTCCCGACCGAACCCACCGCAACTTCCGCCTACGATCTCTATGGCCGTCGGGTGGATGCCGGCAAGGCTCCGTCCGTCATCATCCGACAAGGTCAGAAGAGCCTTAAAAGGTAAACTAAGAGATAAGAGAGAAATAGTATTTTAGCCGTAACGCCCGCACGTCGTGATGATGTTCGGGCGTTTTTTGGTAAAAATGAATTAATCTTTGTTAAATTTGGCTTGATGGGATGGATTATGTCGATATTATTATGTATCTTTGCGCGATATTAAAAAACAAATTATGAAAATACAGTTACTATTTATGGGCATGCTGCTGGCCATGACGCAGGGTGCCTGGGCTCAGGGAAGTGGAGATGGCAGTTCAGAACTAACCCACATCGAGATCAGTTCTGTAGAACAGTTGAACCAGCTGTCCAAGAATGTCGGGGAAGGCTACGAAGGCATGTATATCGAACTGACAAGCGACCTGGACTTCTCAGAAGTCGTAGACACCGACGGCGACGGCGTGCCCGACGACAGCAACTTCAAGCCGATTGGCTATTCCGACGAAAACGAGAACAGCCCGTTTCGCGGCATCTTCGACGGCGGCGGTCATACCATCCGCGGCATTCGTGTCAATAGGCCCAAAGCCGACTACATAGGCCTTTTTGGTCTGATTGAAGGTGCCACAATTAAGAATCTGCGGATTGAAGGCTGCACCTTCGTGGGCAATACGTGTGTCGGCGCGGTGGTCGGTCAGAGCAATACCCGGATCGAAGGCTCCGAGCCGAACGATGCCGCAAAGGGTGTGGATCCGTCCGACGATCTTTCTAAAAACAATGTAGGACCTTCCGAATGCTACATCTCCGACTGCTATGTTGCTGACGATGTCAGCGTCAAGGCTACAGCCAATGAAGGAGGCATCGCAGGAGGCATTTTCGGCTATGCCTATTGGACCACGGCGAGCAATTGTGTCAGTGCGGCGAAGGTCGAAGGAACTGGCAACGTTGGCGGTGTTGGTGGCGAAATGGGCTGGGATGGAGCATTGTATGTTTCTTTGAATGACTGTTACTATATAGGTGGAAAAGAAGAATTGAAAGTCTATGGTAACAAGAATCAAGGAGCCGAGTTCTGCATCTCGCTTCTGGATGACGATAGCGACACTATGGTTCGCAATGACACCCGCCTTCGTAACTATGCAGGCGAATATGCCAATGTAACCCTTACGGGCCGCACGCTCTATATGGACGGCACGTGGAACACGCTGTGCTTGCCCGTCGATGTGATGTTGGATGATGAAAAATTGGGTATTGACGAAGCTCGTACTCTGCAAGGAGCCTCGTTCGATGGTGAGACGGGCTTGCTGACGCTCGACTTCTCAGAGGTCGAACAAAATAATTGGCTGACGGCCGGAGTGCCCTATCTGATCAGATGGAAGAACCCCGAGGCTGCCGACGATGATGAGAATGTGATGGACTTGGATCTTACTTTTAAGGAGGTAATCAACGCCGAGCCGACAACCATCGAGCGCAACGGTGTCAGTTTCGTCGGCACCTACAGTACGGTCCAGTTCCCGGGGTCCACACCCAATGTCCTTTATTTGGGAGCCCTGGACAGCGAAGGGAATAATCTCTATTATCCCAAGTCGAAAATGAACATCAATGCATTCCGCGCCTATTTCGAGCTGGACGAAACGCTCTTCGGCGCAGGCAGTCCGAACAATATTCGCGAATTCCGTCTCGACTTCGGCGAGGAGACAGGTATCCAGATGGTGCTGGCCGACGAGCGTGCAGCCGCCGACTCCGATGCCTGGTACACACTCGATGGTCGTCGCCTGGCAGGCAAGCCCGCAGCCAAGGGTATCTATCTGAAGGGTGGAAAGACCATCTGTATAACGGAATAAATGTACTCGTTCGACAGGCAAAAAGTGTAAAAATTAGCAACAGGAGATTGCAAAAAGCCCTTTTCGAGACTATTTTTGAGGTTTCCGATGGATGTAATGGACTTTTTGCTTGGCAAAACGAAAAATTCCGTTTATATTTGCAGTGTTGTTAGGCTATAATGGCCACAGAATCTCATTTTTACTACAAGGTATGGTTCCTAATAGATAAGCAAAATTAATGTTTACTACGAAGACAGGCGTGACCGTGAGGCCGCGCCTGTTTGTTTTTCCTTATCCCTTGTATTCGCTGGGCAGGACGCCAAACTGCTTCTTGAAACTGGCTGCAAAATGCGACGAACTGCTGAAGCCCGTCAGTTCGCCGATGTAGGCAATCTTCTCCTTACCCTCGCGTATCATTTCTGCAGCACGGTTGAGACGATAGGTGCGGAAGAAGGCATTGGGCGACTGTCCCACCAGACTCTGCATCTTGTAGTAAAGTTTCGATCGGCTCATCGCCACCACGTCGAGCAGTCGGGGCAGGTCGAGTTCGGCATCGGAGATGTGTTCCTCCATGAAGGCATAAAGTTTGGTCATGAATACGGAGTCCTGTTCGAGGATGGCAGTCTCCGCGACATCCTTGATTTCCGGATTGACCTCGACACCTTCTTCCTGCAAGGGCTCGACTCGAACGTCGCACACGGAAGTGGACGACGTGAGCAGATGGCGTAGTCTGATACGGTTGTCGAGCAGGCTTCCGATCAGTGCTTTCAGGTAGTCGGGGTCGAAAGGCTTGGTGACGTAGGCATCGGCTCCGACGTTGAGACCGTGGATGCGTTCCTCGATCGAAACCTTGGCGGTGAGGAGCACGATGGGCAGATGGCAATAGGTCACATCCTTCTTCAGTCGGCTGCAGAACTCGTAGCCGTCCATGCCCACCATCATCACGTCGCTCACGATGAGGTCGGGCGTGGCTCCCGAAAGCCAGGCAATGGCCTCGATGGCGCTGCTTTGGGTGACCACTTGGTAGGAAGGTTGGAGGATGAGGCGAAGGAAGCGCAGCACCTCCGTATCGTCATCGACCACGAGGACTGTCGGTCGGTGTTCATCGGTCGGCAGGGGTGAAGGCGTGTCGATGTTCACAACCGAAACGGATTCTTTTGGCTTGGGTGCCTGCTCGAAGGCGATGGCCTGGCTGAGTTCGTCGGGCTTGTATGCTGCTTTCTCGATGGGCAGCAGGAAATAGAACGATGTTCCGCTGTCGGCATCGGGGTTGTGGATGGCTCGAATCGCACCATGATGCAGCTCCACCAAGCCACGGCAGAAGAAAAGACCGATGCCCGAACCGTTCTGATGGGTGGCTCCCTCGGGCGTCTGGTAGTATCGCTCGAAGATGTAGGGCATCAGTTGGTCGGGAATGCCGATGCCTGTGTCGCTCACCTGCGTGAGCAGCCAGCGGCCGTCGGTCGGGATGTCGGGTAGAGGAGCCAGTCGGGCAGCGTTCTGGCTCTCGATGGGCTTCACCGTGAGCGTGACCTTGCCTCGGGTGGGTGTATATTTGAGCGCATTCGAA
>JAEEUA010000275.1 GCA_016286775.1 Bacteroidales bacterium
AACGACCCCTCCGGGCGGAGACGACGATGCGGGCGACATAAATTGATGCGCTGAGAGCATAGCGGAAATGAATTGTAATCTAATGAGTCAGGGAAGAAACAAGCGTTCTTCCCTGATTTTTTTTGTGCCATTCGTCACAGAATCGTGCAGAATATCCCAGAAGTTTGGCTATATCGGCAATAATTTGTAATTTCGCAGCGTCAAAACATAAATATATAGAATAAGATGAAACACGAGATTATTACGTTAGACGGAGTGCAGATTATCGGCATGGCCAAGGAAATCGCATTCTGCAAGGGGCAGGAAGAGTGCCCTAAGTTCTGGGGCGAGTATGTGGAAAGGATCATCAAGCCCGTGTTTATGGAGCACAAGACGCCGGATTCCTTTCAGCAGGCAGCCATCGATAACGGCGTCGGCGAGTTCGGTCTTTGTACCTGCGACATCCCTAACCATAACTGCATGACCTGTGCGGAGGTGAATTTTGGCGCTTGCAGCAGCAAGACCTTCACCTACGTGATAGGCGGTATCTACAAAGGCGGCAGCGTGCCTGAGGGTATGCGACTCTTCCCCATCCGCAATGGCAAGTGGCTAAAGGTCCATTTCGAGGGCGGCATGAAAGCCTTCCAGCAGCAGTACCAGCAGTTCTATAAGGAGTGGCTGCCTCAGCACCCCGAATTCCATTGCCCCAACAATGCCATGACGATGGAATGGTACAACGGCACCGACATCGAGTCACCCGATTACCAGTGCGGCGTGATGATACCTTTGTCTGATTAATAAAGGATAATCGGAAACATGAAAGATATCATGACACTTAGGCATTTCAATCCCAATGATGCCTCAACGATTCTGAGCTGGTGCAAGGACAAGCATGCCTTCCGGCTTTGGAGTGCTGATAGGTACAAGGACTTCCCTGCTCAGCCAGAGGAAATGAAGAAGCAGTACGAGGGAGAAAACATGTATCCGCTCACGGCTGTCGTGGGAGAGGAAATCGTCGGGCATATCCTATTGAGATTCCCCTCAGAGGATAAAAGTGTCATTCGTTTTGGCTTTGTCATCGTTGACGATTCGAAACGCGGCAAGGGCTATGGCAAGCAGATGCTGCACCTCGCTGTCGATTATGCAAAACAAAAACTGGGTGCTCAAAAGATTACCCTTGGTGTGTTTTGTGATAATCTCTCTGCCGTCGAATGCTACAAGTCCGTTGGCTTCCACATCACAGGCGCAGATGCCTACATGATTGATGGGGAGGAATGGAAAGGTTATGAGATGGAATTAATGCTATATCAATAGAATAACAATGGAAACAAATAGAATCATATTACGCCCTTGGCGCGACAGCGATGCCGAGACGCTGTACAAGTGGGCTTCCGATCCGGATGTTGGATCTCGTGCAGGATGGGCACCGCATCAGAGTGTTGAGGAGAGTCTGGAGATTATCCGCACCGTGTTTAATGATGCCTTGCACACTTGGGCTATCGTGCTAAAAGAGATAGACGAGCCGATTGGCGCTATGGGCTATGGTCCTTCGTGCGAATGCGACCTGCCGGCCCGCGAGGGTGAACCGCTCATTGGCTATTGGGTGGCCAAGCCCTATTGGAATAAGGGCATCTGTACAGAGGCACTGCGCCTGATGTTAGACCACATCAGAGAAACAACGGACATCAAATCGCTCATCAGTGGCCACTTCGTAGACAATCCTGCCTCAGGCCGAGTGATGGAGAAGTGTGGCTTCGTTCCAACTGGCGAAACCTGCATCGACGCGAACCAGTATCAAGGTGCGAACAGACCTATCAGAGTATTGAGATTGGAAATAAGATAAAAAATTGGTTCGTTTACCGAAAAGTGATGAAACAGGAAATCGATCCCAAGGATACCAGTAGGGCTATCGCCTTCGAGCTGTGGACGAAGTCGCCCATGCCGATGGTGACGCTCACGAAGACGTTCGACGTGACAAGGCTCTGTAAGGTAAGCCGTCAGCGCGGCATGAAGTTCAACATGCTACTGTGCTGGTGCATTGGCAAGGCCGCATCAGCGATAGACGAGTTCTACATGCTGCCTAAGGACGGAAAGTTGTACCGATACGACCGCATGGCCATCAACGTGATAGCAGAAAACGTCAAGGGTGGACTGAGCTTCTGCGACGTGGCCGTCAGCGACGATCTGGAGGCGTTTAATGCCAACTATCTGCATTTGACAGAGACCATCAGCAAGACCTGCCAGGACATCCTCGACGATGAAGCCATCATCGTCGGCACATCGGCAGTCACAGGCACAGAACTCGACAGCATCACCAACCAGTATAATGGCATCTTCAACAATCCCTTCTTGGCCTGGGGCCGCTATCGTAAGGGTTGGCTGAAGACCACACTGCCCATCTCCTTCCAGTTCCATCACGCCCAGATGGACGGCAAGCACGCCGCCCGATTCTTGGAAGAACTGCAAAGAATCATCAATACGATATAAATAACTGATTATTTCGCCTTTTTCTTCTTCTCTGCTTCTTCGGGAAGGACAGTGACGCGACGATTGGTGGGGTCGCTAATCACATCGTGGACGATGGTGGTGACCTGCGTCTTCAGCTCGGAAATGAACTGCTGGGCATCGTACTTCTGTGCCTCGATGTCGCGTAGCTTCTTCTCCCAGATACCTGTGAGTTCGCAACTCTTCAAGAGGTCTTCGCGGATGAGGTCGATGAGTTCGATACCTGTAGGTGTAGCCACCAGACGCTTACGCTCCTTGCGGATGTAACGGCGCTTGAAGAGCGTCTCGATGATGGCGGCACGCGTAGAAGGACGACCAATGCCATTCTCCTTCATGGCACGGCGCAGTTCCTCGTCCTCCACCAGTTTACCGGCCGTCTCCATCGCACGCAACAGGGTAGCCTCAGTATAATAAGGTGGGGGCGTGGTCATCTTCTCCGTCAGCGTGGGCTGGTGAGGACCGCTCTCGCCCTTCTCGAAAGCAGGAAGGGTGCGCTCTTCCTCGTCGGGCTTCTTCTCGTCCTCTTCGTCCTGGGTATCTTTGGCATAAACGGCACGCCAGCCTGGGTCGAGGATGGTGCGGCCAGTGACTTTGAACTCGATGGCGTCGCTGGAATCGACGCCCACAGTGTCAGACCGAACCTCACCCAGTACCGTGGTCTGGGCGTATTTGCAGTCAGGATAGAAGGCAGCAATGAAGCGACGGGCCACGAGGTCGAAGACTTTGCGCTGCATGTCGGTAAGTGCCGAGGGAATCATACCTGTGGGGATGATGGCGTGGTGATCGGTAACCTTCGACGAGTCGAAGACCTTCTTAGACTTCGGCAGGGGTTTGCCACCCAATGGACGCACGAGGTCGGCATAGGGTGCCGTGCCAGCATGCTTCACCTGGAACAGGCCGTTCATGGTCTGCGGGCACTTGGCATAGACGTCATCGGGCAGGAAGGTGGTATCGACACGCGGATAGGTGGTCAACTTCTGTTCGTAGAGCTGCTGGATGATGTTCAGCGTGGTCTCTGCGGAGAATCCGAACTTCTTGTTACAGTC
>JAEEUA010000065.1 GCA_016286775.1 Bacteroidales bacterium
TGAAGCCGTCAACCAGGTCATGCTCTCCCCGCTGGGAGGCAAGGGTCCCCTGCTCCGCAAGCGGCTCGAAGCCTACAAGGACCAGCTCGTGGCCTTCCTTCCCGATGCCGATGCCCGCGTCGTAGCCAACTACCTCAACACCACAACCACCGGCTCCGGCTTTGCCAGCTGGGAGAACCAGATGTTCGAGAACATCCCCGTGGCAGCTGCCGTCACCATCCTCGCCAAGCTGCAGGGTGATGTGCGCAACGCCGAAGGCCAGGCCGTCGAAAGCCTCATGCAGAGCATCGACCGTGGCGACGTGCGTGTCAACCAGGTCAGCGCCTTCGTGATCCCCACCTCCCGCAACGTGATGCGCGGCTCGGTCTATGAGGCACAAATCGTCATGGCCGCAGTCGATACCACCCAGACGCCCTCCATCTACATCGGCGACAAGCTCTACAATCCCGCCAAGCAGGGCTACTACAGCGTGACAGCCGGTCGCGAAGGCATCCAGACCCTCCAGGGCTACCTCGAGGTCGAAAAGCCCGACGGAACCACCGAGAAGCTCCCCTTCGAATCCAGCTACTTCGTCAGCGAACCCGTCGCCACCGTTTCGAACACAATGATGAACGTGATGTACGCCGGCATCGACAATCCGCTCTCCATCTCCGTGCCCGGTGTGGCAGCCGGACAAGTCAGCGCTTCGATGACCAACGGCACGCTCACCCGCACCGCATCGGGCTGGGTGGCAAAGCCAAAGACTGTCGATCAGGATGCCGTCATCACCGTCACTGCCAACCAGAACGGACGCACCATGACCGTCAGCCAGACCTCCTTCCGCGTGCGTCGTCTGCCCGACCCCACCCCCTACCTCCTGTGCAAGGATGCGGCAGGCAACTCGGTGCGCTACAAGGGCGGCACACCCATCTCCAAGCAGGCCCTGCTCGCTGCCGGAGGCATCCGTGCTGCCATCGACGACGGCCTCCTCAACGTCGAGTTCACCGTCAAGTCATTCCGCATCGACATCTTCGACTCGATGGGCAACGACATCCCCGAGGACAGCCAGACGTCGGCCTACTCCGAACGCCAGCGCACAGCCGTCAGCCGTCTGCAGCGTGGCAAGAAGTTCTTCATCACCCGCGTCAAGGCAGTCGGTCCCGATGGCATCGAGCGCACCCTTTCGCCCATCGAAGTCATCGTCAATTAAGAAATTCTAAGGGAATAAAAGGGAATTGAAGGGATTATAAGGGATTCTAAAGGACAAATGTTTCTTGGGTCCATTATTCTCCACAGGCGAAACTATCGTCCCCAAATATCCCTTAATATCCCTTAATATCCTCAAATATCCCTTAATATCAACATTAATCAATGAAACATATCATCCGTCTGATCATGCTCACGCTCATGCTGGGCATCGTCATGCCAGAAGCCACCGCACAGGTCAGCGTACGTCGCTCCAGCAGCTCACGCAGCTCGTCATCTTCGGCATCGAAGAAGAAGGACAAGGATAAGGACAAGGACAAGTCCTCCGAAAGAAGGCGCGAGCGAGAGGCATCGGCCCGGCCCACCGAAGTCAGGGGCTCCATGACGCCATCCACTCCGACGCCATCCAACGACGGTCAGGCAGCCAGGCCGCCCCGTCGTCCCGAAGGCCCTGGGCAGGACGGAGTGACGCCCGCACGCGTGACGCCAACCCGCCGTGTGGCAAAGAAGGACAACCAGCCCGTCATCGACGGCAACAGCCAGCGCCAGCAGTCGTTCGCCGAATACCAGCGCAAGGACGACGGCTTCACGCCCTGGCAGCATACCGTCTATCGCGAACTCGACATGCAGAATCCGGTCAACGCCTCGCTCTACTATCCCGAAGAGCCCATGGACGGACTGACCAACCTCTTCCGCGTCATCCTCGACGGCATCTGCTCGGGCCGGCTGAAGGGCTACGAGTACCTCGATGGTCGTGAGATCTTCGACGAGAAATATGCGGTCAATCCGCGCGACATCCTCGACAAGTTCCAGATCCTCTATCAGGAGAAGCCCGCCGTCGGACAGAACGGCAAGCCCACCTTCGTCGTCGAAGAGATGGACGTGCCCTGCAACGAAGTGCTCAGCTACTTCATCAAGGAACGCTGGGAGTTCAACCAGAAGACCTCGAAATACGGTCCGCGCATCCTCGCCATCTGCCCCGTGCTCCATCGCGCAGGCGACTTCGGAGGCGACCTGGTGCGCTACCCCATGTTCTGGCTCAACTACGAGGACCTGCGCCCCCTCTTGCGCGACCACCTCATCATGAGCGACGGCATGAACAACACCCCGCGCTTCACCATGGAAGAGTTCTTCACCCTCGAACAGTACAAGGGCGACATTTACAAGGTGCAGAACACCCGCGGCCTCTCGCTCATGCAGCAATATCCCGACCCCGACACCCTCAAGCTGATGCGTGCCCGCATCGAAGCTGAGCTGCGCGGTTTCGGCGACAGCATCTGGGTCCATGAGGACACCGAAGCCGACCTCGCCGCCCAGGACAGCATCCGCGCTGCCCGCCGTGCCGAACGTCGTGCCCGCCGTGGCGAACCCGCCAGCACCTCCTCCGATGCCGACCGCAGGAATCGCCGCACCAAGGCCGAAGTGGACATGGCCGCCGTCGAAGAAGCCAAGGAAGCCAAGGAAGACGACCTCGACACCCGCATCGAAACCACCGGCAAAGCCCACTCCGCCCGCCGCCGAAAGTAAGCCCAGCCCGCCCCTCCGTCCCCCCGTGTCCCCGCCGCGGCCATCTATGGCCGCCCTCCGTCCCCCCCGTGTCCCCGTCGCGGCCATCCTTGGCCGCCCCCTTTCGCTCCTAACATTTCAAAATAATCTATGACCACTCAACTCAAGACCCTTCGCGACTCCGCCGCCCTGCGCTGGACCGCGCTACTCCTGCTGGCACTCGCCATGTTCTGTGCCTACATCTTCATGGACATCCTTTCGCCCATCAAGGACCTCATGCTCTCCGAGCGTGGATGGGACTCCACGGCGTTCGGCACCATGCAGGGCTCCGAAACCTTCCTCAACGTCTTCGTCTTCTTCCTCATCTTCGCCGGCATCATCCTCGACAAGATGGGCGTGCGCTTCACCGCAGTCCTCTCCGGTGCCGTCATGTTGGCAGGCGCCCTCATCAAGTACTATGCCATCAGCGAAAGCTTCATGGGCAGCGGTCTGGAGACCTGGTTCACCAACAACCTCAACCACATCCCCATCTTCGAACAGCTCGGCGTCTCGCCCTTCTACGAGGGCATGCCCGCTTCGGCCAAGGTGGCAGCCTGCGGCTTCATGATCTTCGGCTGCGGCGCCGAGATGGGCGGCATCACCGTCTCGCGCGGTATCGTCAAGTGGTTCAAGGGTCGCGAAATGGCCCTCGCCATGGGTTCCGAGATGGCCCTCGCTCGTCTGGGTGTGGCCACCTGTATGATCTTCTCGCCCTTCTTCGCCAAGCTGGGCGGACACATCGACGTGTCGCGTTCCGTAGCCTTCGGCGTTGTGCTCCTCTGCATCGCCCTCATCATGTTCGTCGTCTATTTCTTCATGGATAAGAAGCTCGACGCTCAGACCGGCGAAGCCGAAGAGAAGGACGATCCGTTCAAGGTGAGCGACATCGGCAAGATCCTCAGCAGCATGGGCTTCTGGCTCGTCTCGCTGCTCTGCGTGCTCTACTATTCCGCCATCTTCCCCTTCCAGAAGTATGCCGTCAACATGCTGCAGTGCAACCTCACCTTCTCCGAAGTTCCCGCCGACTCGTTCTGGGCCTCCACTTCGGTCACCATCGTGCAGTATGTCGTCATGCTCATCGTTGCAGCAACCGCCTTCATGTTCAACTTCATGAAGAACAAGAACACCAAGTACGGCGTGCTCTGCATCTCCATCATCGCCCTCATCAGCTATTGCTACATGGGCTATATGCGCCAGTCGGCTGAATCCATCTTCGCCGTCTTCCCGCTCCTCGCCGTGGGCATCACCCCCATCCTCGGCAAATATGTCGACTACAAGGGCAAGGCAGCCTCGATGCTCGTGCTGGGCTCGCTGCTCCTCATTGCCTGCCACCTCACCTTCGCCTTCATCCTGCCCATGTTCAAGGGTAACCAGGTGGGCGGTGTCATCGTGGCCTACCTCACCATCCTCGTCCTCGGCTCGTCGTTCTCGCTGGTTCCCGCTTCGCTGTGGCCCTCCGTGCCCAAGCTGGTTGAACCCAAGATCATCGGTTCTGCCTACGCCCTGATCTTCTGGATCCAGAACATCGGCCTGTGGCTCTTCCCGCTCCTCATCGGCAAGGTGCTCGACATGACCAACGAAGGCGTCACCGACCCCACCAAGTACGACTACACCTGGCCCCTCATCATGCTCGCCTGTCTCGGCGTCGCAGCCCTCGTCATCGGTCTAATCCTCAAGGCTGTCGATAAGAAGAAGGGCCTCGGACTCGAATTGCCCAATGTGAAGGCATAATCCGCTGTCATCACTTATTTATACCACCATAAACATCGGGGGATGTGTCTCACGCAGGCGCATCCCTTTTTGTTCCCCTCCTTCTACCCTCCTCTTTTTCCCCACCTCCCTTTTTCCCCACCTTTTTTTTGTCCACCTATCCACCCTCCTTTTTATCACCTCCATCTGTCATCTATCCTCATTTCCCACACCTTTCCACGGAAACGTTGTCAAAATCGATGCATATTCGCAAAATTTGCGTATATTTGCACCGACCCCGACAAACTGTTAATTGTTATTTGTTAATTATTTATTGTTAATTGAATAATGGCTTTCGCAAAATGGATTGGCGGCTTCCTTGGACTACTCTCAGGAGGCTTCTTCGGAGCCATCGCAGGCTATGCTCTCGGCTACGTCGTCGATGACTTCATCAGCAACCGCACTGACGTGGCAAAAACCGACAACGGGCCACGCACCAGCTACCGGCAGCGCACCAGCACCGGTGGCTCCCGTCGCACCACCTATTCGCAGCACGGCACCCAGCAGGAAGGCGAGCGCAACAGCTACCTCTTCTCCCTGCTCCTCCTCTCGTCCCACATCATCATGGCCGACCAGAAGATCATGCATTCCGAGATGGAATACGTGCGGCGCACCCTGCGCAACAACTTCGGAGCCGATGCCGAAACCCAGGGCAACGAGATCCTGCTCCGTCTCTTCGAACGCCACAAGCAGCAGGGCACGACACTCTGGACCATCCAGCTCAAGCAGTGCTGTCAGCAGATAGCAGGCGCCATGTCCGTCGAGGAACGCCTCCAGCTCATCGCCTTCCTCTGCGAAATCGCCAAGGCCGACGGCACCGTAGCGCAGCGCGAGGTCGATGAGATCCGCAACATCGCCACCTGGCTCGGCATCAGTCCCGACGAAGTCGACAAGCTCCTCCACCTCGGCTCCAACAAGATCGAGGACGCCTACAAGGTGCTCGGCGTCTCGCCCGACGCCTCCGACGACGAAGTGAAGAAGGCCTATCGCAAGATGGCCCTCCAGTACCACCCCGACAAGGTAGCCACCCTCGGCGACGACGTCAAGGCCGCCGCCGAAAAGAAGTTCAAGGAAATCAACGCCGCCAAAGAGCTCATCTGGCTCGCCCGCGGCCTCTAACCCGCCCCTTGCGCCTCTCCGTGCAGCCCCGTCGCGGCCCCTCTTCGTCCCCTCCGCGCGGCCCCTCCCCGTGTCTTCGTCGCGGCCATCTATGGCCGCCCTTCCCCCTCCGCGCTCCCCGTGTCCCCGTCGCGGCCATCTATGGCCGCAAAAACACCCACCCATGCCAACCCTCGAAGTGTGCGCCGGCGACCTCGCCAGCGCCCAAGCCGCCGCCCAGAGCGGTGCCCATCGCATCGAGCTCTGCTCAGCCCTCGAGCTCGACGGCCTCACCCCCTCGCCCGCTCTCATCGAAGCCGCACGCCGCATCGAAGGCCTGAGGCTCCACGTCCTCATCCGTCCGCGCGAAGGCGACTTTGTCTATAGCGAAGCCGAGACCGGCACGATGCTCCGCGACATCCGCCTCGCCCGTCAGCTCGGAGCCGATGGCGTGGTCATCGGTGCCTTGACGCCCGAAAGCGACATCGACCTCCCCTGCTGCCGTCGGCTCATCGAAGCCGCCCAGGGCCTGTCCGTCACCTTCCACCGTGCCTTCGACCGCGCGCGCCATCCCCTCCAGGCCCTCGAGGACATCATCGCCCTCGGCTGCACGCGCCTTCTCACCTCCGGACAAGCCCCCACTGCCGAAGCCGGCATCCCCCTGCTCCGTCAGCTTGTCCTCCAGGCCCACGGCCGCCTCATCGTCATGCCCGGTGCCGGTGTCACCCCCGCCAACGCCCGCCTTATCCTCGACGCCACCGGCGCCACCGAGATCCACGGCTCCTTCCGCTCCCTCCAAGGCGGCCTCCTGACCACCGATCCCCACCTCGTCCACCAGGCCCTCCTCGCCCTATAAGCCCCCTCTAATCCAAGCCCCCTCGTTCCCATTTGTCCTTGTCGGCAGCCAAGCTTGGCTGCCCACCATCGCCCCTTTCGCCCATGTCCCCGTTGCGGCCATCCTCGGCCGCCCAAACCGCCCCGCCATGAAGTCCCTCCCGATCCTGACCGCCCTCCTTCTCGCCCTCGCCGCCTGCGCCCCATCGCCCGAAACCACCCGCGACGAGGCCCTCACCTTTCTCTATGCCTCCATGCCCCTGCCCGACAGCGTGGACTACAGCCGCGACTTCTGGCTCCAGAACATCGACTGCGCCCTGCAGGCACGCCGCGAGATGCCCTGGGGCGCCACCATCCCCCAGCGCGAATGGCGCCACTTCGTCCTGCCCGTTCGTGTCAACAACGAGAACCTCGACACCTGCCGCATGGTGTTCTATACCCAGCTCAAGGACCGCGTCAGGCACCTCACCATGTCCGAAGCCATCCTCGAAGTGAACCACTGGTGCCACGAGCACGTCACCTATCAGCCCAGCGACGAACGCACCTCCTCGCCCCTTGCCACCCTCCGCACCGCCTACGGACGTTGCGGCGAGGAATCCACCCTGCTCGTTGCCGCCCTGCGCAGCGTCGGCATCCCCGCCCGCCAGGTCTATACCCCACGCTGGGCACACACCGACGACAACCACGCCTGGGTCGAAGCCTGGGCCGATGGCGAATGGCACTTCCTGGGCGCCTGCGAACCCGAACCCGTCCTCGACCTCGGCTGGTTCAACCAGCCCGCCTCCCGCGCCATGCTCATGCACACCAAGGTCTTCGGACCCTACGACGGTCCCGAGGAAGTGATGCAGCGCAACGCCTGCTTCACCGAGATCGACGTCACCAGCCGCTATGCCCCCACGGGCCGCAGCTGCGTCCAGGTGCTCGATGCCGAGGGGCGTCCCGTGCCCGATGCCACGGTGGAGTTCAAGATCTACAACTACGCCGAGTTCTACCCCGTAGCCCGCCGACAGACCGATGCCCAGGGCATCGCATCCATGCAGGCCGGGCTGGGTGACCTCCTCTGCTGGGCACACAAGGGTGACGCCTATGGCTTCGGCAAGATCCGCATCGGCAGGCCCGACACGCTGCGTCTCACGCTCAGTCATCATCCCGGCGAACGCTACAGCCTCGACCTCGACATCGTGCCGCCCGTCGAACGAAACACGTTGCCCGAAGTCACCCCCGAACAACGTGCGCTCAACACCTCGCGTTTAGCCTACGAGGATTCGCTCCGCAATGCCTACGTCGCCACCTTCCCCGCATCCGACGATCCCCTCATCCAGGCCTCACGCGGCAACCATGCCGTGATAGCCGCCTTCCTCCGTCCCGACCATCGCCCCGCAGGAACGGTTGCCCCCGCCCTGCGCCGATCGCTGCTCCAAGCGCTCACCGCCAAGGACCTGCGCGATGTCACGCCCGACGTGCTCGACGATGCGTTCTTCGGAATCGACACCGCAAGCCCCGAAGCCCTCGACGACTTCCACGTCCGGTATGTCCTGAATCCTCGTGTGGCCAACGAGCAGCTCCGGCCCTACAAGGCCTTCTTTGCCGGGCACATCCTGCCCGAACAGGCTGAGGCATGGCGTGCCGACCCGCAGCAACTCGTCGCCTGGATCGGCGAAAACATCCAACTCGACACCATCCGCAATCCGCAGCAGCTGCGCATGACGCCCGTCGGAGCCTGGACCAGCCGGCGCTGCGACGCCACCTCGCGCGACATCCTCTTCGTCGCCCTCGCCCGCACCTGCCGCATCCCCGCCCGCATCGACCCCGTGACGCGCAAGCTGCAGGTCGCCCAATTAGGGGCCACCCCCCTCTGGACCGATGTCCACTTCGCCCCGTCTGTTTCCGTAGCGACCAAGTTTGGTCGCCCATCTCGTCCCTCTGCCCAGGGTGCCCTCTTCCTCACCTACGCCCCCACGCGCTACAATCCCGATCCGAAATACTACACCCACTTCACCCTCTCGCAGCTCCAGCATGGCACGCCCGTCCTGCTCAACTACGGCGAAGACGACACCTACCGCACCCTCTTCGGTGAGGCATCGCCCGCCCTCCGTCGCAAGGACGCGCAGGGCATCGCCCTCGACGCCGGCGACTACCTCCTCGTCAGCGGCACCCGCCTCGCCAATGGCACCGTGCTCGTTCATGTCGAAGCCGCACCCGTCCAACCCGGTCAGCTCACCCGCCTGCCCCTCGTGCTCCGGCGAGCCGAAACCGAACTGCAGGTCATCGGCAGCTTCAACAGCGAGAACCTATACAACGACCGCACGCAAGGCACCCGTTCGCTGCTCTCCACCACCGGACGCGGCTATTACATCCTCGGCATCCTCGCACCCGGCAACGAGCCCACCGACCATGCTCTACGCGACCTCGCCGCCTGCAGCGATGCCCTCGCCCAAAGCGGCCTCCCCCTCGTCCTCCTCACCCGCAACGAACAGGAAGCCACAGCCCTCGACAAGCTGGACGGCTTGCAGCACGTCGCACTCGGCACCGACATCGACCATCAGATCCTCGACGAGCTCTGCACCGGCATGCACCTCAACGGCACCCTCCCCATCTTCATCATCGCCGACACCTTCAACCGCGTCGTCTTCCTCTCCGAAGGCTACACCATCGGTCTCGGCGAACAACTTGTCCAGGCCGCAGCTTCCCTGTAGGTAAAAGGGCTCACAGAAAAATACACAGATTTTGCTGCACAGCCCGTGTTCGTTATATAAAGAAAACCTATTCGTGTAGAGTGTGCGATTCGTGTTCTAACAAATCTCCAATCGAGGAAGAATCAAGTCGGCCGACAGAGTATTTCCGCCGTTGTGGCAAGTACTCAGACGGCCGATAGAGTATTCCATCCTGAAGCATCGGGTATTCTGTCGGCCGTGAGGGTATTCCATCCAGTCGCATCGGGTACTTTGTCGGCCATCACGATGCTTGCGCAAATTGCGGAAATACTCTGTCGGCCGTGAGCGTATTTCCGCAGTTGTAGCAAGTACTCTGTCGCCCGTCAGAGTGCTTTATCCAGCCGCGGCATGACCAATCCTGGCCAAGAAAGGTCATTCTCCAATCGGAGCAAGTACTCTGTCGCCCGTTGTAGTACTCCATCCTATCGCAGCAAATACTCTGACGGCCGTCACAATACTTGCGCAAAAAGAGGAAGTACCCTGTCGGCCGTCAGAGTGCTTCCTCGATTTTTTCTCTCTACCCAGATTTAACGGATTATTTTGTTCGGCCATGCAGAATCCGCGTTATCTGTAGAGAAACACCCATACACAAAGAGGCACGCCGAATTCGTTGTGTGCCTCTTTTCGCAATTTAGTCAAAAAAAATTGCTTTTATTGCTTTTATCGTTTATTGCTTTTATTGTTTCTCCCAATTTCCTGTTTCACCATAACCGAAAAAACAGCGGAAAATTTGGATATCTCGCCAAAAAGTCTTATCTTTGCATCCGAATTGAAGAACTCAATGGTTTGAGCATTCGGAAATTTACATCAAGAACGCAGCAATGCGTGCCAACCGAGCTTTTGCTACGAGCAAAACCAGAAGCCACGGTGGCGAGCGAAAGCAGATGTGGGCTATACGCCAAAAAACTCATTCAGCTCAGAGATATAGATTTCCTTATGTGCAGATAATGCATGTAGGGATTTTCTTTTTCTTCCCAATGTAGTTGTTAAGCCCACAAGATGATTGCAACTTTAGGTTTAACGATTTAATAACAACAAAAACATGGGACAGAAAAAACAATTGCTCCTTCACGTACCTCATTCCTCTACCCTATTCCCGCGCGAATCCCGTTTCTCGTTCGATGACCTGGACTTTGACGAGAGACTTCTGATTGACTACTATACGGATGAACTTTTCGTTCCGAAAGGGCTGTCCGAACAAATCAGCCACGCCGTATTCCCCTATTGCCGCCTATTCTGCGACGTGGAACGACTGATGAATGACCCTTTGGAGATGAAGGGACTGGGTTTCTGCTATTTCAGGGAGGTTCCGACCGGCGATGGTCTTTCGGTCGCGTTACGAACCTTCGGATCAAGACAAGTGGCCTTTGAACACTATGTGGACTTTCATGCCGAGGTTGCCAAACAACTTTTCAGATGTGGCGACGACTCGCTGCTGATCGACTGCCACAGCTTCTCCAGTCTGCCGAACCTGTTGAATCCCACTCCGCCCGACATTGATATCTGCATTGGTTTTAACGAGGATGTGACACGCCCCGACCAGACCGTCATCGGGAATATCGTCGAATACTTCAAATCCTTGGGCTACAAGGTGGGCATCAACGAACCTTTCTCGAACAGCAAGACCTTCGACGTGCCCATCCGATACCATTCGCTGATGATCGAGGTGAACAAGCGCCTCTACATGGACGAGCAGACGCTTGAGCAGTCGGATGGGTTCTTCAAGCTAAGGGAAGAGATAGGCTCCTTGCTTCGAAACCTGTGATAAAGACTATCCAAAGAGCATCAGGATGACAGAGATCCAGGTGACCACGGTGATGAAGCGGCGGAAGACCTTTTCGGGCAGCCAACGGACGAGACGCAGGCCCAGCAGTCCGCCCAGTAAGATGAAGGGAAGGCAGCAGAGGTCGGCGGCGAAGGTGTGGAGCGTGATGTTGTGCCAGGCGAAGATCTGCAGCGGCACCTTCAGCAGATTCACCACGAGGAAGAACCAGGCGTTGGTGCCCACAAAGTTCATCTTGGGCATCCTGGTGGAAAGCAGGTAGATGGCCATCACGGGACCGGCGGCATTGCCGATCATGGTGGTGAAGCCGCCCAGCAGACCGAACAGGGGCCCGTACCACCACTTGTCGATGAGCATGTTCTGCTTGCCACGCAGCTCGGTGACCATCATCAGGATGAGCACGAAGAGCAGGCACGCGCCCATGAGCTTCTTGAACTCGGTGGCGGGCACGAAATGATCGACGGCGAGCGCCACGAAGAAGCCAGCGATGGCAGTGGGCAGCAACCGGACGATGTAGCTCCAGTTGGCTACGCGGCGATAGTGCGCCACGGCGAAGAGGTCGGCCAGGCAGAGCAGGGGAAGCAGGAGGCCCGTGGAGGGCTTGGCGCCGAAGCTGAGCGCCATGAGGGGTATGACGAGCAGCGTGACGCCCTGCACGCCGGTCTTCGACATGCCCACAAGCAAGGCAGTGAGCGCCAGAAGCGCCCACTGCGAGGTTGTGTATGTCAGCAGAAATTCGCCCATTTACTCGATCTTGCCTGCCATGCGAAGACGGGCGGGTGCGGGAGTCCGGGGTGCGGTCACGTTGGCGGTGTTGACCGTGATCGAATTGCCGGGGATGTCGAACTCGATGGAGGCTCCGCTCTCCTGCACATGGATGGTGACGGGGGCACCCATCACGAGGGGCAGGTTGACGTCGCCATGTCCGCCGGGGAAGCCGCAGAGCACGGGGATGCGATAGGGCTCGAACAGCTCGCGAAGCATGGCTTCGACTGAGATGGTCTGCCCGTCGGCATCCTTGAATTCGGTGCCGCAGTCGGTGAACTCACCCAGGATGATGCCGTTGCAGCGGTCGAGCACGCCGTTCATCTGCAGGATGCGCATCTGGCGGTCGATGTTGTGCATCGACTCCTCGACTTCCTCGATGAAGAGGATGAGGTTATCGCCCTTGGTGGCATCGGCCTGCGTGCCGAGGTTGGGGACGAAGGTGCAGATGTTTCCGCCGACGAGGATGCCGCTGCCCTTGCCTTCGATGTTCTGAGGGTGGGCAGGCAGCTCGTAGTGCGGCACGTTGCCGAAGAGGAGGTCGCGCATCAGGATGCTGGTGACATCGGTGCCGCCCTTGGCGAGGAACGAGCTCATGGTGCCGTGGATGCTCATCACGCCGGCACGGGTCCACAGGCCATGGAGCGTGGAGATGTCGCTGAAGCCGATGATCCACTTGGGCGATGCCTTGATTTCGCCGAGCGTGATGCGGTTGATGAGCTGGATGGAGCCATAGCCGCCGCGGTTGCAGAGGATAGCCTTGATGGTGGGGTCGCTGAGCGCCCAGCGGATGTCGCTGACGCGTTCGGTGACGGTTCCGGCATATTTCCCATCGACTATCTTGCCGACATTGGGGCCGATGACGGGCACGAGTCCCCACGTGCGGAGTACTTCGGCGGTCTTCTCGACATTCTCCATCGGGGTGTAGTAGGAGGGGGAGATGAGGGCTACCTTGTCGCCAGCCTGGAGGAAGTCGGGCTTGATGCAGTTCTCGATGGGACGGGTGGGATCGACAAACTCGGGGTCATCGCCTTCGCACGACGATAACAGGAGGGCACTCAGGGCAGCCATCGCAAGGGCTGCCATCGTTGAAAGAATCTTTTTCATTTTGAATTATAAGTATGTAACCAAAATTTACGATAATTCTATGTGTCTTTTTTCTTAACGCGAATTATCATGAATTTACATGAATTATTAGCATGAAAGGCAGGTCAAGACAGTTACTTAGAAAGGGAAGAACGTGAACAAAAAGAATCGCAAGTGAAGGGAACCTTCGGACGGAGGCCTTTCGCTTGCGATAGGGACACCTGGAAGAATCGGGGGGATTACTTCAGGTAGTACTCGATGGTGGTGACAACGCGCACCTTGCGCTTGTGGGGCATGACGTCGTCGCTCTCGATCTCGAACTGGCCCTGGCGTGCGGTGCAGATGCTACCGAGGGTAGCTCCGGCATCTTCGGCGAACTTCTGAGCCACAATGCGTGCGTTCTTGGTGGCCTCTTCGACCATCTCGGGCTTCAGTTCGTTCAGGCCGGTGTATTCGTAGCTGCAGTAGCTGTTGTCGAGGAGCACACCCTGCTTGAGCAGATCGAGCTGCTTCATGCGAAGGGTCATGATCTTCTCGACGTCGGACGAAACGATGGTGAGACGGCCGGTGACGACGAAGCGTGCCATGACGTCCTTCTTCTCGTTCCAGTTGTACCACGAGGAGCGGTCCTCGGCGGATGGTACATCGAGGAAGATCTCGTCCTCCTTGACGCCATTAGACTTGAGGAACTTGATGAGTTTGTCCTGCTTGGGTTCGAGGCTTTCGTAGAGGAACTCAAGCGCATTGCCTGCGACGTTGTAGGACAGCGACCAGGTGACCTTGTCGGCCATGACTTCGCGCTCGGACAGGCCCTTGACGGTAACATGACGGTCCTTGTTGGCAATATGGTCGATGCCACAATAGATGAAGTAACCTGCGAGGGCTACTCCAATACCCAGGATCAGTGCCCAAAGAGAATTTTTCATGTTGTGAATTGTTTTGAGTTAATACTGTTTTTCGATGCAAAGATAGGGTTTTTCTTTGAATGGTGCAAGAAAAGAGATGGAAAAAAGTACGAAACGCATTCAACATTGTACGAATTCCGATTTTGTGGGGCGGATTATGCGGCAAAATGAAAAGAAAATCGTATCTTTGCGGCGGGTTTTTCATCTTTGCGAAAAAAGACACGGGGCGGCCAAGCACGGCCGCGACATAACAAGGGCTTATGACCTGGACAAACAGAATATATAAACACACTCCTATGCTGAAACAATCGCTCATCACACTCGTGGCGATCTGTGCGCTCACAACGGCAGAGGCACAGCGCCAGCGCTACAACTTCAACGCCGACTGGAACATCACATTTGCCGACCCCGACACAAATCCGACGGCCGAGGCCGAGAACGTCACCCTGCCCCACGCCTGGAACGAGGACTATTCGTTCATGGTCGAGATACGGCAGCATCCCGATGCCGAGGTTTGGTACCGGAAGACGTTCACGCTGCCTGATTCGGACGCGGGCAAGCACGTCCTGGTGGAATTCGAGGGCGCACGCCAGGCCGCCGAGGTGTGGATCAACGGCCATCGCCTGGGTCTGCACGAGAACGGCGTGATGGCCTTCGGCTTCGACCTGACACCTTATATAAATTACGCGGGAGCGAACGTCCTGAAGGTGCGCACCGACAACGACTGGACCTACCGCGAGCGCGGCACGGACACGCGCTTCCAATGGAACAACTCGAACTTCAACGCCAACTTCGGCGGCCTGCCCAAGAACGTCTGGCTGCACGTTGCGGGCGACATCTACCAGACGCTGCCCCTCTATTCGGGCCTCGGCACGACGGGCACCTACATCTACGGCACGGACTACGACATCGCGGGCCACAAGGTGACGGTGCATGCCGAATCGCAGGTCATCAACGCCTCGGACAAGGCCCAGCGCGTGGCCCTGCAGGTGGAGGTGCTGGACAACGACGGCAGGCTGGTGAGCAAATTCAAGGGCTCTTCGCAGCTGATTGCAGCGGGTGATACAGCCGTGGTCGGTGCCTCGCGCAGACTCAGCGGCATGCACTTCTGGTCGTGGGGCTACGGCTACCTGTACAACGTGAGGACCAGCCTCGTAGCAGGCGGCAGGACCTTCGACACCGTAGAGACGCGCACGGGCTTCCGCAAGACACGCTTCGCCGAAGGAAAGGTGTGGCTCAACGACCGCGTGCTGATGATTCACGGCTACGCGCAGCGCACTTCGAACGAATGGCCCAGCGTGGGCATGAGCGTCCCCGCCTGGCTGAGCGACTATTCGAACGACCTGATGGTGCGTTCGGGCGGCAACCTGGTGCGCTGGATGCACGTCACTCCCTGGAAGCAGGACGTCGAATCGTGCGACCGCGTGGGCCTCATCCAGGCCATGCCTGCCGGCGATGCCGAGAAGGACTGCAGCGGACGCCAGTGGGAACAGCGCTGCGAACTGATGCGCGATGCCATCCTCTACAACCGCAACAACCCGTCGATCCTCTTCTACGAGGGCGGCAACGAGAGCATCAGCCGCGAACACATGGTGGAGCTGAAGCAGATCCGCGACCGCCTGGACCCCTATGGCGGACGTGCCATCGGCAGCCGCGAGATGCTCGACATCGACGAGGCGGAATATGGCGGCGAGATGCTCTACATCAACAAGAGCGGCAAGCACCCGATGTGGGCCATGGAGTACTGCCGCGACGAGGGCTATCGCCAGTACTGGGATAACTATTCGTACCCCTTCCATCAGGAGGGCGCAGGACCCTGGTACCGCAAGGCGCCTGCCGACATCTACAACCACAATTCGGACGAGCTTGCCATCGAGCACATCCGGCGCTGGTACGACTACTACGTGCAGCGCCCCGGACAGGGACGGCGCGTGAGCGCGGGCGGCGTGAAGATCATATTTTCGGACACCAACACCCACGGACGCTCGGAGTTCAGCTACCGCGTCTCGGGCGTGGTGGACCCCATGCGCATCGAGAAGGAAGGGTTCTATGCCGACCAGGTGATGTGGAACAGCTGGGTGGACATCGACTACAGCCGCACCCACATCATGGGCCACTGGAACTATCCCGAGGGAGTGAGGAAGGACATCTACGTGGTCTCGACCGACCCCGTGGTGGATCTGCTGATCAACGACAGCCTGGTGGCGCGCAGCACACAAGCCGAATATCGCTTCCTGCACACCTTCCAGAACGTCACCTTCGTGCCGGGCACAATCCGTGCCGTGGGCTACAGCGACCTTTCGGGCACCTCGGCCAGCAGCTGCGACAGCATCGAGACCACCGGACCTGCCGACCACCTGCAGCTCACCCTCGTCGAAAGCCCCAACGGGATGGTTGCCGATGGTGCCGACATGGCACTCGTGCAGGTGGAGGTGGTGGATAAGGAGGGACGTCGCTGCCCCACCGACAACCACCTCATCACATGGAAGGTGGAGGGACCCGCCGAATACCGGGGCGGCATTGCCAAGAGCCCGGACTTCGACAACTACATCCTGGCGGAGACTTTGCCCGTGGAATGCGGCGTGAACCGTATCCTGGTGCGTTCGACCACCACACCGGGCACCGTGCGCGTCACGGCCTCGGCACGCGGACTGGGCGCAGCAGGCACCAGCAGCGGCGAACGGGCTGCCTCGTCGATTGTCGGGCCCAATCCTTCGGGATGGAGCGGCAATGGCGCTTCGACCAACCGCGAATGGACAAGCGCCGAAGTGAGCTGGCAGACACGCCCCGTGCCCGGCGAGGTGAATGCGGGCCTCAGCACCTACATCGCGGGTGCCGCCCTACCTTGCCGGCTCGACCGCGGCGAAACACCCTTGACCCCCTCCTACACCGACCGGTTCGAGACCATCGGCATCGCTTCGGCCGAAGCAGGCACCCATTCCGGGGAGGCGAAGTGCAGCTTCGATGACAACGAACTGAGCGAATGGCGCAACGACGGACGCCTCTCGACCGCGTGGATCACCTATACCCTGGACCGCCCCGCAGCCATCGACCAGATCAGCCTGAAGCTGACCGGATGGCGCCAGCGCAGCTATCCCCTCGAGATCTATGCGGGCGAGACACTCGTCTGGAAGGGCGAGACACCCAAGTCGCTCGGCTACGTGGAGCTCCCCATCGAACAGCCCGTCGAGGCCCGGACCTACACCATCCGACAGGTGGGTTCGGCCACCGACAAGGAAGCCTTCGGACAGATTGTCGAACTGGCTGCCCCCAACGCAGGGGAACTCGACCTCTACAAGAGCGCCGACGGCGACAAGGTGAAGGGCGAACTTCGCATCGTGGAGGTGGATTTCCTCAGAAGACTGAACTGATCCGATTCCCAGCAGGCCATTCCTGCATCCAAAAATACCTGAAATCCCCATCAAGCCCCCTTCGGAAGCGACAAATCCGGAAGGGGCTCTTCGTGTCTGTCGCAGTTTCGGCCACCTGTCGCCACATCCGAGGAAGAAAATCATGAAAAGAGTTGGAACGAAGAAAAACTCTCGCTACCTTTGCGCCGCAAATTTGTAAAAGGAGG
>JAEEUA010000276.1 GCA_016286775.1 Bacteroidales bacterium
TACTATGATCGCTATCGCATTCATCACCCTCGCAATCTCTGCTTCTGTAGCATTGAGAATTGGTGCCATGATCATGGATAATCGTAATCAGGCAATGTAACTTCCGAAGAAGGTTTGGTTTTTTGTAAATAATATGTGTGTGTAGAGCACTTCGACAACGGTCGGAGTGCTTTATTGTCGTTGCAAAATGTCATGTCGAACCTTAAATAATCCGAAAAATCGGGATGAAATGTCAAGTAATGCTTAAAATATTTGGTCATGTTGCAGAAAATGACTATATTTGCGGCCAAATTCGATAATTATCGCAAAATGAGAATCAAGCATATCGTTTTATATCTGACTTTCAGCCTCGTTGCTCTCTGCTCGTGCGGTGAATACAACAAGTTGCTGAAGAGCAATGACCCCGACGAGAAATACGACTACGCCAAGATCTATTACGAGCAGGGTAAATATGCGAAGGCGGCTACGCTGCTGTCAGATGTGGTTCCGATCTACCGTGGCACCGAAGAAGCCGAGAATGCGCTGTGGCTCCTCGCCATGAGCTATTTCAAGCAGAAGGACTATCTTTCGGCCGGCGAGTATTTCGTTCGTTATGCCAACAACTACCCAAGAGGTCAGCATGCGATGGAGTCGCGTTTCAATGTGGCCTATGGTGACTACAAGGATTCGCCCGATGCCCGTCTGGATCAGGAGATCACGCGCCGTGCCATCAAGGAGATTGACTCGTTTGTTGATGTCTATCCACATAGTTCATTGGCTGACAGCGCTGCCATCATGCGACTGGAACTGACCGACAAGCTCTGCTACAAGGAGTACCTGAGCGCTAAGCTTTATCTGAATCTCGGCAGCTACATGGGCAACAACTATGAGTCGGCTGTCATCACCGCCCGCAATGCCCAGAATGAATATCCCTACAGCAAGTATCGCGAGGATCTGGCCTACATCATCTTCCGCGCTCGCTATGAGGCCGCGATGAACTCGATTGACGAGAAGGCCGAGGATCGTCTGCGTGAGGCTTCGGATGAGTACTACACCTTCATCAACGATTATCCTGAGGGAAAGTATTCGAAGGAGGTGAACAAACTCAACGAGCGAATCCAGAAGAAGCTCGCTGCTTACATCGACTGATTATTTTGATCAAGATTTTCATTTATCACGAATTAGAGAATTAGGGAATTTTTTATGCTAATTCGGTAACTTGCTAATTCGGGATTATTGATAGAGAATTTGAAAGAACAATTATTTAGAAACCAATTAATATAACGGAATAAATGGATTATAAGAAGACCAATGCGCCAAGCAACACTGTGACGCGTGACATCATCGCCTTGTGCGAGGATACCGGCAACATCTACGAGACGGTGGAAATCATCGCTCGTCGTGCCAACCAGATTGCCAGTGAAATGAAGCATGACCTGGACAAGAAGCTGCAGGAATTTGCCACCAACAACGACAACCTGGAGGAGGTTTCGGAGAACCGTGAACAGATTGAGATCAGCCGCTATTATGAGAAGCTGCCCAAACCGACTCTCATCGCTACCCAGGAGTATTCGGAAGGCAACGTTTATTGGCGTTTGAACCAGAACAAGGACGAGCAGGTCGGCTCGCAGCGTTTCTAAAGCTATGATACAGCGCGTACAGACCATCTATATGCTGGCCAGTGTGATTGCCATCCTTACGATGCACTTCTTCTGGCTGGCATCTTTTGCAATACCAGAGGCCACCTTCGAACTGAATTCTTTGGGTCTGGTGTGTGCAACAAAGGGATTTGAGACTGACCGTATGGTGTGGGAACTCTTCATCGTGCTGCTCTTGATGGTGGCTCTTCCGCTTGTCAACATCTTCCTTTATAAGAAGCGCAAGGTGCAGCTGCGGGTGCTCATCTACACGATAGTGCTCAATGTGCTGTATTACGGCCTCTTCTTCTGGGAGTGCTCGCGTCTGAAGAGCGATGTGGCAGCCCTCTCGCAGGGCGGCGTGGTGGATGTGCATTACAACATCATGATGCTCGTCATGCCCGCTGTCAGCATCTTCGCCTTGATTATGGCTGCACGTGGCGTTATCTTCGACATCGCTCTGCTCAAGAGCCTTGAACGTCTGCGCTAAGCGCTCGCTAAAAGACAAAAGAATAGCCCCCGAAACCATCAAGTTTCGGGGGCGTTTTTTGTCACGATGATATATTTTTTATCACGAATTATCGAATTAGAGAATTAAGTGTCGAATTATGGGGGACACAAAAAATAATTCTCAAATTCTCTAATTCGTGATAGAAAAGAAAGATCAGAGTTCAAGATCGCCGTCGTGCTCCTCATGCCATGGGAGGCCCTGGATGTTGAGCTCGGCCATGAACGGATCGGGATCGAACTCCTCGACGTTGTGGACACCGGGCTTGCTCCAGATGCCCTTGAGGAACATCATAGCACCAATCATGGCAGGCACGCCGGTGGTGTAGCTCACGCCCTGCATACCGGTTTCGAGATATGCCTCGCGGTGGCTGCAGTTGTTCCAGACGTAGTAGGTGTGCTCCTTGCCATCGTTGCCGATACCCCGGATGCGGCAGCCGATGGAGGTCTCGCCGTCGTAGTTCTCGCCGAGTTCCTTGGGATTGGGCAGCACGGCCTTGAGGAACTGCAGAGGCACGATCTTGACCACGGCATCGCCTGAGCCGTCGGCAAGGGGTGCCTTGTATTCAATCTCGTCGATGCGCGACATGCCGATGTTCTGGATCACGTCGAGATAGGTGAGATACTGCTGGCCGAAGGTCATCCAGAAGCGCGCACGCTTGATGGTGGGGTAGTTGATGACGAGCGACTCGATTTCCTCATGGTGGAGCAGATAGGACTCCTTGGGGCCGATGCCCGGGTAGGTGAGGGGCTTGTGGATCTCCATCGGTTCGGTCTCGATGTACTTGCCGTTCTCGAAGTAGAGGCCCTTTTGGGTGATCTCGCGGTTGTTGATCTCGGGGTTGAAGTTGGTGGCAAAAGCCTTGTGGTGATTGCCTGCGTTGCAATCGACGATGTCAAGGTACTGGATCTCCTTGAAGTGATGCTTGGCAGCGTAAGCGGTGAAGATGGAGGTCACGCCCGGGTCGAAACCGCAGCCGAGGATGGCGCAGAGACCAGCCTTCTCGAAACGCTCGCGGTAGGCCCACTGCCAGCTGTACTCGAAATGTGCCTCGTCCTTGGGCTCGTAGTTGGCGGTGTCCATATAGTTGACACCAGCTTCGAGGCAGGCATCCATGATGGTGAGGTCTTGATAGGGAAGGGCGAGGTTGATGCAGAGTTCGGGCTTGAACTCCTTCATGAGTGCTACGAGCTCGGGGACATTGTCGGCATCGACCTGTGCGGTAGTGATGTTGGCTACCACGCCATTCTTGCTATAGCCCTTGGCACGGATGGCCTCGGCTGTGGCGTCGCACTTGCTCTTGGTGCGGCTGGCAATACAGATGTCGGTAAACACGTCGGCGTTCTGGGCCAACTTGTGCGCTGCTACGGTGCCTACACCTCCGCAGCCGA
>JAEEUA010000277.1 GCA_016286775.1 Bacteroidales bacterium
CCTCTACCGTCAGGAGCAGTATGCTCAGTTTGTGAATCCCTCTGAAGCCGGTTACGACATCTTCAACAACAAGGATCTGTGTGACCCTTCCTTCGAGGACCAGATGACCGACCATCAGATCAAGCAGGACGTGCGCCGTCTGATCAACTACCTGCCCAATAGCCAGCGGGAGATCATCGTGATGCGCTACTACAAGGGTATGTCATTCAAGGAAATTGCCGACGTCAAGCAAATCAGCATCAACACGGCGCTCGGCCGCGTTCGCTACGCAATCCTGAATATGCGAAAGATAGCTGAGCAGCACAACATCATCCTGGCGGGATGATCCATCGGTTTCCATCTAATCCTAAAATCCCATGAACCTTGACCCAAGGCCACATTATTCAAATGCCGAAAAGCATGCATTCTACGAAAGTGCCGCCAAACGATTCAAGGCGGAGCTTCGCTTGCGCGGTGGCACAGCTGCCGTTCATATCGAGAACAAGAACGATGAGGTCTTCTGGTGGAAGGTGCTCCACGATGCCTATCCCCAGGGAAAATTCCGTTTTATCTCGGGTAGTCGAAGCATCAACGGAAACATAACCAGCGGCTGTACCCAATGCCTGCAATACCGCGACTTCCTCGACCGTCATTTCTGGATTGCCATTGATTCGGATTATCGCTATCTCAGCGAAGAGCCCGACATCGATGCGAAGCATTTTATCCTTCAGACCTATACCTACTCCTTCGAGAATCACTTCTGCTTCTGGAAGAACTGCCAGCGTGTGACCGATGCCGATGTACCGAATGCAGAACCCTTTGACGAGAATAGTCCCGAAGCCGAGTTACTGCAACAGATGCAGGCGAAGCCGTCAGAGCAGGAAGATGCTGCAAACGATACCTTCGAATTCGATGGCGACGATGATCCCAAGGCCGATATGGATGACCTGAATGAAGGTGAGACAGCACGAAAGGATACCCGGTTCGACTGGAAATACTTCTTCGAGACCTATTCACGACAGGTCTATCCGCTGATGGTCTGGCAGCTCTACCTTCGCGAAGTCAGTCCGGAAGCTTTTCCACAAGGCACGTTCCACCGCCTCATCACGCTCCCTGTCGGCGCTCATGCTGCCGAGAACAATGGCCTTTCTGTGCTCCGGGTTCTCAAGATGCGTTGCCACAAGTTCCTCGCCCACCTCAAGCGCTCCTATCCGGATGCCGATAACACGTGGTTCGAGGCGCGTTGCAATGCCATGGGCGTACGCCGTGACAACTGTTACCTCTTTGTTCGCGGCCACCAGCTCTACGACACCGTTGTCCGCATCGGTGTAAGACTCCATCGCAAGTTCGAAAAAGAGATGCTCAAGGAACTCTGTTTCGACGAGTACGAGGAAATACGGAAGATCAAGGAAGATGTTCAATCCATACTCAAGCCTAAATGATAATGAGGTCCCGACTCTCACGAATCAGGACCTCATGTGTTAGTCTAATATGGAAAATTTAAGATTATAAAGATGGTTTTGTTTTCTTTTTAACGGTACAAAGATAACACTTTTCTCATACATTACCAAATATTTTTGCAAGAAAAGTATCGAAACATGTTAAAGAACATATAATTCCAACTTTATTTATCCGAAAAACTTTAAAAAATGGCAAAATAATACAAATATGGCACAAGAAATCGAACACAAATATCTGGTCACATCCGAATGCTTCAAGGAACTCGGTCAAGGCACGCTCTATCGCCAGGGTTACATCCCCACACGCAATGGCATGACCGTCCGCGTTCGCATCGCCGGAAAGCAGGGATTCGTCACCTTCAAGGATCATGCAGTCAATCTCACTCGCCATGAGTTCGAATATCCCATCCCCGAAGCCGATGCCATCCAGATGCTCGACCTGCTGTGTGAGAAGCCACAAGTTGAGAAGACGCGCTACGTGATACCGAACGTCAAGGCACAGCTCCCCGACGGCACGCCCATCGAAGGTCTGTTCTGGGAAGTGGATGTCTTTCATGGCGATAACGAAGGGCTCATCCTTGCAGAAATTGAAATCCCCTGCGAAGAGGCACAGTTTGAAATCCCCGATTGGATTGGTGTCGAAGTTTCGCACGATCGACGCTATCGCAACAATGCGCTCGCCAGGCATCCCTACAAGGACTGGACCGAGGAAGAGAAGTATCTTGAACGCATTTCTTAATTAGTGGATTTCTTTTCCTTCCGGCTTCTCAACTCATCCATGTAGCCGGCGGTTATAATACCTGAAGGAAGTGCAATGATGGCTATGCCGACCATCGACGAGATGATGCTGATGATTCTACCGACATCCGATATCGGATAGATATCACCATAGCCGACCGTGGTCAGCGTACAGGCCGCCCAATAAAAGGCATCAAAGAAGTCGTCAAACAATCTCTCCTCCTCGGCATTGAACATGATGAGAGCAGTCAGAAAAACATAGAAGATGGACAACGAAAGAACCGTATAGAGGATCCTCTTCTGCTTGCGAATAACGGCCATGATGATCTCCAGCGGCTCGTAGTACCGGATGACCTTGATGACGCGAAGCAGCTTCAGCAGTCTCGACACGCGCATAACCTTGAAGGTCGGATTGAGAAGATTGATCGTAGGCAAAATCGACAGCAGATCGACGATCGCCATTGGGGTGAATGGATAAATCAGGAAGTCTGCGGCTCTTTGCTTGCCCGAACGAATATCTGCTGTAATCCAGCGCAAGACATAATCAATAATGAAGCAAAAGCCGGAAAACACATCAAAAAAGAAAAAGATGCGATAATGTTCACGGAACATCAATGGAAAGATGCCCACCGCAATGGCAATCAGCATCAACCAGTCGTACGCCCGTGAAATCGGGTTTTCTTTCCTCGGCTCGATGAGATTATAGATCCTATATCTGAGGCTCATAAGTATTATAGTCTAAGTCTATACCGTGATTACCGTTGCTATATGAACGATAATCGATGCAAATATAGGGAAAAGATTTGTATTTTCCAAATTTAGAAGGATTTTATTGTAGATTTCGACTCATAATTATCCATTGAGGGCCCCAAAAGGAATTTTTGCAGACAAATCGCACACATTCAGGCAAACCATCAAAAAAGCGCGTGTCCCGAAGGGCACGCGCTCGTTGTTATGTAACCAAAGATTGATTAGTACTCAAGCTTGGTCTGGCGAACGTAGGTCTGATAACGCTTCTTGGCCATCAGCTCTGCCTCTGCGAAGAGCTCGCCAGCCTCGGCTGGGAACTGCTTCATGACGGAAGCATAGCGTACCTCACCCTTGAGGAAGTCCTGGAACTTGTCCCAGTTAGGCTCCTTCGAGTCGAGGATGAATGGGTTCTTGCCCTGAGCTTCGAGCTCTGGGTTGAAGCGCCACAGCTGCCAGTAGCCACATTCAACGGCCTTGGCCTCCTCAGCCTGCGACTTGCCCATGCCGGCCTTCAAGCCGTGGTTGATACAGGGAGCGTAGGCGATGATGCGGGATGGTCCGTGATAGGCCTCGGCCTCCTTGCATGCC
>JAEEUA010000278.1 GCA_016286775.1 Bacteroidales bacterium
TGGCACCGCCTTTGCATACGCTCTCGACAAGCTGCAGGACCGCGGCAAGTTCTTCATCTTCCCGCAGGATGAGGTCTATGCCGGACAAGTAGTGGGCGAACACGCCAAGGACAAGGACCTCACCGTCAACGTCACCAAGTCGAAGAAACTCACCAACATGCGTTCGAAGTCGAGCGACGAGAAGGCTGCACTCATCCCGCCGAAGGTATTCAGCCTCGAAGAGGCATTGGAGTATATCAAGGCCGACGAATATGTAGAAGTAACGCCCCACAACATTCGCATGCGCAAGATTGTGCTTGACGAACTGGAGCGCAAACGCCTGAAGCGTGCCGCCGGCATCGTTGACGACGAGGACGAAGATTAATTGAAGGTTAAGAAAGGTTCGAAAGGTTAAGAAAGGTTCGAATGTCTTTAAAGAAGATCGATTGGTACATCATCAGGAAGTTCCTGGGCACCTTCTTCTTCGCAATTTTGCTCATCATGGCCATCGCTGTGGTCCTCGACTACAACGAGAAGATGGACAACTTTGCGGAGCATGAGGCGCCCACCTTTGCCATTTTCAAGTACTACTGTACGTTCGTTCCCTATATGGCAAACATGTTGTCGCCACTCGTCATCTTCGTAGCCTGCATCTTCTTCACTTCCAAGCTGGCCGGCAACTCCGAAATCATCGCCATGCTGGCCACGGGCATCTCGTTCAACCGTCTGCTTCGACCCTATATGCTTTCGGCCCTTTTCCTGGGACTGCTCACCTTTGCACTCAACAGTTGGGTCATTCCGGTCACTTCCGTGCCGCGCCTGGCCCTGCTCAAGCAATACTACAAGGACAAGGACAAGAAAACGCAGTACAACAACCAGTTCATGGTGGCTCCCGGCGAAGTGGCCTTCTTCTATTCGTTCGACCGCGACAGCCAGACGGGCTATCGCTTTGCACTCGAGAAATTCGAGGGCACACAGCTCGTCTCACGCCTCACCGCCGACCGCGCCTCTTGGCAGGGCGATGACACCTGGCACCTTACCAACTACAAGATTCGCGACATCACCGAACGCGGCGAAACCATCACCGAGGGCTATGCCATCGACACCGTGGTGCATGTGGCGCCCGAAGACATCATCGTAGGCACGAAGGACATGGAGAAGCTCACCACCCCTGCCCTGAAGGAATATATCGACAAGCAGCGCAGCCGAGGCGTAGGCAACATCAAGGAATACGAGATCGAGTACCACAAGCGCTACGCAGCCATAGCCACCTCGTTCATCCTGACTTTTCTGGGCGTATGCCTTTCGTCGAAGAAGATTCGCGGCGGAATGGGCATCAACCTGGGCATCGGCCTGGTGCTGGCATTTTCCTACATCCTCTTCCAGACGGTGAGCTCTTCGTTTGCCGTGAACGGGGCAATGAGTGTGATACTCGCCGTGTGGCTGCCCAACCTCGTTTACCTGCCCCTCTGCTGGTACGTGTATGAAAAGAAGGCGCCAAAGTAATTGCCCTTAGCATGTCAAAAGACAAAAAAAATAAAAAAACGCATCAATTTTGAAAATTTGGTGCGTTTTATTTTGTTTATACGAAATAAATCATTATCTTTGCCCCGAAATAAACGTCATTTCAACGACATATTCTACCAATTACCAATAATCATCTAATTTTCATGCAATGAACAATTCGATTGAGTTAATGAACAAGGCTGCCAATAACATTCGCATCCTTGCTGCTGCTATGGTCGAGAAGGCCAAGAGTGGACACCCAGGTGGCGCCATGGGCGGTGCTGACTTCATCAATGTACTTTACAGCGAGTTCCTGGAGTACGATCCAAAGAACATGGCTTACGAAGGCCGCGACCGCTTCTTCCTCGATCCAGGTCACATGGCTCCTATGCTTTATGCACAGCTTTGCCTGGCTGGCAAGTTCACTACCGATGAGCTTCAGACCCTTCGTCAGTGGGGTTCTCCCGTGACTGGTCACCCGGAACTTGAGGTTCGTCACCGTGGTATCGAAAATACGTCAGGTCCTCTCGGTCAAGGTCACTGCTTCGCTGTGGGTGCTGCCATTGCTGCCAAGCATCTCGATGCACTCCTCGGCGGTGGAATCATGGACCAGACCATTTATGCATATATCTCCGATGGTGGCGTTCAGGAGGAGATCTCGCAGGGCGCAGGCCGCATCGCCGGTACCCTCGGTCTGGACAACCTCGTCATGTTCTACGATTCGAACGACATCCAGCTCTCCACCGAGACTTCTGTCGTTTCTTCGGAAGATACTGCTGCCAAGTATCGTGCCTGGGGCTGGAAGGTGCTCGAGATCAACGGCAACGACGTTGAACAGATCCGTGGCGCCCTCAACATCGCCAAGGCTACCAAGGGCCAGCCTACCCTCATCATCGGCAAGTGCATCATGGGCAAGGGTGCCCTCAAGGCTGATGGCACTTCCTACGAGCGCAACTGCAAGACCCACGGCGCACCTCTCGGAGGCGACGCCTACGTGAATACCATCAAGAATCTGGGTGGCGATCCCGAGGATCCATTCCAAGTATTCCCCGAGGTGAAGAAACTGTATCTGCAGCGTCGTGCCGAACTCCGCAAGATCATGGATGCCAAGTATGCCAAGAAGGCTGCCTGGGCTCAGCAGAATCCCGAGAAGGCTCATATGCTCAAGGAGTGGTTCAGCGGCAAGGCTCCTGTCATCGACTGGAGCAAGGTTCAGCAGAAGGCCGACGACTCGACCCGTAGCGCATCGGCAGCTGTCCTCAGCCAGCTCGCCCTGCAGGTTCCGAACATGATCTGCGCTTCGGCCGACCTCTCGAACTCCGACAAGACCGATGGCTTCCTGAAGCAGACCCGCTCCATCACACGCGGCGACTTCGGTGGTGCATTCTTCCAGGCTGGCGTTGCCGAGCTCACCATGGCTTGCTGCTGCATCGGTATGGCTCTGCATGGCGGCGTTATCCCCGCTTGCGGCACCTTCTTCGTATTCTCCGACTACATGAAGCCTGCCGTTCGTATGGCTGCCCTCATGGAACTTCCCGTGAAGTTCATCTGGACCCACGACGCATTCCGCGTTGGTGAGGACGGACCAACCCACGAGCCCGTTGAGCAGGAGGCTCAGATTCGCCTTATGGAGAAACTCAAGACCCACAAGGGCCGCAACTCGATGCTCGTGCTTCGTCCTGCCGACTCCGACGAGACCACAGCTGCCTGGAAGCTCGCAATGGAGAATACCGTCAGCCCAACTGGCCTTATCTTCAGCCGCCAGAACATCAAGACTCTGCCTGCAGGCAACGACTACAGCCAGGCCGACAAGGGTGCCTACATCGTAGCAGGTTCTGACGAGGAGTTCGACGTAATCCTTCTCGCTTCGGGTTCGGAGGTTGCTACCCTCGTTGCTGGTGCTGAGATGCTCCGTGCAGACGACATCAAGTGCCGCATCGTCAGCGTTCCTTCCGAGGGTCTGTTCCGTCGTCAGCCCAAGGCTTACCAGAACCGCATCCTGCCTCCCGGCAAGCCCAAGTTCGGTA
>JAEEUA010000066.1 GCA_016286775.1 Bacteroidales bacterium
TAGCAGATAACTATGTTTTTTCGGATTTTATTTGGTAGTTTATTAAATTAAATGTAATTTTGCACCCGATTGGAAAGTGGTACACTTTTCAATTACTAAGTGGTACACTTTTGAATTACCATATACACATGTATAGTTACTTCTTGTCACGACGAAGAAGTAGCTAACATCAAGGAACTCGCTTATCGCCACAACTACGAAAGCAATTTCGTAAAACTCTATGGTGAGATTAGCCCCGACCAGACTTGGGACTTCTCGTCGTATGCACGTAATAAAAGCCATAATAATGCTATTACGAGAGCTGATTATTCAGAACCTTTTGGAATACCCCTCGAAGATGGTAAATATAGAGTTCCAATTGAATTGTGTAATTGGATAAAAGCAAATGTTATGGAGGATACAGGTAATAGTCATATTATTGGAGAAGTAATAAAGGATGAATTATGGCATGCTTTTACCTTTGAAGCTGATCCTGATGATAAATTTGAACTTCTTCCCTTTTATATGGGTACTTCTGAAGGCTTTATATTTTCATTACACATGGTTGTTGTAAATCAATACGAAGATCCTGACACTCATGAAATGATTGATACTCCTGAATCTTTTGAATTATGGTCAGCTCAAAGCCCTACGGGTGTTTTGTGGAGTAGTAAACAACCTAATGAAAACAATCCTACTCCTATGAGTGATTTTAATGAACTGGTAGGTAGCAATGGACAGAATGCCGCAAGTAATGGAGGTACCAAAACTGCTAAACAACTTGGTTCGAGGCCATATCTTACAATAGATTTTTCAAATAACTATGGACCAATTATCGGTTATGACAATCAAGGGCAGGCAATACGAGGACCAATTCAAGAAAATACTATCGTATATTTTTACATATATATTGATTCAGGGAAGATGAATTTAAATGAAACAGGAGACAAATTAACATCAATTGCTAATAAACCGAATTTGGTTGCAATTGATTTGCCTCCTGAGATGGATGCGCTAACAAACAATCAGGGTTATAATGCAATGCTGATTGGCTGTGAGACCGCAAATCAAAATGTTTATCATGCACAACATTCTGCTGATTTTGACTATAATGACTTGATGTTCTTCATTGTTGGTGACATTCCTGATATTTTTTATAATGAGATGCTCCAAACAACTGTAATCAAGAAACGTTATATGATTGAGGATCTTTATGGATTTGATTATGATTTCAATGATATAGTTGTTGATGCTACGGATACCTCGGTTCGTTATTATAAAGTTGATCCAGATAATGGAAGTTATACCGAGCAATCTATAACTATTGATAATGTTACTTATCCTACCGATTATCAGGAAGCCACTGTGTATTGGCTCTGTGGCACATTACCATTCCAGGTTAAAATTGGCAATCACACGTTTGGTCAGGTTACTGACCCAACAAATACTGTAGTGGATGTTATTTCTCAACTTGACCGTCCCGCCACAACATTTGGAGGCGATATAACTCCTCCAGACACACCTGCTGGCTTTAAGCCTAATGTAACAAAGACCATTACTGGTTGGAATCCAGATGATAATAACATTAAGGTATTTATATGGACGAAAGGAACTAATGACGAGGATCCTGATCCAACGGCATCCTATTCATATACCAAAGAAGGACTATGGACCGGTCCTGATGGGATTTGGGTTTCTACATTCCCCAATCAAGGCGATGTGCCATACATCATCGCTGTTGATCAAGATGATAAATATATCCAAGAAGAATTTCATCATATCCCCAAATCATGGCTAGGCGGTGATATGAGTACTGATAATTCTACAACAACTACTGAAGAGCTAATCAACAACTAATTATATATTTGTCGTAAATCTCCTCTATTCGACAGTTTGCCAGGCACATGAAGGACATTTCCTACAAGTGCCTGGCTTATTATTTGAAGGATAGTGCCTGTTAATACCGATCTTCTCTACTTTCATGCAAAGTAGCACAATTTCTCAACATTTTGTGCTACCTTCGACAAACTTAGCACAATTTCTATACTTTTTGTGCTACCTTTGGCAAACTTAGCACAATTTGTAAACATTTTGTGCTACTTTCGACAAACGTAGCACAATTTCTCAACATTTTGTGCTAACTTCTGCGAACGTAGCACAATTTCTCAACATTTTGTGCTACCTTCGACAAACGTAGCACAATTTCTAAACTTTTTGTGCTACCTTCGACAAACTTAGCACAATTTGTGAACTTTTTGTGCTATCTTCGACAAACGTAGCACAATTTGTGAACTTTTTGTGCTATCTTCGACAAACTTAGCACAGTTTCTCAACTTTTTGTGCTAAATTGCTTTGAGATTGTTTTTCTCGTCGATGGAACACCTATTTCCAGCCAAATTGGATGTTTTATCTTCTAATCTTTCAGTTTCTTAGGAGTTAATGCATTTTTTTTGAGAAATAATTTGTTTATTATCAAAAAAATCATTATATTTGCCCCGAACATTTGATGAAAACACTAAAGTAATAATCTGATATCCTATGAACGAAACAAGAAATTACGATCTTCTTCTGCAGCAGTTGAAGACGTTTATACCCGAAACACGTATTTATACCGATGAACTGCGCACCCTTGGCTGGGGAACAGATGCCAGCTTCTATCGAATGATCCCGCACATTGTGGTTCGCTCGAAAGGAGAGGAGGAGGTTTCGCGCATCGTCAAGACCTGTTACGACAACCATATCCCCTTCACGTTCCGTGCTGCCGGTACGGCATTGTCCGGCCAGAGTATGAGCGACTCCGTGCTGATAGTGGCCGGAAAGAACTGGGAGAAATGGTCACTCAGCGACGACCAGGAACAGATTACCCTGCAACCAGGAATTCTCGGCGGTCGTGTTAACCAGATTCTCAAACCTTATGGTCGTGTATTTCCACCCGATCCTGCCTCCATCAATAGTGCTATGGTCGGCGGCATTGTGGGCAATAATGCATCGGGCATGAATTGCGGTGTACATGCCAACTCCGACCGTATGCTCATCTCGGCAAAAGTGATTCTAACCGATGGCACCATCCTTGATACGGGTGACGAGAAGAGCCGCGAAGCCTTCCGCAAATCGCATCCCGAGTTCCTTCGGAAGATTGAGGCCTTGCGCGACAAGGTTCGTGCAAACACTAAGCTGGCTGAACGCATCAAGAAGAAATACAGCATCAAGAACGTGACGGGCCTGAATATCCGTCCGCTGATTGCCTACGATGATCCGTTCGACATCATCGCTCACTCCATGGTTGGAGCAGAAGGCACACTGGCCTTCATTGCCGGTGTGACCATGCGCACCCTCCACGAATATCCATATCGTGCCTCTGCTATGGTCTATTTCATGACCATGAGGGAGAGCTGCGAAGGCGTGGTGGCCTTGAAAAAACTGAAATCTTCGGACGACGACATCAAGATGAGTGCCGAAAACCTGATGGTCAAGAGCGCCGAGATGCTGGATTATCTGTCCTTGGCTTCGGTCGATGATCCTGTCTATCTGCAGTACAAGAAGGATGTGGATGCCGGCAAGATCGAAGGTGTCAAGCCTGGCGATTATCACAACCTCACCGCCATCCTGACTGAGACCAAGGCCATGACGCACGATGACCTGCAGCTGAAGATCAAGACCATCAAGGAGACGTTGAGCCAGTTCCGTCAGTATATCCCCGCCGAATTCACCGAAGACCCGAAGATTTATGGCAAGTATTGGGCCATCCGTTCGGGTATCTTCCCGACTGTTGGCGCCATGCGTCCCATCGGAACGTCCTGCCTCATCGAGGATGTGGCCTTCCCCGTCAATGACCTGCCGGAAGCTACCGTGAAACTGCAAAAGATCATCGCAGACTTCGGCTATACTGATGGCTGCATCTACGGACATGCCTTCGAAGGGAATTATCATTTCATCCTCAACCAGAGCTTCAACGAGGAGAAGGAGGTACAGCGTTATGCCAAGATGATGCACGAGGTGGCCAAGCTTGTGGTCGAGGAATACGATGGCTCGCTGAAGGCCGAACACGGCACGGGTCGCAACATGGCACCCTTCGTCAAATACGAATGGGGCGAGGATGCCTACAACACGATGAAGGAGCTGAAGGAAATCTTCGACCCCGAGTATCTGCTGAATCCTGGTGTTATCTTCACCGACAATCCGAACTGCTTCATCGAGCACTTGAAGCAACTGCCAGAGCTTGACTACAACTTCGACGAAGTGCCCGATGGCGCGAAGTATCTGGCCTATATGGGCAAGGTGAAATCTTCGACCGAGGAGATGATCGAAGGTGTAAAGAAAGCCAACAAGTGCATCGAATGCGGTTTCTGCGAATTCAACTGCATGAGCTGCGGACTTACCTTGAGTTCCCGTATGCGCATTGCCATCCAGCGCGAGATCCTGAACTTGCGCAAATCGGGCAAGCCCGAAGACCTGGCTCGTGCCAACCGACTGGAGCAGCAATACGACTACTATGGCAATCAGACCTGTGCCGCCGATGGACTTTGTGCCACTTCCTGCCCGATGAAGATCAACACAGGCGATCTTACGCACCTCATCCGCCAGTTCAAGATGAACAAGAGCAAGGGGCTTTATAACGTGGGCGAGTTTGCTGCCAATCACATGGCAGGCATCGAGACGTCGCTGCGTGGTGTGCTTGGCCTGGCCAACTTCGGTCATACGATTCTGGGCAGTTCGCTGATGAGCGGTCTTTGCAATGGCCTGCACAAGCTGGGCATCCCGCTCTGGACGCCATCCATGCCCAAGCCGAACTTTGTGGACATCAAGCGCCTCATGGCACAGGAAGCCACTTACGACAAGTCGCATCAGAAGGCCAAGAAAGTTGTCTATTTCCCCAGCTGCTTGAACCAGACGCTCGGTCTGGCCAAGGGAGCACCCGTGAAGCAGAGTGTGGTCGATGAAATGGTCGAACTGATGAACAAGGCTGGCTACGAGGTCATCTTCCCGAAGGGCATGAACAAGATGTGCTGCGGACAAATCTGGGAATCGAAGGGCATGCTGGACATTGCCGACCGCAAGAGTGCCGAACTCGAGAAGGCCTTGTGGGAAGCCAGCAACGAGGGCGAATATCCCATCCTTTGCGACCAGAGTCCGTGCCTGCATCGTATGCGCAAGGTGATGCCTCGCCTGAAGCTTTACGAGCCTGTTGAGTTCATCCTCAAGTTCCTCAAGGACAATCTTAACTTCAAGAAACTGGATCGCACGGTGGCCGTTCACATCACGTGCTCGACCCGCGAGATGGGTTTGGGCGACAGCCTGGTCGAACTGGCCAGCCTCTGTGCCACCAAGGTTGTCGTTCCGGAGGGCGTCGGATGCTGCGGCTTTGCGGGTGACAAGGGATTCACACATCCCGAGATGAACAAATACGCCTTGCGTAACCTGAAGCCTGCCATCGACCGTTATCATGTGACCTACGGCTATTCCAACAGCCGCACGTGTGAGATCGGCCTACAGACACATTCGGGTGTGCCCTATATGAGCATCGCTTACCTGGTGAATGAGGCTACAACTTCCAAGAACAATTAATTCATTGGTCGCTTCGCTCAAGATCTGAAGAAAACCGATCTGAATCACTCAAATTGATTTACTCTTTATCTTTCAGTTTTTGAAGGATTTTGAACGGAGCGACCCCAATTCTCAATAATTATGAAATATTACTTACGTGTTCTTTTACTGGCATTTTTGTCGATTGTACTATTAGGTTCCTGCAAAACAAAGGAAGAACGAGTTATTGATCAGCTCCAGGGCATGTCGGAGCGTATTGAAAAGAAGGGAGACTCCATGTCGTCCGAAGATTGGGAAAAACTCTACAAGGAATACTCCGATATTCATACCAAAATTGCAAACGAGGAATACGACTTCACCGACGAACAGATGCGCGAACTTGGCCGTGTGGAAGGCAAGTTGGGCAAGGCATTTGTGAAGCAGTCCATGAAGGACTTCGGCAAGGCTACCGAAGATATCCTCAAGAAAGGTTCCGAATTCCTGAAGGGTGTGATGGAATCTGACGACAAGTCAGATGATTAGTTTTCCCGCTAAATCTCTTGTATCATGAAAAGATTACTTTCCTTATTTGAGAAGCCCGATAACTTGAAAGTGAAGAACAACTTCAAACTCGATCCGTCGATTCAGATTGAACGCCAGCTGGCCGAGCAAATCTACAATGCGCTGCAAGGGCCCGTTGTCGAAGAGGTGATGCGCAAGATTCGCATCTCGAGCAGCGATGCCTATTGGCGCAGCAACATGGAAGGCCATAGCCTGAAGGTCGATGAGGAGCTGCTGCCCGACATCTACGAACTTTGCCATGAGGTGAAGAATAAACTGGGCTTCGAGGGAAAGGTTGATTTCTATATCACGGGCGATTCCACGGTGAATGCCTTCTCGGTAGCTTCGGAAGACGAGAACGAGCCGAACATTGTGAACATCAATTCCGGACTCTTCGACCTGATGTCGAAGGACGAATTGCGTTTCGTAATCGGGCACGAATTGGGACACCTCATCAACAAGGACACGGCGCTGGCCCGCCTGATTGGCTTTGTCTTCCCACCCGAAACGAAGTCTCCCGTGATGCTGCAATACAAGATTCGCCTGCATAACCAGCTTGCCGAACTGGTAGCTGACCGTTATGGCTATATGGCCATCGAAAATCTGGGTGTCTGTGTGACCGCCTTCTTCAAGATGGCTTCAGGCCTTGACCTGGAGAAGATGAATGTGAGCATCGATGCCTTGATTGCCGACAATCAGAAACGCCTGGATTATTTCCTGCACGACAAGGGAACGAGCCGCGCTTCCCATCCCGTAAATCCTATTCGTGTGCAGGCGCTCAACCTCTTTGCTACCTCCAAGACTCAAGAGGAACTGCAGAAGGGCATGGACGAGCTGATTACCATCCTGCTGAAGGTGGGAGATAGCGAGCTGGACGAATATACAGCACGTTTTGTCGCTTCGGCTGGTCTCATCGTTGCCAACGCCGACGGTGAAATCAACAAGGATGAAGTCGATGATATCCTGACCGAGCTATCTTCGTTGAAGATTTTCCCGCGTCAGTTCCTCGAAGAGATTGCCAATGGAGATGTCGGCGAGATTTTCCACGAGTCTGTTTCGAAGATGATCAACATCAATCCCGGTCTTCGTGAAGCCATGCTCAACTACCTCATCACCATCGTGATGAGCGACAAGAGCATCACCAAGGAAGAGATCGACCTCCTCTACGAATTCGGCGAAAGCATCGCCCTCAGCGAGATGGAAGTCGCCCAATCCATCGCCGCCCTCATCCAGCAGCGCTTCATACCCAGCCACGAACTTCTCTGCTGAACCAAATTCTTCCCCTGCTAATGGGGAAGAATTTGTAAATACTTGTTGTTTAATCGCAATATTATCAGATTATCGTTTAATTTATTAGGATTTATAGTAATGTAAAAGTAGTTTTGATTGTCATAGAATAAAAAAAGAGAGAATGATTACTGCATCCGAGTTCGAACAGCATTTCCGTGAGAATTTTGATCAACTTTTCAAGTTGGCCAATTTTATGCTTAATGATGTAGAAGAGAGTCGGGATGTTGTTCATGAGGTTTTTGCTCAGTTATGGGAGAAGCAGCCTCAGATTGAATCCGGAAAAATCCGCGAATACCTTTTACGCGCTACCCATAACCGTTGTCTAAACAGTATCAAACATAAAGGAAAGTTTGATGCTTTGCATGAATCCTATCTTAATGAATTGAAGTACAATTCACTTGCAGATAGTTTCGATTTTGAGTTATGGAAGCAGATCCAAGAATTCATCCAAACGGATATTCCTCCCCGTACGCGAGAGGCTCTTGACATAGTCTTCGGAGAGCAACTGAGCTATAGGGAAGCTGCCGAAAGGATGAAGGTAGGAATCGAGACCATTAACAAACATATTGTGACGGGGCTTCGACTATTACGGAAAAGATTCAAAAAGGAATAATTTGACTATGACAGATCAAGAGTATAAAAAAGCATGGCAGGATGAACCTGATGCACAGGAGTTATCCGATATGGCCAAGAAGGTAAGGAATTCGTATGATCATAAGTATGACGCTCCTTCTCCCGATGTGAATGAGGAATGGAAATCCTTCGAATCGAAACATCTATCCAAGAGACCTGCGAATGGATGGCATCGATCGGCTGTCGCTGCATCCATGCTCCTGTTGTGCACCATCTGCATGGCTTTGGGATGGAATTATTTTAAGGCATGGACAGTTTCAAATAGTCCAATAAATGAGGACCAGGCTTTCATCCAAAGTTCCAACAACACGACCCTGGAAGATTCGACTTTTCTGGTTTTCGAAAATGCTGAACTAAAAACTATTTTACAAGAGATTGCTGTGCTGCATGATACACGAGTTGATTACAGATGCAAGGAAGAAATGTTCCTATACGTGAAACTTGATAAATCATGGTCGTTGAAACAATGCATCGACTTTCTGAACCATTTCGAACGAGTCAACCTTATGCTCACACCTGACAATACCATTGTGGCACAATGATTCCACGCATCTTTCTGACAATAATTGGATTCTTATTGCATCCTGCTGTCTCACTCATGGCACAGCAGGATGTGCTGCGCTTTCAAGATGTTTCTGTGGCAGATGCTTTGACCTCCATCAACAAATATTATCATGACAATGATATCCACTTTGTTCGCAATGAATTGGACACCTTGTTGGTTTCTAATATTACAGTCAAAGGTCAGGATATTCTCGAAGACATCACGCGCATCATAGCAGGACATCCTATTGGAATCAAGATATTCGGCAACCATATCTTTGTTGAATATAATCATCAGAAACTGACATTTGGAAGTAACCCAAGGCTAATCATCAAGGAGGATGATGACATCGCTTTCTCGCGTATTCTGCATGAGGTGATGGTTAACGAGGATTATCCATTTCTTGATTTCGACGGATCAGTAACGAGCTTTCGTATTTCTGGCACGCCGCTTTCAGTTGCTGGCTCTGCTTATGATTTGCTCTATTATATCCCTGGCTTCCAGATCGGGATGACAGGTGCCGTGATTCGTATCGATGGGAAGACGGTTACAAGCTATAGCGAACTGTATGAACTTGATTCGGGTGACGTTGAACGCATTGATTATAGTGATCAGCCTCAGTTCAGTTCGCGACAAAACATTATCATAGATATCCGAACGAAACTAAAACGCGAGAAAGGATATGGTATCCATTCGGCATCGCAGTACAGTCAAGGAGAAAGAGGACGAGCCATGCAACTCGTCAAGACGAGCTATCATCAGGAAGGTTTGGATTTGCAGGTCATTGGCACTTACCGCTATGACGGAATCGATAAGGATCTTTCCATCAACCAATGTTCATTTCAAGACCGCTATGATCAGAACTCGTTTCATCTGAATCTTTGTGGTGAGTACAGAATTTTAAATAACATCTCTATAGGCATACAATACCAGAACTATGCCATGCTGAATGATATTCGTCAGAATAGAGACAATCTAATCTTCGTATTTGACCACAAAAATAGAAGATGGGCCAATAATGAAGAGAATATGAAAAAGATGATGAGTATCAGCTCCTGGCAGCTCGATTACAAGCCATTGCATAATACAAATCTCTATTTAGTTTCAACATTAGGCAAGTGGAGTCTTAATTTGGCTTCGAGTTTCTATCACGATGGAGTGCGTCTAAGTGAAGATAACGCCATTGAACTGGTTTATAAAGAACAGCGATATAACGAGGTACTGAATACATTGTGGGCTGTGAAGGCCGATGCGCAACGACCGCTATTGAATGGACGTTTGCATTTGATGTCTGAATATGCTTATACGGGCAGAGAAGACATTTATCAACGTGGCGATTCTTCGTCAAATCTCCTGCGCAAACAGAAACGTTGGAGCGGCAGCATATCTTATCGCAGAAAGTTTGGATGTAGCGAAGGAACAATGGGAATAATGTTTGAAACAATTGATGCTGCCAATGATTTCCATAAAGCTTATCCTTTTGCAAGTTTGAGTTATCTTGGTGACAGAAAGAAACTATCATTTTCATACGCAATGAGATCCTCTATGCCGACCTACGACCAATCAAATGGCTTCACCTATCATAATATAGAGATGCTTGGAGTAGAGGGTGAGCCGAATCTTCGACCTTCAATTACTAATCATCTGCAATTGAAGTATCGAAACGGCAATTTTTATGTGGCAATTGGCTGGCAACATGTTTCGGATTATATTGCCCAAAGTATAGAGAGCAAGTGGAATGAGTTCTTTGTCAAGTACAGCAACATCGATAGAGCAAACCTTTACTCGGCTACAATAAAATATCATCGTTCTATAAATCATTGGTCAGCACAATTCACTGCGTCTTTACGTGGACAAAAGATTAAATTTGAAACATATTCTTTCGATGATCCTATAGCTGAATTCAATTGGAACAATCAGTTTCAGTTCCCTTTTGGTATCATAGCTATGTTGAATGCTTCCTACACCACGTCTGGAGTTGTTGGCACTTCTTGGCATCGACATACTGGACAAATGGACCTCTCTTTGACCAAAGAAACCAAGAACTGGACTTTGCAACTTAAAGCTGAGGACTTGCTTCGCACAGCTACTACTCGAACCATCTACTATAGAGTAGATTCGGAATTTTCTCGTCAATGCTATTCCGACAATCAGCGCATACAGCTTACTTTCCGCATCAATCTGGGAACTCTTTCGCACCATACCTTACGTTCGCTCAAAGCAGGAGAGAGTGAACGGAAGAGAATGTGATTTATTTACAAAAATCTGAATTAAGGTAATGATATACTAATGATAATTGTCATTAGTATGAAACGTCGTATAGTTTCATATAGGCAAATAATCAATTCTTGAGAGAATTTGTGAGAAATTGATGATAATTCGTAAATGATATCAATGATTTTTTTACATGTAAATAATAAGCAAATGTATTATTCCAATTTTTCTTCACTTATCGCGATTCTTTCGCTGATATTGTTTTCATTTTCATCTTGCTCCAAGGAGGTAACACTTGACACTGGGGAAGAGGTTGTTGTGGTAGAATGTATCTTGTCGTGTGATTCCATTCAGCATCTCAATCTTGCTTATACTCATCCAAAGAGCCAGAAGGCTGGTACTCAGGTAATATCGGAAGCGCAGGTTACTTTGTTCGATGAGACTACTAATACCTCCGCTGGTACATTTCAGTTTTTGAATAATAGTTGGACTTTATCTTATTCAGCTATACCCCTACATACTTATCGATTGGATATTGATGTTCCTGGTCATGATCATATCTCTGCCAGGCAGACAATGCCCAAACAGGTAGATATATATAGTTTTTTATGGTGGATATGGTCAAATCAAGGAGCAATTCCAATTTATGACAACTTAGATTATGGACAACACTTTTGGGGAACAGTATTCTATGTAACAGACCTTCCTGATAGAACATGGATTTCAGCCATTTCATATAATGAGGCTAAAGGTACCTATTCTGTAGTCGATGAGATTTGCTCCGATTATCCTTATATTGATAATTTCAATATTATGGGAGATCTCTTTGAACCTATAGTAATGCAGATAGATACCTGTGGCAAGACTCTTTCCTATACAATTTGTGAGGGATTGGAAGGTCAACCATTACACAAAAAATATTTGAGAACAAACATGTCTCAAACAGAGCGAAGTGATTGGGGTGGATACACATTCATAGTTTGCGGATCCTTTTTCGAACAAAACAACCCAAAACCCGATGAACCTTTAGGTTCAAAAGGAGGGATTCTTTTCACTACTGCCTCGGAGGATTATGATCGTTATCTGCAAGAATCCATCTATTACCAGCAACAACAAGAGTCAACAGACATGTCTTCAATATATATGAGAGATAATATCTTCTCTAATATCGAAGGAGGTGTTGGATTATTTGGCGCAAAAACCCAATGTCTGGAGAAATGGATTATGAAAGATGTTTGTTACAAAGAAGCTGGTCTTAAATAAGATGAATTTTATGAAAAATACTATATTGATTTTCATTGTCCTATTTATGGCAGCTACATCTTCATACTCTCAGAAAACCGAGGCGAATGATAGCATTGCGAGTGTTCACACCCTTCCCGATGTCACGAAAATGGGATTGCGACACGAAAAGCTGAGAATAAACAAACTGGAAACCAACGTGTCGGGAATACGCAGTGTCATTTCCCCCTTGGGCGAGGGCGATCCCATCAAATGGGTGCAGAATCTGCCAGGAGTTACCACGGGTGCCGATGGCACTACCGCATTCTATGTGCGTGGCAGCAACATGGGCAACAATCTTTTCTCTTTGGACGGTGTGCCCGTCTATGGCTACTCCCATCTGTTCGGCATGACCACCATCGTGCCCCAATCGGCCATGCAGAATGTGTCGTTGACCAAAGGAGGGTTCGATGGCAAAGAGAATAACTTCACCGCCGCCCATCTGAACGTCGAGACGAGAACTCCTGTTCAGGATCGGCAAAGCAGTGTTGGCCTGAACACCTTCTTGTTTAGTGCCGAAAGTGAAGGACGTCTATGCGATGGCTTGACGTATCTCGTCTCAGCCCGTATCTCCCCGCTTACTTGGGAATATCGCGCCGTTCGTTCGTCCCTCGCTTCGATTTTGGGTGACTTGGACGACTTCAAGGCGGGTGTCGGCGATGTCTATGCCAAACTTCATTGGGACATCACGCAGCGTCAGCAGTTGTCTGCTTCCGTGATGGGCAGCATCGACGATTATTCTTTCACGCGCAATGTCGATTCAAACGAATCGATGGGGTGGAAGAACGGAATCGCTTTACTGCGATGGCAATTTGTAGGCAATCGAACCGAGGCGAATGTCTCTGCTTCGTACAACTATTACTGCAGCGAACAGAAACAGGACAAGGTATTCCGTGGAAAGGAAAACCATCTCTCTCTGCTTTCCTCGTTGAAGGAAGCCACTGTCGAAGCCGATGGAAAAACAAGGATAAACGAGAACTTCAAAATCGGCTATGGTGCAAAAGTGAAGTTTGCAACCTTCGAACCAGGACAAGTAGCCTCGATTCGTAATAAGTCCGATGTTACTTTGGCCGATGCCTTCGTACAGGGCGAATACGTTATTCCCGATCGGCTGGACATCAAGGCATTTGCACGAATCAACCATTATTCGAACAAGCAGGACGACAGCAAATACACCGACCCAGAAGCTGGAGCCTCTATCCGTTGGAGTCCCAGCAAGCATTTTGCCGTAGAGGGAACCTTCGATCGACTTGTGCAGTATTATCATACGTTGGAAGGATTACCTGTCGGTTGGTCGCTCGACATGATTGTTCCCACGGTCGGATATGTGGCACCCGAAACCTCGTTGCAGGGAGGGTTGAATTTCGAAGTCAATTTGGGACATCACAGTTTATCAGTCGGAGGCTACTACAAGACTTTGGACAGCCTCGTCTATTACAAGTACGCGCAGGATCTCTTCAGTGGAGGCATGGCAGCATGGCAGGACAACGTTTCTATTGGACAGGGCAAGTCCTACGGATGTGAACTGCTCTACACTTTCCAGAATCGAGACTTTTATGCCCGTGCTTCCTACACCTGGTCGAAGACCGACCGCAGCGGATTCGAGGATATTAATGATGGCGAAACATTCCATGCACGATTCGACCGCACCCACGTGCTCAACCTTTTCGGTCAATGGAAAGATTTCAGCGCAGCCTTCACGTTGCAGAGCGGACATTGGGAAAACGGAGCACCCAAAGTCTATACGATGCACGTGATAGGAGGGGAAGATTGGGAAGCGCTATACTTCAATGGCGTCAACAACTTTCACATGCCTATGGTTATCCGTCTTGACCTCGGTTATCAACATACATTTCGAACAGGAAGTCTCCATCAAGAGCTTAATTTTGGCATCTGCAATGTCACAAATCACTTCAATCCGTTTATGATATATTATGATGCGGACAAGGAAAGTTGGAACGAACTTTCACTTCTGCCTATTCTTCCAACGTTCAGTTATAGGATATTGTTTTAAACTTTCAAGAGATTTTTGTGTCTATATTATCGAATCAATAATATAGACGAAAGTGAATTGCACAGTTTATCTATTCGGTGAGTTTGGGCTTGGATATACTCAGTACCCGCAGGATGGTGCTGAGGATATCTTCCGTCACATAGCTTCACGCGCAGAGGCACAGACACAGATTGCCATCCATCGTGATGGGAATCTGATGTATTACGTATATCTGCGCCGACTCGATGAGGGCGAAGGCCATTACATCGGTTACGGATTCCGGGTTGAAGGATTACTGTTTCGCGACTTGAGTCCGCTTTTCGACCTGTTCGGTTCTACCTTCGAGAATATCGTCATTGCCGATCGGCTCCTGACGCTCAATATGCGTGGTCATGTGGTGGCAAATGTCGGTCTGCTGATTGAGAAACGACAGGAAGTGGAACGTCTCATCAATCAGTTATGCAATTCCGTCCTGGCTTTGTCGTCACAGTTCATTCCTTTGCCCAAGGCCATCTTCGACCATCTTTCTACCCAAGTCTGGGTGTTTGGAGAGGATGCCGACCCGAATGATATCCGCAAGGCCAGCCAGATGTCGGGCTATACCATTGTGCAGAAGGGGAGGATGCAGGTCGCTACCGATATCCCCGTCGTTCCTGTCCCCATTCCGGAAAAGAAGGAAAAAGTAGAGACAGATAAGCCTGAAGCAGAAAAGAAATCTGATAATGTCAAGGAGGAACCTATAACTCCCGTTGTGAAACCTGCTCGAAAATCCGGCTGGGATGGCATGAAGACCTTCCTGCTGGTGCTTTTGCTGCTTTCTTTGGGTGGGCTCGCCTATACTATCTGGCAACTCAAGTCGGCCAACCAGCTGGAGTCGGAAGCGATGTCTTCGTACAACAAGGTCAAGATGACCAATGCTGAACTCCATCAGAAGGTCACAAATCTCGAAACCCAGCTTGAAGCAAGCAATCTGAAAGCACAGGAGCTGGAGAAGGCACTCATTCGAAGGGACTCTGTTATTACTGCCCTACGGAACTATTACAGATGCAATCAGCCTTTGTTGGCCACGAGTCTCTTCCTAACACGTGAGTCACCTCAGAGCCAGCCGAATACGATTGTTGGGACGCACATCAGAGGTTCCAATGACTTGAAACTCCAAGCCCATGTCCGCTATTTCGGTATGGAAAAGGCCAGCATCCGTCTTACCCTACGGTGGACCTATCCGCGCCGCGTAGGATTCTTCGACTTCGGAGATTTTTCGTTTGGCACCAAGTCGCACGATGACGTCAAGATTTTTGATATCGAAACTGGGGAACATCAGCTCGATTTCGATGTGTGGAATGGTGACTCTCGAAACCGTTGGGAGCCTGGAAAGTATAGTGTTGAACTTTGGTCCGGCAACGAATGTCTGCAACGCAAGGAGTTCTGGGTGGATTAGAGGAGGTTCATGGTTAAGGGTTATTGGTTAAATGAAGGATAACAAGACAAATAAGAAAAAGACAAAGGGAAAAACATCGAAACGAAAGAAGAAAAAGTCGCGAAAAGGAAAAGGATGGACACGGTTCATTCTCTTTCTGATTATAGGTTTGTGTGTCGTTTCGCTGGTTCTCTTCTGTTCCCGCAAAAAGATTGAAGATACTTTTGTTCGTTGGACTTTGAGGCATGAGGAACCATTTGTTCCGAATAAATACGTCTTCGATGATGCCTTGTTCATCGGTAATGTAAAGAACAATCAACCTGATGGACCGGGCATCATGCAACTGGAGGGAGGAGCCGTTCTTGCCGGAACGTGGAAGGAAGGCAAGAAAGAAGGCATCTTTCGCGAGAGTGATGCAAAGCACAAGACAACGTTCACATTGTGGGAGAATGATGTCTGTATTGGAAAGTCGAAGACATTGAAGAAGATTCGAAAGGGCAAGAATCTCTACGATAAAAAAGCCAAATTCGGCGTTGACCTGTCCAAATATCAGCCGGAATACTGGGGTGCGATGACGATTTGCGCCAACAACAGCGGTACATTGTCCGCAGATTTGAACGTGGAACAATGGATTCCCATCGATTTTGTCATCATGAAGGCTACAGAAGGGAAAACCATCATCGACCGTCTGTATCAATACCACTCTGAGATGGCTGATATCCTGGATATCCCACAAGGTGCTTATCACGTGATCAGTTACAAATCGGATGTCTATGATCAGGTCGAACTATATTTGAAACAGATTCAGGAAGTGAATCTTGAATTTCCTCCCATTCTCGACATAGAAGGTTCCACCAAGGAGATTTCATCCGAGCAATTCCAAGAATATGAGCCCATCTATTTGGAATGGCTGGAGAAGGTGGAGCGATTCACGGGACGCCGTCCGCTGGTCTATTGTTGCTACGATTTCTACATGGCCTACGGTAGGAAATCCAGACTCAATCAGTATGACTTCTGGATCGCCTCCTATGGTTCCAACGAATTCCCCGCCTCCTGTCGTTTGCGACAGATTACCGACCGGGGACGAGTTGCAGGATGGAATGCCAATGTGGATATCGATGTCTTGCTTTACAACAAATAAACACGATACTAATTCAAGATGAAAAAGATTTTGACGATAGGTTTGGCTGACTCGTGTAACAAGGATGAGATACGCCAACATCGAAATTATGTCGAGGCAGTTCGTCGCGGAGGACACAATGCCGTAGTCCTTCCATATACGGATAGTCGTGAAGTATGTCGGAACATGCTGGAGCGGATTGATGTGCTCCTGCTGACAGGTGGTGGCGATCTTGCTGCCTGGCGTTTCGGTTGCGAGCCTTCGGATTTCGACTCGGAAGAAAATCTCGATCGGGATAGTTTTGAACTGATGCTGATTGATGAAGCCTGCAAGATGCGGAAACCGATAGCGGGAATTTGCCGAGGAATGCAGGTTATCAATGTGGCCTTGGGTGGCACGCTGTGGCAGGACCTTTCTTTCAAAAGAGCGCATGATAAGGAAGAAGTTTCGAGTTATGTGGAGCATCAATGTCCTGACCGGAAATGGGAAGGCGTGCATAGAGTCCGAATCTCATCCGACTCACGTCTTGCCAGTATTATCGGTCTCGATACTTGTATGGTCAATAGCACGCATCATCAGGCAGTTAAAGACTTGGGACATGATCTGGTGCCCATT
>JAEEUA010000279.1 GCA_016286775.1 Bacteroidales bacterium
TGTTTCTTGGGTCCAATTCCATTTAGGCGCTTCTCTCGGACGTGACCGAACGGAAACAAGGTGTCGTCCCTTAATATCCCCAAATATCCCTTAATATCCCTTATTATCCATCAAGTTGAGCAAATGCGAAACTTGAGTAGTTAAGCAAAGAGGGTCGCGATTCTGCATCGCGGCCCTCGTTTCGTCTCTTATCTTCGTCTGTGGAAATTCGTCCTAAAGGATGTGCCGGCATTCATACGCCACGCGGACGGGCTGATAGACACGCACATAATCGACGTAGTAGTGGATGGGATAACGGGCATTGTCGGGAGTGCCTCCGTGGCGACCCAAGGCAAGGTTCAGGATCAGATAGAGGCCGAAGTCCTCTTCGTCTGACTTGAAGGGATTCAGGCGATTGCCCTGCCATCCCAGGTTGCGCGTCTTGCGGAGCTCGATGGTGTTGAGCAACTCGCCATCCACGTAGATCTTGAGGTATCGCGGTGTCCAGTCGAGCCGCCATACGTGGAACTTTTCCGTCCAGTGCGGGTCTTTCTTCGTGAAGTGGCTCACGGCCCTGTAGCCTTCGTCCCATTGTCCGTCGTAGCGCTTCGTCCCGCCCCAGCAGGCATTGGCCAGGATGCCGGGAGCCCCGTACTTGATGTAGTACTCCATGATGTCAATCTCGCCGCATTCGGGCCACTCGTGCTTGTTGCCGAGCAGCCAGATGGCTGGCCAGGAACCCGATGCCGTGGGGATCTTGGCGCGAATCTCGAAGCGGCCGTAGCGGAAGGCGTGGGTGCCCTGCGTGGTGAGGCTCGCCGACGAATAGTCGGCATAGCGGCGCTTGTGACGCCAGTTGTCGACCTGGGGATAATATTTCTTGTTCAGCACCCGCTCGACGCGTCCTTCGATATCGAGCACGCCGTCGTGCACCGTGGCATTGTCGGCCTGGTAGTACTGCAGCTCCTCGTTGCGCACGAAGCCCGTCTCGTAGGTCCAGTCCTTGCCGGGGCGGCCATCGGTGTCGAATTCGTCGTGCCAAACCAGTTGATAGCCCTTGTATGGCGTCATGTCGCTGGCGTCGGTGGGGCGATAGGCCTGCCCGGCTGGCCACAAGCTATCGTCCCCGGTCGGCTTGACGCTTTGGCCAAAGACCAGCAGCGGAAGGCCGAGGACGACGGCTATAGAGAAGATGTTCCGGCAGCTCATGCGGCATCAGAGCTTGATCTTGAGCATCACGAAGCTGTAGGGTTCGATGTTGAGTGTCATGCGGGACTTCACGCGGATCTCGTCACGAACGGGAGCTACGGTCAGCTTGCCGAAGGTGTTCTCGTCGTCGGGCTTGCCCGAGAGGATGGTGCGCTCGGCCACCTTCTTCATGCCCTTGAAACGGGAGAGGTTGAGCGTGGCCACCTTCGAGTCGCCGCTGGCATTGCCCACCTTGACGAAGAGTTCGCGCGTCTTCACGTTGAGCACGACGCTCTGCTCCTGATGCTTGTCGGCACCCTCGATGGTGACGCAGTCGCCGTAGTAGTATTGGCCGGCCGATTCGCCGAACATCTGCTGCACGTAGTAGCTGCAGGTGGGATAGACGCGCTCGGTGTCGAAGTAGATGAGGTCGGGCGTCCAGTTGCGGTTGTCCTTGCTGGCGAAGAGCGGGGCGTAGGAGGTCATTTCAACCACATCGGCGTTGCGCTCGACGTGCATCAGATAGACGGCTTCGGCCAGGGCATCGAGCAGCTGGTTGTCGCGGCCACGGTTCTGAGCCGAATATTCGCCGAGATAGACCTTGGTCTTGCGGTCGCGCGGATAGTTGTCGTACTGGCGGCTGTCGAGGTAATACTTCGTAGGCTCGTAGTAGTGCTCGTCGATGATGGGGAGTCCAATCTGGTCGGCGAATCTCCAGGCATTGTCGTAGTCGGGATTGCCGGGATGCGAGCCGGGGCCTGCGGTGCCCACGATGATGATTTCGGGATGGGCGGCAACCACCTTGTCGTAGATGTACTTGAAGCGCTCCTCGAATTCGGGCGTGATCTTCTCCTCGTTGCCGATGCCCAGGTACTTCAGGTTGAAGGGCTCGGGGTGACCGGCCTCGGCACGCAGGCGTCCCCACTTGGTGGTGGCATCGCCGTTGGCCCATTCGATCAGGTCGAGTGCCTCGTCAACCCATTCGTCCATCTCCGACATCGGACAAGCCTCCTGGGCCTGGTTCTTCATGCCCCAGCCTCCGTTGACGCCCTGGCAGCTGACACCGCAAGGCAGGATGGGAAGCGGCTCCATGCCGATATCCTCGCAGAACTGGAAGTATTCGAAGTAGCCAAGACCCATGCTCTGATGGTAGTTCCAGGTGTTCTTGAGGTGTTTGCGCTGATGCTTGGGGCCAAGGGTGGTCTTCCAGCGATAGGTGTCCCAGAAGCCGTCGCCGCCACCATGAACGACGCAGCCGCCGGGGAAGCGCATGAAGCGCGGATGCATGGCCTGCAGCGTCTCGGCAAGGTCCTTGCGAAGGCCATGGCCCATGAAGGTATCTTCGGGCATCAGCGACACCGCATCGATATCCATCTCGCCCTTGGTGAGCACGAGGATCTGGAGGACGGCATTCGGGCAGTCGGCGGTTGCCTCAAGGGTGCCCTCGATGGGCTGCCAGTCCTTGTTGCTGACGGTGAAGGTCTGGTCGGCCAGCAGTTTTGGCTCACGACCGGGTACAACGAGGGCTACGCGCACCTCCTTGGCCTCGCCGCTCACGTTGCGTACGAAGGCGCTGAAGTCGTACTTGGCGCCGGCCTTCACGTTCATGCCGTTGAAGCCGTCGTTCTGGAGGCCTACGCCTGTCCAGCCGTTGAAGTCATAGTAGTGTCCGACGCGCTCGATGAGGATGCGCATGTAGTTCGGATTGTTCGGGTGCACAGGATTGGCCTGCAGGGTTGTGATGGTACCGGCAGAGTGTCCGGGGCGAACGAAACGCCACGAGGTGCCGGGTCCCCAGCCGTCGCGGTCGCCGGCGCTGTATTCGAAGGCGCCGTTCTGCACCAGCTCGGCGTAGAGGCCGCCGTCGGCTGCGTTGCTGATGTCCTCGAAGAAGATTCCGATCAAGTGATCACTGATGGCCTTGCCACCCGAAGGGGGCGTCATGGGGCGTTGTGCCCAGAGACTTGTGGCTGCCAGAAGGCAAGCGCTAAGAAAAACGGTTCTTTTCATGTGGATAGAATTATGTATTCAACAGGTAATAAATTCAACAGGGGCAAAGATAGCGATTTCGAACGAATTTTGCAACTGTGCATTCCATAATTCTTCATTAAAACGTGCAATTTGTAACATTTGGAACCTTTTTTTTACAATTTGCCTCGATTCTATGTTAGTTGCAGATAGCGGAAATGGTATTTTTTGCCGTTTGAACACAAAAAAATGAGAATGATTTGATTACTTTTTGAAATTTTTTCTATCTTTGCAGCGCACATTTCGACTATCGAAAAATGTTTTCGTCATCTCCGTGTTTTTCGAGGTTGCTTTAGCGAGGAAAA
>JAEEUA010000280.1 GCA_016286775.1 Bacteroidales bacterium
AAGGGTGTTGCTCAAAATCCTTCTTCACGAAGTCCATCACCTGCTGGGCAATTGCCTTCATGCCGGCCTGGCTGGGATGGCCCCACTGCTTGTCGATGTCGTGAAGCTCGATGAGGGGCAGGCCATAGTGGCGGCAGATAATGCGCATCGACTCGGCATGTTCGGGCTTGAGTTCGGTGTTGAGGATGAAGTAGATGCGGGCCATGGGATAGTTCTGCTTGATGACGCTGCAGAGGCGCGCCATGGCGGGACGGAAGAACCACAGGTCGTTATCGGTCCAGTTGGCCCACTTGTAGTCGCCGACCAGCTCGCCCGTCCATGAGTCGTTGGTGATGCAGCACGAGAGGATGATGTCCGGATTGCCAAGGTTCTCGACGCGGATGTTGAACGAGCGGGGCTTGTAGTTGTCGTAATTATATCCGGCATAGCCCACGGTGGCTCCGCTGTAGGAGTTGTTCATCTCAAGCTTCCAGCCCATCTGGTCGATGACCTGCCACCACCACGTCTGCTCGACACGTGTCACGTCGTTGCCCTTCTGGCGATGGGGGCTGTCGGCGGTCCAATACCAGGGCTCGTTGTCGGCGGGGGTGAGCCAGCCTTCGAAAGTGGAATAACTGTCGCCGAAGATGGTGACGCGAAGCGAATCTTGTGCCTGGACTGCCAGCGAAAGGGCGGCGGCAAGGACTATCAGAAGGGTCTTTTTCATATAGTTATATTTTTGTATCGGAACTATAGCAACTATAGAATCTATAGTGACTATAATGGTTATAAATCGTTAGAATTCCCAAGTTTGTCCATCCAAGGACTTCACGTGAAGCTTGCCTGGAGTCTTGCGAAGGCTTGTGACGTCGAGGCGTGTCACCTTGCCGTCCTTCCACTCCATGCTGAGTTCGTAACCGCCACGCAGACGCACGCCCTTGATATGTCCACCTTGTTTCCACTGCTCGGGCAATGCGGGGAGGACAATGGCCTCGCTCTCGGTGTCGCTGATCCAACGGCTTTGGACGAGCATCTCCATCACACCGGCTGTTCCGCCGAAGTTGCCGTCGATCTGGAAGGGTGAATGGGCGTCGAAGAGATTGGGATAAGTGCCACCTCCACGACGACGGTCCTCTCCGCGGTAATCCTGGGGATGCACAAAGGTCATCAGTTTACGGAAAATATGGTAGGCACCCCCAGCATCACGAAGCCGGGCAAAGAGATTGACTCTCCAACCTGCACTCCAACCTGTCGTACGATCACCCTTGATCTCGAGCGTTCGGGCACAAGCCTGGGCAAGTTCAGGAGTGTCATCGACAGTAATATGATGTCCGGGATAAAGCCCGAAGAGGTGCGACTGGTGACGATGGTGCGGATCCTTGTCCTCCCAGTCGAAGTACCATTCCTGGAGGTTACCCTTGGCACCAATCTTATAAGGCAGGAGTTTTGCCAAGGTGGCATCCACCTGCTCGAGGAAGGCGGCATCGCCCTCGGTCACGGCCTCGCCATAGAGGACATTGGCTGCACGCCTGACATCGGTGAGCAGTTCGCGAATCATGGCCACGTCGGCAGCACCTCCATAGAAAGTAGCGCCTTCGAAACCATCGGCCAGCTTATATTCATTCTCGGGCGTCGTCGAAGGCGAAGTCATCAGGTAGCCATCCTTTTCGACCAGCCACTGCATCAGGAAGCGGGCCGCACCTTTCATCACCGGATAGGCCTCAGCCAGGAACTTGCGGTCCTGGGTGAACATATAATGTTCCCACAAGTGGGTCGAAACCCAGGCGCCACCGATGGGCCAGCAGCACCACATCGGGCTTTCGTTGCGATAGCCCACGGGATTGGTCATGCACCAGATGTCGCTATTGTGACAAACGAGCCAGGTAGGCACACTCTGTTCCTCAGTGACAGTAGCGCCATAGTAGTTCTGCGCGGTGATGGCACCGCTCTTGGGCAGGCGCCTGATCCATGTCAGCATGGAGTTGTGCATCTCGGGCAAAGCTCCCACCTCGGAGGGCCAATAGTTCTCCTCGACATTGATGTTGACCGTATAGTTGCAGCTCCAGGGCGGTGTCATAAGTTCGTTCCAAAGACCCTGCAGGTTGGCAGGCACGCCCTCGGTACGGCTCGACGAGATGAGCAGATAGCGTCCGTACTGGAAATAAAGTTCCTCAAGATCGGGGTTGAAATAGTCCGGGTCGTCGTTGAGAAGCAGCTGCTGATCGGTATCGAGCTCCAGGATGGAATCGGACGTCTGTCCCAGGTCGAGACTTACGCGGCAGAAGAGGCGCTGAAAGTCCTCGAGATGTCGCGACTGCAAGGTTGAATAGTCCTTCTTCACGGCTTCAGCGAGACGCCGGGCCACTGCCGAGCGGTAGTCGCGGCCTTCGGTGACGGGGTTCTTGTAGGGGCCGTTGTAGCTGGTCACATTGGTGAGCAAAAGCACCGCCTCGTCGCATCCGCTCACCACAAGAGCCGAGTCACCCTCCATGGCAACACAGCCCTCGGGAGCCTGGATGCGCAGTTCGGTACGAAAATGGATGCCGCGGTTCGCATCGTAATGGAACCACTCGTCCTTGCCCTTCTCGGGCTTGGTGCTATAGGCCACATAGCCTTCGGTGAAGAGCTTGTCAGGTTCCGCAGTGGTCACACTGCCCGGCTGGGGACAAGTCAGCCGGATGCGCTGGTTCAGGGACGTGTTGTACGACTTCAGTCGAACCACGATGACCGAATCGGGAGCAGAAGCAAAGCTCTCGCGCTCGACACGGCTGCCATCCGACATCTCATAGGCGACATAGGCCATCGCCCGGGTCAAGTCGAGCGAACGGGAATAGGAGGCAGGTTCGCCGGCGGCCTTCAGGTCGGTGATAAGCAGCGATCCCAATGGCTGGTAGATCTCGCTGTTGTGACCTTCGATCTTCATGTTCTCTTTCTCTGCCCCCCGATAGTCCTCCTTGTCGAGCAGGGCGCGAACCTTCGGCAGGTTCTGGCAGGCATTGGGTGTCCAGGGGACAAGGTCGGGCTCGCCCGTCCAGAGGGTGATATCGTTGAGCGAAAGACGTTCCTCAGCCACGCCGCCATAGACCAGCGCTCCGAGCTGACCGTTGCCGATAGGCAGGCTTTCCTCGAAGTACTGCGCGGGACGACTGTAATGCAGAATCAGCTTGTTCGCGGCCACAGGTTCTTCCTGCTCGCAGGCTGTGAAGCCAAGCACTCCGACCAGGGAGAGAAGGAAAACTTCGTATTTCATGCGTATAAATTATAGAGGATAAACGCCGCAAATATACAGATTTTTTTGAACAAGTCCAATTTTTCGGCTCTTTTTCACACAATTTTTCTACTTTTATCGGCTCTTTTTTGGCGGATAGACAAAAAATGAGTACTTTTGCACTCCTCAAACCACAAGAAGAATGAAAACTAAATCACTAAGCATCATGGCACTAATCAGTGCAATCACAATCTCCTGTTCGACCAATGGAGAGAAGCGCGGAAGCGGCAATCCGCTTCTGGAAGAACCCACC
>JAEEUA010000281.1 GCA_016286775.1 Bacteroidales bacterium
TTTGTACCTATAGAAAGCATAGCTCTAGGACAATAAAAGCATTGCTTTACACACTAGAAAGCATAGCTTTGCGCATTAGAAAGCATTGACTTGCTGCCTCTAACTCATTGGTTTACAGGCTCAAAACCATTGGCCTTAAGTCGCAGATTAGCCACCGCAACACGGGCAGACACGGGGGTCTGCCCCTACACAGGGCGCTCCCCTGGGGCTATGCGATGCTTTCAGGCCGTTCTTGTGCCATCTGCTATATCGTTGCCTTATTTAGAGGCGTTCCCGAAGATTTGTGAAGGATGAAAGATAAATGAAGAAAAAAACTGGAATCATTAGCATCACACTAATGATTCCAGTTTTTGGGGTTGATGACTTATTTCGAAGTCAGCTTACTTCACAACGAACTTATGGCCGTTATGGATATAGACACCCTTTGAGGGGGTTGAGATGCGGCGGCCGCTGAGGTCGTAGACGTTTGCATCACCCTGCTGGGCGTTCATGTCAACTTGATGGATGCCGGCACTCTCGTCCTGGAACGCTGTGGCAGCCATGACGACGATGACAGGCCATCCCCACTCGTGCTTAGCGGTGACGTTGTTGCGAACGTTGATGCCAACGAGGTTCTTGGCAATGGGGAAGGTGATCTCGTGGAAGAAGTTGTTGCAATCCTCGATGTGAGCCTGAGCTTCGTTGCCATTGGTGGGACGCACACGCTTGTTCATGGAATAGAGAGGAGCAGGGTAGCTGCCGGCAGGATTATGACACCAGTCAACGATTTCCTTCGTGACGACTTCGTTGGTGCCATCGGCATACTGAAGGGTGATGTCGGCCTGAGGGTAGTAGTCACCCAAATGGCTCACAGCGATGAGTCCAACGGTGTTGTACTTGCTGGCATCGACGGGCTGATCAAAAGCGATGTCGAGCGAAATGCCCTCCTCGCTGCTGGGAATGACGATGGCGTTGTTGCCATTGAAAGGCATTAACTTATAGGCATGGCCCGACTCGGTGGTGAAACCATTGGCATAGTCGTCGGGTACACCTGTGCCTTCGATGCCGAAGGCGTCGAGACAACCCTGGCTGACACGCTGACACATGTGGTCGTCGGGGATACCTGCGGGCAGGTCTTTCACTGCAGAAGCCTCCTCGACGATGAGGTCGAAGTTGAAGGCTCCAGCCTTGATGTTAACAGGTTCGGATGCAACCTGTGCACTCATAGCCATGCTGAACATGGCGCATGCTGATAGAAGTAGAGTTTTTATCATATTGTTATAGTCGATGGTAAAAAGTTTATATGGAAAACAGTAAAAAAAGAGGGGAAGGAGAGCTACTCCCCTTCCCCACTCTATTAGTTGACGAAAACGCCAAGTTCAGCGAGGCTGGACACTGCTGACTCGCCACTCTCGATAGTCAGTCGGAGGTAGCGGGCAGGCACAGGACCATAGAAACTAATGTACTGATAGCCATCGGCCTTCGGCATATCAGCCTCAAGAGCCGTACCGGCCTCCGTCCAAGTTGTTCCGTCGTTGCTCAGGTCGATGTGAACAGACGAGAAGTAGTACTCCTCAATCCACCAACCACCCCAGTAGCTCTTCCAATAGCGAGCCAGACGGAAGCCGCTGACGTTCTGCTGCTTCTGCATGTCGACGATGACGCAGGTGTTCTTGCCTTCGTTGCCATCGGTACGCAACTGCGGGCCATTCTCCAACGAACCATCGAAGAGTTCACCGGCATTGATCTCAGCTCCTGTCGAGTACTTGGCAGTCCATCCTGCATAGTCGGTGAGGACAGAACCCAGCACGTCGTCGGCCGAACCAATCTCCTTGATGAGCTTATCTTCGGTTGAGACGAGGACGTAACCAATGCCACGCTCCTCGCTACCCTTGCCGTCGCCCTGCACCTGTGAGATGCGGATGGGAAGCAGATAGGCCTTCTCGTTGAGGTTGGGGAAAGCAGACTCAAGCACTTTGACAACGATGGTGTCGCGTGCAGCAATGCTGTCCTTGGGAATGGTGACCGTCAGACGCGATGCATCAATGGCCGATTCGGGCATGGCAACGTAGTTAGTGCCATTAGCCTCGTTGTAGGCACTGATGAGCGAGTTGTCGATGGTCACTGTGACGCGTGTCTCCTGCGTGGCAGGGCGAAGGATGCGCACGGGGAACTTGGCATCGACGGCACCAAAGTGGCCCACGGGCGTGTGGACGATGGTGCCTGTGATGGTATTCTCGGCATTAGCCTTGAAATAGACGAGGTTGTCGGGATTGCCCACTACGTCGTACTTCTCGTCGTCGCTACATGCAACGAAGAGCGACGCAGCCAGCAGAAGGGAGCAAGAGATAATCCCCGTCTTGGTAAATATGCTTGTTTTCATTGTTGTTTGGTTTTGTTTTAATTGTTGATGTTAAGAGTTGCCGTGGTGCGGCAACATACTAAACAAAGGGAACTACTGGGCGCACTTGTTGACGTCGTCCTTCACCCACTGGATGTAGTTGCAGGCATCGGGCGTAGGCAGCATGTCGCCTTCATAGATGGCACGGCTGGTATTCGACCAATCCATGTCGAAGCCATGACCTGTTGCATCCTTGAAGATGTAGCCCTGCCCCTCGTTGAACTTCCAGTAAGCCTGCAGACCACTTGAGTTGGCTGCAACGCCGCAAAGACCGCCAAGGATCTCGCTGGCCGAAAGGGCGCGATCCCATACACGGAACTCGCAGAAGCGATGGCCGAAGAACTGGCGCGAGTTGTAGGGCCCCCACGACATACCCATCTCGAAGCGCTGGAAGTTGACACCACCTGGATCCTTACCAGCCAGCGAGTTGTCGAGCACACCATTGACATAGAACAGCAGGTTGGTGCCATCCCAGACGATGGAGAGCATATACCACTGGTTGTTGGCGAACTCGGTGTTCGACATCATCGTTCCACAGGGCGTCATGACCTGAAGCTTATTGGAGGTGTTGGCCTCATTGAAGCGCAGAAGCAATGCCTTCGACTCGTCGGCCTGCTCAAGGGCGCAGAAGCGCTGAGGACCGTTGTTGGCGAGACCTGTGGGATAGATCTTCATCTCATAGGTAAAGGTGGTGAGAGGGATAGCCTTTTCGAAGATAAAGTTCGACGATGCGTTGTAGTTGGCGTTGATAGCTGCGAAGTTGATGACACGCGAGACGCGCAGATAGATGGTGCGCGAGCCTTCGATGACATCTGTCATGCCACCACTGACACTCTTGATGGTCACGGGAATCATGTAAGTGGCACCTTCCTCGAAGGCTTCGGTGCTGACGACCTTCACCGTGGCAGCCGAAGAGATGGCGTTGCCCTCGGTAATGGTGATCTGAGGATTCTCCAGTTCGACAGCTCCCTCAGGAATGGGAAAGTAAGCAGTCTTGTTGATAGCATTGTATTCGGTCACCTTCGAGGGGTCGACAGCCATCGTGAGGTTGACGTTGGAAGCCACCTTCTCGGTTGACTGCACTGTGACGGCATAGCTTGCG
>JAEEUA010000282.1 GCA_016286775.1 Bacteroidales bacterium
GTGGGGTCTCGAACAACTGCGCTTCGAAAAGAATCTGCCGCTCATTGTTCTTACGGCCAATGGTCCCGATGGACAAGTCATCGACTTGACTTCTCAGGTTCAGCCCGATGGTACCCTCGATTGGATGGCACCGGCTGTTACTAATACGTCAGCTGACAAATCTTCGTCGCAGGGCGATTGGATTCTTACTGCACTTTTCCTTGGCGACCATGGCAAACTCGTGGAGCGTGCCGGACCCGGAGGTGAAGGCGATGTAATGGATCACTTCTCGAGTGAGGCTTGCTTGTCTTTCCTATCGAAATTCGACGAAGCCTTCAAGGGGCGTGACATCAGCTATTTGCGCTACTACTTCAACGATTCGTATGAGGTAGATGATGCGCGTGGCATGAGCGACTGGACTGCGAAGATGTTCGACGAGTTTGAGCAGCGCATGGGCTACGACCTACGCCAGCATCTGCCTGCCCTTTTGGGACAAGATACTCCCGAGATGAACAACCGCGTGACCTACGACTTCCGGCAGGTCATCGAGGCACTCATCCTCGAGAAATATACCATGACGTGGAGCCAGTGGGCCAAGGAACGCGGTAAAGGAATACGCAACCAGGCACATGGTTCACCCGCCAATATTCTGGACTTGTATGCCGTAGCCGATGTTCCTGAGATTGAAGGACGTGACCTCATCAGCATCAAGGCGGCGCCTTCGGCAGCCCATCTTACGGGCAAACGCCTCATCAGCAGCGAGAGCTGCACGTGGCTCAACGAACACTTTCTCGGCACGTTGGGCGATGCCAAGCAGGCTATTGACCTTTTCTTCCTTGGAGGTGTGAACCACATCTTTTATCATGGCACCTGTTTCTCTCCCGTTCGAGCCGAATGGCCGGGATGGATGTTCTATGCCGCAGCTCATTTTGAACCTAACTATCCCTGGTGGGGCGATTTCCGCCAGCTCAATCAGTACGTCACACGATCCCAGTCGTGGCTTCAACAGGGAAGGGCAGACACCGACGTGTTGGTCTATTACAACATCACCGACCTGCAGGCTGCCTTCGACGAACGACGTCCCTTGCGCCATTATGCAGGCCTTGACCGTGAGATGCAGGAGAGCAACACGCGTCGTTGCATCGAGCAGCTCGACAAATTAGGTTTCTGTTGGGATATGGTGAGCGACAGGCAGATTCTTCAACTTCAAGTTGACAAAGAGGGCAACCTGTATCCGAATACTCTGAAAAATCCAAGTACTTCGAAACCTCCGACTTCCTATAAAGCCATCCTCGTTCCCTATTCCCATCAGTTGCCTTACGAGACCATCCTCCAGCTATATCGTCTGGCCGAATCGGGTGCGAAGGTAATCTTCGAACGCCAGTTGCCCGGTGATGTGGCAGGGTTCAAGGACTTCGCCCAACGGAATGGAGAGGTGCAGTCACTTGCTCAAAAATATGGCGATAGGGTAGAGGTACTGACCAATGTGTCGAAGTTAACAATCGAAGGTGCACGTCCCGAGACGAGTCTGTATGCCCAGCATTTACTGTGCCATCGCCGCATCCTCGACGATGGCAGCGAAGTGTATTATATTGCCAATCGCAGTGGCAGCAACTTTGCGGGAACTGTCCATCTTGTGCCCGCAAAGCTGCATGACTATGCAGCCATCTACAACCCGATGACGGCCGCCTTGGGTAAAGTGGATGTGAAGCGAACGGCCTCGGCCAACAGCCTGTATCTACAGCTTGCGCAAGGAGAAGCGCTCATCGTCCATCTCCATGACCAGCGTTATCTGGGTGCACCAAGCTACAGCTTCTATGAACCCAAGCCCAATGCTACCCAAACCATCATGGGGCCGTGGCAGCTGACTTTTGTCGAGGGAGGCCCCGTGCTGCCTGCTTCGCGTACGCTCTCCAGCCTTCATTCCTGGACGGATTTCGACGATTCCGATTGCAAGGCGTTCTCCGGTACAGCAGAATATTCCATCACTTTGCCCAGCGTCGATCGGTCTGGTCGTGCCGTACAACTTTCCCTCGGTCAGGTCTGCAACAATGCTTCAGTCTATCTCAACAATCGCTATGTAGGCTCTGTGCTGCCCGTGGGTTCTATGTTGGAAGCGGATAATACACCCGATGATATTATGGGAAGCAATAGCCTCATCATCCCCAACAACTTCTTCCGCGGAAACGACGTGCTAACTATCCGTGTGGCCAATAGTATGGGCAATCGTATCGCCGACCTGGAACGCAAGGGTGTGCATTGGCAGAAGTTCTACAACATCAACATGAGTCCACGTCGTCCCGAAAATCGCAGGGATGGTGTCTTCAGTGCAATTGATTGGGAGCCTCTTCCTTCCGGTTTGTTGGGCCCCGTCACGCTTACACCTATGAAAATAATACAGTAATACTTGGATTTTGTACAAAAATCCACCGAGCCTTAATTTTTTAACACTGCAAATTATCACCTAATTAAAATAATGTGTATCTTTGCGTCCGAAAATCTGGCATTTTTCAATAATGCAGGTTTTCGGCATAGATATCCAACGAAGTTATTGCCACTTGACACATGTAATTTGCGATATTGTTAACGCCTTCATATATTAACCCATATTATTATAAATTTAACACACAATTCTGATGAAAATCAAAGTTTGCCAAATGTGGTCACGCCTGGCCACTATGCTCTTTGTGATGTTCTGTCTGTCAACTGCCGCATTTGCGCAGAAGACGGTGACAGGAACTGTGCTTGACGAACTCGGAGAGCCTCTCCCCGGCGTCAATGTCGTTGTCAAAGGCACGACGAATGGTGCTACTACCGACCTCGATGGTAATTTCTCCATCGCCAACGTAGCAGACAAGTCAGTGCTCGTTGTTTCGTTCATCGGCTATACCACGCAGGAGATTTCCGTGGGCAGCCGCAGCAATTTCCAGATCAAATTGGCTGAAGACGCCGAGATGCTCGAGGAGGTCGTAGCCATCGGTTACGGTACTGCCAAGAAGGGCTCCCTCACCGGCTCGGTGGCCAAGGTGAATTCCGAGAAACTCGGTGACCGACCCATCACGGATGTCGCTACCGCACTTCAGGGACAGATGGCAGGTGTCGAGATCCGTTCGACCTCTGGCCAGCCTGGCCAGGACACGCAGATTCGTGTACGTGGTGCTGCTTCAATCCATGCCAACTCCGACCCTCTCTATGTGGTCGATGGTGTGGCTACCGACAACATCAACTCCATCAACCCGAACGACATCGAGAGCATCGAAGTCCTCAAGGACGCCTCCTCATCGGCCATCTACGGTTCGCGTGGCGCCAACGGCGTAGTGCTCATTACCACCAAGCACGGCAAGAGCGGCAAGGCCCGCGTCGAGTTCCACGGCACATGGGGCTGGCAACAGATGGAGCGCAAGATCGACCTCGCTTCTCCCGAAGAGTGGATCTGGATGAAGAAGTATGCCCTCAACCGCAGCTATGTACAGAAGTTCGGCAACCAGGGCGCTACCGCC
>JAEEUA010000283.1 GCA_016286775.1 Bacteroidales bacterium
TCCATCTCCTTGATAAGGTGCTCGATGGCCTGGCTTTCGCCTTCGGAGAGCTGCAGGGCCTCGATGGTCATGGGGTCGCCCTCGATGAGCTTGGTGGCAGCGAATCGCACGGGGATGCCGGCACGCTCGGCATGCAGTTCGATGAGGTGCATCACCGCATGGAGGCAGCGATGCACGGCGCCATCGTGGTCCTCGGGCGTGCAGAAGTCCTGGCGATAGGGCGTCTCGTGATGCTGAGCCACATGGACAGCATGCGAGATGAGCTCTTCGATACCTTCGTTCTTGGATGCTGAGATAGGGATGACAGGAATGCCCAGGGCCGCCTCCATCTCATTGACACGGATGGAACCTCCATTGCCTCGCATCTCGTCCATCATGTTGATGGCAAGCACCATGGGCTTGTTGAGTTCCAGGAGCTGCATCGTCAGGTAGAGGTTGCGCTCGATGTTGGTGGCATCAACGATGTTGAAGATGGCAGAGGGGTTCTCGTCGAGGATGAAACGACGCGAGACGATCTCTTCGGCGGTATAGGGAGAAAGGGAGTAGATGCCGGGGAGGTCGGTGATCTCGGTATTGGAATAGCCACGAATGACACCCGTCTTTCGATCGACGGTGACACCGGGGAAGTTGCCTACGTGCTGGTTGGAGCCGGTGAGCTGGTTGAAGAGCGTGGTCTTGCCGCAGTTCTGATTGCCGGCAAGGGCGAAGGTGAGCAGATTTTCCTGTGGGGCACCTTTCCCGCTATCCTTGTTTGGGCGGGAGGAACTTCTATGCTTGGCGGCCTCCTTGTCGCGGATCTCCTCGCGACGCCGCTGGTCTTCCTCGTGGTAACGTCCGGGTTCGCCGAGACCGGGGTGTGGAATCTCGTCGCCACGCGGCTGGGGTTTAGGGGGAGCAACAGGAATGTCGGTGGTTATTTCGATTTGTGCGGCATCGGCAAGGCGAAGGGTGAGCAGATAGCCGCGCAGCAAGATCTGCATCGGGTCGCCCATGGGGGCATACTTCATGAGCGTGACCTCGATGCCAGGGACGATGCCCATGTCGAGGAAATGCTGACGCAACGCACCCTCACCGCCCACGACGGTGACGATGGCCCGATGTCCTATCTTGAGGTCCTTTAGTGTCATTTCTTGTATATGTTACAGATAATTTCGCTGCAAAGATAAGCAATATTTTGACAACTTGGTGCTTTTTATCGGAAAAATACCTAATTTTGGGTATTCGGAGGAATCGGAGAAAACGATTATGTCCGCGCCACAGGATGACGCGGACATAACCGATGATGACAAAACGAGGAAGTCATCAGGCATTCTGCTGAAGCATATCGAAGAGCTGGAGCAGAGAGGTAACTGTAGGCTCGTACTGGATGGCATTGTCGGAGTTGTCCCAGCTGGAGCCACGGAGCCAGATGGCGTTGCATCCGAGGGCACGCGCCGGTTCGATGTCCTTCTTGAAGCTGTCGCCGATGACGGTGATGTCCTTCGGGTCGAGACGAAGCTTGTCGATGGCGAGCTGGAAGATGGCAGGATCGGGCTTGCGGATGCCTACCACGGCCGAATCGATGACGACACGGAAGCAGCGGCTCAGGCCGAAGTCCTGGATGACGGCAGCCAGGTTGCCGTAGAAGTTCGAAGCAAGCGCAATCTCATACTGATCGGACAGCTTCTCGAGAAGCGGGATGTTGTCGAGGGTGCAGCGCCGTGCATAGTCGTAGCAATAGCCGGCAATGATATCGACAAAATGCTGGGCCAGTTCGCGCATGTCATCGATGATGGGCACCTCGCCTTCGCTGAAGATCTTGAGCGCCGTCTGCAGGATGTCCTCGTTGAGGAACCCCTGGCCGATCAGGTAGTCGATCTGTATGCCGATGCGTGTCTGCATCAGTTCGAAGAAGTTGTAGGTGGACTGGATGACGGGGTTGAACTGAACATATCGCTCGGCATAGATGTAAGCCTCGCGGAAATGATCCTTGGTGACGGGAAGGGACACCTGGCAGTAGCCTTCCCAAATTACCTCAGACCAGTGCCGACCTCCGCTGTCAATGGTGGCACCGTAATCAAAGATTAAACCCTTCATATATTATAATAGTTTTTATTACTTTCGTTTCATGATGGCCAACCCGACTGCAATCCAGCAGAACTCGCGTATTCGCGTAGCAAAGCTGAGGGTCAATGCCACAGGCAGCAGATGGCCGGTGAGCAGGTACTGCAAAGCCAGAAGGATGCCTCCTTCGCGCGTCCCGACCTGCAAGGGCGAAAAGAACAGAATGTTGGACAATAGTGAACTGAATGCCACGACAAGCAGCGCCTCAGCATAGCCGAACCCGGGAAAGCCGAGAGCCTGCATGACCAGCCAATACTCGACGACGTTGACAAGACGGCTTGCCAGTTCGAAAAGCAGGGCCCGAATGAACCGTCCCGAAGGCAGGAGCGACGGATCGAGCAACGACCAGTGGACCCAACGGCTCATGAACTTCAAAGCGATGCCCCGACGATAGAGCCGCCAGAACAACAGCAGCAGGAGCGCGCAGACAAGCATCAGCGCCGAGACCCACAGCGTCTCGTCCCACCCGATGCGATCCTCCCCTCGCGTAAGCGTAGCGGTTGCCAATGCCACGAAAGCGGCAAGGATCCAGAAGAGGAAATGCGAAGCGATGTGCATCATCGAATAGAGCACAACACCCTGTGTAGCGCGTTCGGCACCCATCTTTGGCTTGAGCACCCACACCCGATAGGGTTCTCCACCAAGAAGCCCGAAGGGTGTGATATAGTTGAGCGCGTAGCCCGAGATGGTCACTCCAAGCGTCTCGAGATAGCCGAGACGGGAACCCGTTCCGACCAATACATTGCGGAACGCTTCGGCATTGAGCAGATAACCTACTGCCCAAACCAAGATGCAGGCTGCAATGGTGCCGGGCATGGAACAGAGCGTCTGCCACAACTGCAAGGGTCCGGCCTTCCACACCATGAAGCCAAGCAGAAGGCAACAGCAGAGGAAGAGGGCCAGCTTGACCAGTTTCCGGATACGCACCTTCATCAGCATCCTTGTCATAGGCCTGATTCGTTCAAGTTAGAGTTGTTCCAAAGCCCTTCGACACATCTTCTCATGGCGATACACCATGTAGAAGGCAAGGGCATTGAAGAGCGTCAGTTCGACGGCCCAATAGAGCCAGGGCATTCCGAGCATCAAGGCAATGAAGAGGGTGATGGCGCGGCAGTTGAACGTCAGCGCATTGGCAATGGGCATGAGCGGCAGGGACTGCTGGCGCATGTCTTGCCAAAAACCTGCGAGACCATTCGCTCCGAGCTCTGCTCGCGCGCCCCGAAGGAAGCAACCCTTCAAACCTTTCAAACCCGTCGAACCCTCCTGAACCTCTCTTAACCTCCTCCTCAGCTTCTGGAACTGAGGGGTCAGCCTCTCCTGCCCTTTCGTGTAGTTGCGATAGAACCAGAGGAAGACCTTGAGAACAGGGTCGCT
>JAEEUA010000067.1 GCA_016286775.1 Bacteroidales bacterium
CATGTCGATGGTCTTGGTGGACCATTTGCTGTAGTGGTCGAACCAAAGGGTAACGTAGCCGTTGCCAGGCAGATAGGTGGACTGGTTGATACGCGCCTTCTTCAGCTTGTCCTTGTCGTCGCTCAGGTACCACCCGGTGAGCGAAACGGGCGTATTCGTGGGGTTATAGAGCTCGACCCACCCGCCGTAGTTGAACGACGGATCGACCCACTGGTCGATGTTCGACGGGCAGATTTCATTGATGAGGACAGACGATGTCTGTGCAGAAGCCAGTGCAGCTCCTGCAACAAAAAGGATGGTCAACGCAATTCTCGAGACTTGCATGAAGCAGAATTCTTTGTCAAAAGCAGTCGCTTTTGAAAATATAGGAACAATAATTACTATAGGTACTATAAAAAACTATAGGAACTAAAAAACAACAATAGTGGCTATAAAACTATAGCCACTATAAATTATCAGGAATTGTTCTTTTCGAACCGGGCGATGGTGGAATCCTTGTCCGGGTCTTTGTCGATGGTGATGCGGATGCCGGTTTCTCCCTGGTGTTCGAGCATCTGTTCGCAGAGCATATCCTCTACATACTGCTGGACGGCACGCTTGAGCGGACGGGCGCCATACTGCTTGTCGTAGCCCTTCTCGCCGAGGAACTCCTTGGCGGCATCGGCGACCGCAATGTCATAGCCGAGGCCAGTGAGACGCTTGATCACGGCATCGAGCTCCAGATCGACAATCCGACGGATATCGCTCTTTCCGAGCTGGTTGAAGCTGACGATATCGTCGATACGGTTCAGAAACTCGGGGGCGAAGGTCTTGCGCAGCGCCTTCATGACAATCGACTGGGCAGCCTGGTTCTCCTCCTGTTCAGAGCGGGAAGCGAAACCGATGCCCGTGCCAAATTCCTTGACCTGGCGGCTGCCGACATTCGAGGTGAGGATGATGATGGTGTTCTTGAACGAAACCTTGTGGCCGAGCGAATCGGTGAGGTGGCCCTCGTCGAAGATCTGGAGCATCAGGTTGAATACATCGGGATGGGCCTTCTCAATCTCGTCGAAGAGGACAACCGAGTAGGGATGACGGCGCACACGTTCGGTGAGCTGTCCGCCCTCGTCGTAGCCGACATAGCCGGGAGGCGCACCGATGAGACGCGACACGCTGTACTTCTCCATGTACTCGCTCATATCCACACGGATCAGGCTGTCCTTGGTCGAGAACATCTCTTCGGCCAGAATCTTGGCCAGATAGGTCTTGCCGACACCCGTCGGTCCGAGGAAGAGGAAGGTGCCGATGGGCTTGGCAGGGTCTCTGAGACCGATGCGGTTGCGCTGGATGGCACGCACCACCTTGTCGATGGCGTCATCCTGTCCGATGACCTTGCTCTTCATGATGCCCTTGAGAGCCAGGAGCTTCTGTCCTTCGGTAGCGGCCACCTTCTGGACGGGAATCCCCGTCATCTTGGCCACACATTCGGCAATGACCTCGGCGGTGACCTCCACGCGATTGCTCTTCTGTTCTTCGGCCCACTTGCGGCGCTCCTCCTTGAGCTGCTGCTCGAGGGTGCGCTGGCGGTCGCGGCACGAGGCGGCCACTTCGAACGTCTGGCTGATGATGGCCTCGTCCTTCAGGCGCTTGGTCTCCTCGATCTTGGATTCGAGTTCGGCGAAGATAGTGGGCTGGTTGGACGAATAGAGGTGCATGCGTGAACCGGCTTCGTCCATGGCGTCGATGGCCTTGTCGGGGAAGTTGCGGTCGGTGACGTATCGGTCGGTGAGCCGGACGCAGGCTTCGAGGGCTTCGTCGGTGAAGTGCACGTTGTGATGCTCCTCGTAGCGGTCGCGTATGTTGCGCAGGATGGTGAGGGTGTCGTCGGCCGAAGTGGGTTCGACCATGACCTTCTGGAAGCGGCGCTCCAGGGCACCGTCTTTTTCGATGGTCTTGCGGTATTCGTCGATGGTGGTCGAACCAATGCACTGGATCTCGCCGCGACTGAGGGCGGGCTTCAGCATATTGGCAGCATCCATCGAACCCTGGGCATTGCCGGCGCCCACCATGGTGTGGATCTCGTCGATATAGAGGATGATGTCCTTGTTGTCCTCCAGCTCGCGGATGACGGCCTTCAGACGTTCCTCAAACTGACCACGATACTTGGTACCGGCCACGAGTCCGGCCATATCGAGGCTGATGACGCGCTTGTCGGTGAGTAGCCAGGAGACCTTCTTCTCGATGATGCGCTGGGCGAGGCCTTCGACGATGGCGCTCTTGCCGACACCGGGTTCGCCGATGAGGATGGGGTTGTTCTTCTTGCGGCGCGACAGGATCTGCGTGAGGCGCTCGATTTCGTCGGCACGTCCCACCACGGGGTCGAGTTTGCCTTCCTTGGCGGCTTGAGTCAGGTCGAAGCCGAACTTGTCGAGGGCCGGCGTACTCGATTCGGCCTGCTGCCCCTGCTTGCGCTTGCGGGTACGCGAAGCCTGGTTGCCCATGGGGCCGTCCTCTTCCTCGTCCTCCTCGTCATCGAAGCTTTCGCTGTACATGTCGTCGTTCTCCTCCTCATCAGTAGTCTCCTGCCGTTTGTTGTCGGCCTGGTTGTCGTCGCGTGTCAAGCCATGGGCACGCGCATTATTCTGATCGCTGGGGTCGATGTGACCGAGCTCGGCCACCTGCTTGTAGTAGGACGAGTAATCCACATTATACTGCATCAGGATCTGGCTGACCACGCTGCGGTCGTCCTTCAGCATAGCCAGGACGATGTGTTCGGGGGCAATGGTCTGCTCCTTCATCATGCGTGCCTCGAGCTGGCTGAGCTTGAGCGTACGGTCACAGTCGCGCGACAGGTGCTGCTCGTTCTCGTCGAGCGTATCGGTAGCCCCGCTGTCGCTGTTGGGGACGCTGTCGTAATTGTCGCTGGTCGTGTTGTATATGCTCTGTTCGATACTCATACGCAGACGGGCAATATCGACCCCCTGGCGGAGCAAAGCCTCGATGGCACGCCCCTGACCGTCGCGCAGAATACCCAGCATGACGTGCTCGGTCTTGATGAGTGGGCTGTGGAATCGCTCTGCCTCGCGCTGGCTGTACTGCAGAATCTGCTTCACGCGTGAGTTGAATTTGTTTGTCATTTCGTTGAAAATAGTTTATGATCGTGGACAAAAAGTCCTGGATTTTGATGCAAAAATAGGAAAAAAATTTGAGAATGTACCCCTTTTTTGCAATTATTTTACATTTATTATCTAAAAATGTGACAAGTTTGGAGAAAAATCATTATTTTTGCACACCAATCTGACACAAAAAATGACCCAGAAGGATTTTATTTCGAATTTGCAAAAAACGTGCCATCTGGACCGTCCGCAATGCACCATGCTGCTTTCTGCCTTGAGCCGGCTGATGGCCAGCGCGGGTGTGGAGCAGATTCCCGTGACATTGCCCGGCCTGGGGACCTTCACTTCGCACAAGCATCCGGAATACATCAAGGAAGACCCCGAGACGGGCCTGCAGACGCTCTATCCGCCGCGCATCACCTACCGCATGCAACCCGAGGACACGAGCGTGGAACACGGCCTGCTCGAAAGGCAGCTGGCCGAAACGGCACGGACTTCTGCGCCCGAGGTCGGCAGCTTCCTGTCGGCGCTGGTGCAGATGGTGCTGGCTTCCCTGCACCGGGGCGAGGAGGTGGAAGTGAAGGGCATCGGCCGATTCCAGATGATCAATTCGAACCAGGGCGAGATCCAACGCATCGCCTACACGCCCGACGAGGAGATGAAGCAGCTCGTCAACGCGCCGTTCAACATTTTCGAGCCGGTGGTCATCCGTCAGAAATAAAAATAGTATTCATCCAATGACAACACAAGAAGAACTGAAGGCCGTCACCCAGATCTGCCGTGACGTGTTCACCAAGAAGACATACGACTATGGTGCCTCGTGGCGCATCATGCGTCCCGAATCGGTCACCGACCAGTTGCTCATCAAGGCCAACCGCATCCGTTCGCTCCAGATCAAGGGCGAATCGAAAGTGGGCGAGGGCATCCAGCCGGAATTCATCGGCATCGTCAACTATGGCCTGATGGGGCTGATCCAGCTCGAATTCGGACCGGCGGACCACGTTGATATGGATGCCGAAAAGGTCGTGGAACTCTACGACAAATACATGAACAAGACGCTCACGCTGCTCGAAGCCAAGAACCATGACTACGACGAGGCGTGGCGCCTGATGCGTATCTCGAGCTACGTGGACCTTATTCTGATGAAGATCGAAAGGACCAAGCAGATCGAGGACCACAAGGGGCACACCCTGATCAGCGAAGGCATCGATGCCAACTATATGGACATGGTGAACTATTCGCTCTTCGCACTCATCAAGCTCGTCTGCGAAGGGGAGGGCAGCAGCGTATGAGGAATGTGGTCAGAATCGTTCAGTTCGCCGTTGCCGCTGTGTTCATCTTCAGCGGCCTGGTGAAGTGTATCGATCCGGTGGGCACTTCCATCAAGATCACCGAATACCTGCAATACTTCGGGTTCGGCATGCTGACCGACCTGTCGATGGGTCTGGCTTGGCTGCTGTGCATCGCGGAGTTCCTGTGCGGCGTCAACCTCCTGCTTGGTCATGCACGCATCCTGACGCTGCTGGTCAGTTCCCTTCTGATGCTGGTGTTCACGCCGCTGACGCTCTGGCTGGCGATGACCGAAGCCATACAGGATTGCGGCTGCTTCGGCGATGCCGTCCATCTCACCAACGGGCAGACCCTCGCCAAGAACCTGGTGCTCGATGCGATGATTGTCCTGCTTTGGCTGCGCAGAAACCTGATGTACAGGCTGTTGGGGAGCACGTTCTATTTCGTCAACATCTATTGGCTGTTCGGCTGCGTCGTCTGGCTCTGCTGGCTGGGCACCTGGCGCGAGCCCTTCATCGACTTCCGTCCCTTCAAGCCGGGCACCGATCTCAAGGCGGCTGTGATGGGAGAGGGGCAGCTGCAGGAAGACAAGGCGGGAAGTTCCTACATCTGTGTCTATGAAAAGGATGGCGTCCGACAGCAGTTCCCGCTCGAGGAGCTGCCTTCCGAGGAAGAGGGCTGGACATTTGTCGAAACGATTGAGGTGCCGAACGACGACCGATCCGACGATAGGGAAGGAGCAGGTTCCAACGAGCACATCGACTTCTTCGTGCTGGATGCCGAAGGCAACGTCATCACCGACTCGATCCTTTCGCGGCCCGGATATACCTTCCTGCTGTTGAGCCATTCGCTGGACAAGGCTTCGCAGCATGACATCGACCGCATCGAACAGCTTTCGGAATACGCCGAGGACAACGGATATGCATTCCTCTGTCTGACGGCACGTGACCCGAGACAGCTCGAACGGTGGAAGTTCAATACGGGCGCCGAATACCGGTTTGTCTTCACCGATGTCACGATTGTCGAGACCATATGCCGGTCGAATCCAGGCGTAATGCTCCTACACGATGGCATTATTTTGTGGAAAAGACCTCTTTCGATACTCGATACGGAAGGTCTTGCAAGTGGCAAGTTAAATGAGCAATCAAGTGGAGATATCGAGGAAATTGACCAACAGAATAGATTTTTATCCCTTTTGGTTTTGTTATTTGCTCCATTTATTTTATTTTTGCTCGTTGAAATTCCAAAAACAATACATAAACTAACTTCTAAAAAAGATTCTAAAAATGCGTAAGAAAATCGTTGCCGGCAACTGGAAGATGAACACCACCCTCCAGGAAGGCGTAGCGCTTGCAGAAGGCCTCAAGGAGGCTCTTGCAGGCAAGAAGGTGAACTGCGACGTTGTCGTTTGTACCCCATTCATCTCTGTAGCTTCGGTGGCCAAGGCTGTCGAGGGAAGTGTGATCGGCGTTGGTGCCGAGGATTGCTCTGCTCACGAGAAGGGCGCCTACACGGGCGAAGTTGCTGCTAACATGATTGCTTCGACTGGAGCAAAGTATGTCATCCTGGGTCACTCCGAGCGTCGCCAGTATCACGGCGAGAACAACGAGCTCCTCGTTGCCAAGCTTCAGCAGGCTCTTGCCAACGGCCTTACCCCAATCTTCTGCGTCGGTGAGGTGAAGGAGGAGCGCGTGAATGGCACCTACAAGCAGGTCATCGAAGGCCAGATGGAGGCTCTCTATACCCTCAGCGCCGAGGATTTTGCCAAGTGCGTCGTTGCCTACGAACCCGTTTGGGCTATCGGTACCGGTCTGACCGCTACCAGCGAGCAGGCCGAGGAGGTTCATGCCTTCATTCGCGCTTCCATTGCCAAGAAGTACAATGCCGAGGTTGCTGACAACTGCAGTATCCTTTATGGTGGCAGCTGCAAGGGCTCGAATGCTCCCGAACTCTTCGCTCAGCCCGATATCGATGGTGGCCTGATTGGCGGTGCTGCTCTCAAGGTTGACACCTTTATGCCAATCATCGAAGCCTGGAAATAATCATTAAACTCCTATCACGAAGGGCGTTAAGTATTTGAATGCCAACGTCCTTCGTGACTTCAATCACCAATGAAGAGATTCCTGTTTTTCCTCTTTTTCATTTGTTCTATACCTTTTGCCTTTGGGCAAGAGTCGCAGGATATCTGCACACATCTGCAGGAGACGGGCCGCGTCACCATCGTGCAGGATAGCCGGCTCAACGACCTTCTGGGTAATCAGCCGATATCCTATTATGCCAATGGCAGCCGTTCGGGCGATGCCTCGAAGAATACCATGGGTTATCGAATCCGTGTCTTCTCGGGCAATCAGCAGACAGCTTCGAAGAACCGCTGCTATTCCATCCAGGCATACATCAACCAGGAGATGCCCGAACTGCCCACTTACGTGGCGTTCAAGACTCCGAACTGGCGTGTGTCGGTAGGCGATTTCCGCACGTCGGAAGAGGCCAGTTCGATGCTGGCTCAGTTGCGCAAGGCGTTCCCTGGCTATGCCAAGGACATGTTTATCGTCAAGGAAAAAATCAATCTTTAACCTGGGATAATGTGGCCCGATGGCGGCATTATTCTTTAAAAACTTAATAGCATGGATTTAAATGGACGTCGCGAAAGCGGCAATGTAGTGGATCGTCGCGGCCAGTCGAGTGGCGGCGGTTTCGGAGGTTTCAGCTCCGGCGGTGGTGGCTTTAATCTGCTTCAGCTCTTGCTTCAACTTTTCCTGATGAAGCGTGGTTCGGGCGGTGGTACAAACAATGCTGCTGGCGGCGGCAAGGGCGGATGCGGTTGCCTGATGATTGTTCTCGTTCTCGTCGTGCTTTTCTTCCTGATGCAAGGCATGGGTGGTGCCGGTGGCTGTAGCGATATCCTCGGCGGCATGATGTCGGGTGGTGGCATGGGTGCTACCTACGGCGACGACGACACCGAGCAGACAACGACGCCATACCAAGGTTCGGAACTCGAAGAGGAACTGGCAACCTTCACCAAGAAGATTCTGGCTGGCACCGAGGACGTTTGGACAGCCTATTTCCAGAAGATGGGCAAGACCTATCAGGCTCCGAAGCTCGTGCTCTTCACCGATGCCGTTCGTTCGGGCTGTGGTGCTGCTTCGTCAAGCACTGGACCATTCTATTGCTCTGCAGATCAGACAGTTTACATCGATTTGTCGTTCTTCATGAACATGAAGCAACAGATAGGTGCCGATGGCGATTTTGCCTACGCTTACGTGATTGCCCATGAGATTGGCCACCATGTGCAGAACCAGCTCGGTACACTTGAAAAGGTGCATCAGCAGATGGCTCGTTACGGCCAGGACAGCAAGGAAGCCAACCAGCTCAGCGTGCGCCTCGAGCTCCAGGCCGATTTCTATGCCGGCGTTTGGGCACATCAGGACAACGCCATGTTCGGCTCGCTGGAGGAAGGCGATATCGAGGAAGGTCTGAATGCTGCCTCGAAGATTGGTGACGACTATCTGCAGAAGAAGGCTCGCGGTTACACCGTGCCCGAATCGTTCAACCACGGCACCAGCGCTCAGCGCAATCGTTGGCTAAAACTCGGCATCAAGACTGGCGACATCACAAAGGGTGATACATTCTCGCCACGTTACGAGAACCTTTGATCGGTTGGTCATTTTCCGGAGTTCTTGATCAAGAACTTGCGAATTAAACAAAAAGAAAAGCCCTGGACATCCGTTCGGGGCTTTTTTATGTTCCTTTTCTAAGGATTACTTATCTAAGTTCACATCAGCACTTTGTTCACATCTGCTTTTTATCGAAAACCCTCAAATTAGGTGTCAGTTTCGTCCGATCAATCATCAAATCTCTTATTATTGTCACCATTAAATTCAGCTAATTGGGATTATGTTAAGTTGGTTTATTAAAAAATCAATAGCCTACTACCCTTGACAAGTTTCGGCTATCTCCCATTCAGATTCAGCATACGGAATGAATACCCAATGCGGAATACCCCTTCCGGGTTGCTGACACAATCAGCTATACAACAGAGGCGCTATCAAGCGTCTCCATTCATTAACAAAAATATTACATAAGGAATTATTCAGAATTAAATAAACATATTTTCATTTAACACGAATTATCGCGAATTATCATTAATTGCTCAGTATGTGTTTATATTGACCCACCTTGCATACTAATAATTCATGTAAATTCATGATAATTCGTGTTAAGAAAAAGTCAGATAATTCTATAATTCGCCAATTCTTGATAAGAAAACTTACTTCGTGACTCCCGCAACATTGCTGATCATTCCCCGATGCGTGTCGTTCTCTTTCGTGATTGTTTCGGTGAATACAAGACTCTTGTTGATTTCGTCATCCGTCGAAACCGTGGCTTCATACATTACGACACTATCGAAGATCAAAGTTGCCTCGACAAACACCTTGTAGGTTCCCTTAGGAACAGTCACACCATTCTGATCCTTGAAATCCCAGGTGAAAGTCTGCACGCCATTGTTCTGAGGTGTAGCTCCTGTAAAGGCATCGAGCTGTTCATCCGTCAAATCATTGGCTTTCACCGATTTAACCCATGTCGGCACACAATTTGGACGCTTGATGTAACCACGGACCAGTTCCTCATCGCCACGTGCTCGTCCCTTCGTTGTATAGGAAGTGACAAAGAGCGTACGAACAACCTTGCCTTGGGCATTCTCGACCCAAACTGCATACTGGTTCGAACCAGGTCCATCCTGATGCTCGTAATTGAATGAAATTTCGACACTTGTGGCTTTTTGTGCGCACGACGTTGCAGCGAAAAGGGCTGTTGCAACCATGACTAAGGAAAGAATTCTTTTCATAGGATTATATATTAATAATGTATTAATAAGATTAATAATGTATTAATAAAAGCGGTACAAAGATAGCAAAAATTCGATAAATGTTCAAAGAATAACCACAAAAAAGTGTTTTTGTGCCCAAATTTGTTCATTTTAAGGGAAAAAATACTAATTTTGTGCGCAATTATTGAAACGATGAAAGAAAACGCGTTGGACATAGCAAGCCAAGCCGGACATATCATGTTGGAGAACGGAGCCGAGATCTCTCGTGTCGAAGAGGTCATGCAACGCATCTCGGCATGCTATGGCGTAAGTTCGAGCAACTTCTTCGTGCTCAGCAATGGCATTTTCACTACAGGTCAGGGAGGCTATGCGAATGTGGAGTTCATCCCCTTCCATGGCACACAGCTCGACAAGGTCGTGGCTGTCACCCAGCTCTCGCGCGACATCGAATCGGGCAAATACACCCTCGATGAAGCCAACGAAGAGCTGCAGCGAATACGCACGCTCCCGCCCCACCCTGCTTGGGAACAGATTGCGGCATCGGCCATTGGTTCGGCTGGTTTCTGCGCCATCTTCGGCGGAGGACTGGTCGATTGTGCCATCTCTTTCTTTTCGGGAATTCTGCTGTGGTGTTTTGTCCTCTTCTTTAGTGCGCCCAACTTTTCGAAGGTGACGGCAAACATTCTGGGTGGAGCCTTGGTCACGGTATTCTGCATCCTGGCTCATCATCTGGGCCTTGGACATCTGGGCAACATCATGATTGGCGCCATCATCCCGCTCATTCCTGGCGTACCCTTCACCAACGGCATCCGCGACCTGGCCGCCGAAGATTACATTGCAGGAGCTACGCGACTGCTCGATGCCCTGATGGTGTTCCTTTGTATTGCCGTGGGCGTGAGCATCACATTCCTCGTCGATAGTCACATCGAAGGAAGCATGATCGAACTGCACGGGATGCTGACCGATCCGTTCACGGCAAACTGGTTATTCCAGATCGTAGCCGCCTTCTTCGGGACGAGTGCCTTTGCCGTCCTTTTCGGTGTGCCTCGCCGCTACTACGTGGCCTGTGGCATCTCGGGCACATTGGGATGGATTGCCTACATGTGCCTGACTCGTCTGGCAGGTGCAAGTCCTGTCGAAGCGACGTTCTTTGCCACGATTGTGGTAGTACTCTCGGCCTACTTCTTCGCCTATCGGCTCAAGTGCCCGGTCATCGTCTTCCTGGTGTGCGGCATCTTTCCCTTGGTACCAGGTGCAGGCGTGTTCTGGACAAGCTATAACATCGTCAGCGACCAGCTGGCCTCCGCCCTGCAAAGCGGCTTCCTCGCCTTGAAGGTCACCGTAGCCATCGTGTTCGGCATCATCATCGTCACCGAAGCCCTTCGCCGATTCAGCAAAGGTTCAAAGAATAATTCTTCACAATGCACCCCATAGACATCGCCCTCCAGATTGCAACACGCGCCCATGCCGGACAACTCGACCGGGATGGCTATCCCGTGATACTCCATCCGCTTACCGTAGGCTTGATGGGCCATACCGACGAAGAAAAGATTGCCGGATTTCTGCACGATGTGGTTGAGGACAGCGACTATACGTTCGACGACCTCCTGCAGGCAGGCATCCCCGTCGGTGTGGTCAATGCCCTGCGCCTCCTCACCCACCGGAAAGACGTTCCCTATTACGACTATGTGCAGCACATCATCGATTCGGACAACCCCATCGCCTTGCAGGTGAAGTACAACGACCTGCAGCACAATTTCGCGCGCGGCAAAGCCTATCCCGAACTGCAGCAGAAACATGGTCCGGCATTGGAGATGGTTCGAAAAGCGATCGAGGAACGTTCGAAGGTCGATCTCTACACGATGCCCGCCGATTCCGACCTCGAAGTGGCCATCTTCGCGTGCGGCTGCTTCTGGGGCGTGCAGCATCAATACGACAAGGAGCCTGGCGTGGTCCGAACCTTGGCCGGCTATACGGGAGGCCCCGAGGAGAATCCCAGCTATGCCGATGTTCGTGACCACAAGACGCACCACGTCGAAGCCATCATCGTGGAGTACGATCCGAAGGTGACAACCTACGAAAAGCTCTGCCAGCTATTCTTCGAGATCCACGACCCCGCGCAAACCGACGGCGTAGGTCCCGACCTGGGCCCGCAATACCGTAGCTGCATCTTCTATCGCAACGAGGCACAGCTGAAGACCGCCCAAGCCCTCATCCAGCAGCTTCGCGGCCGAGGCGACGTAGTGAACACCCTGCTCCTACCCGCCCAAAGATTCTACATCGGCGAAGCCTATCACCAGCGCTATTACGAAAAGACGGGCGGCGAACCCTATTGCCACCTTCGCGTCAGGAAGTTCTGAACACAAAAAAACCACCGCCAAAAAAAATATGGCGGTGGTTTTTTTAGGCGGTTTTCGTTTCCCTTTGGCCCGAAATCACGAAATCACGATTTTCCGGTATTCCGTCCTTTCGATATTCCGAAATCCCGATATTCCGAAATCCCGGAAAAAAACGAAACCGGAACCCCGTCCCCCCATCAATACCCAATGAACAACCGATCAACATCCGTGAAGTCTTCCTGGCTGTCCTTATAGTTCGGATTCGGCATATACCACCAGAGTGCGCGGAAATAGGCCTTGAGCACAGGATCGTTGAAGACGTGGCCGCGGTGGGCATAAGGCAGGTTGTGGGCGATACGCCTGCGCAGTTTTTCATCCATCGTGTATTCGGTCCTCTGCTCGCCATAGTAAATTTCCAGAGAAGATCCGCGGTCGTAGAACGAACCGAAGGGGGCATTATCGTTGAACAGATATATCTGGTCCGCCGAGGTGATTTGCAGTTCGTTCTTCGGGCAATAATTGGTCTTATGCCAGGAGAATGCACCATTTCGGAGCGAAAATTCGCGCTGGGGAGAATCATAATAGGAAGTGATGCGCTGCTTGCCCTCTCCCTCGGTCAGCACCCAAGGTCCCATGTTAAAGTCCTGTTCGTCCAGGATGAAGTGCTTCGCCGTGTTGTCGGCACGGATAATCAGCGTGAAGTCATCAATCTGATGATTGGCCCATCGGGTGGCGGGTGTCAATTTGTAGTCAACCTCGTACGAAAAGCCCACGCCATTGGAATTGGTGTATTTGTAGGTATGCTGTATCTTGTTGAGACCTGGCTTGAACGTGGCTTCGAAATAATAGACGTAGGAGAAAGGGAGGAAAAGTGTGTCGTTCCCGACGGGACGCACGGTGGTGACCGTTTCCTCGCAAATTTCGTACTTGCTCATGTCGAGAGGCTGGATGCCATCGGGCAGACCTGCCAGGCAGACGGCATTCTTGTACGAAAGTTTCTCGCCATTCATCTCGACGGTAAAGTCAAGGATGTGCGGATGTACACCATCTGCATGGAACTCGTAGTCATCGTTGTACGAAGGGTCGGCTTCGAATCCCATCAGAATCGTCTTGTCGGTCGTGCCGGGATTGAAGAATTCATAATAGACCGTAATGCTGGAGTTGCCATCATCCTGCAGGCCGATGGTAAGGATTTCCTTGCTAATGCTGATGTCAGTTTCCGTAACGGGAACAAGCTGGTTGCCCGAAGTGAAATAGGCCGAATCGTTGGCGCTGGCTATGGCTGCTAAAAGGATGCTTGTGAAAAGCAGGGAGATTCGTGTTTTCATATCTTTAAAGTTTTTTATCCCGAAAATTGGTAAAAGTAAAAATTCTCAAATTCGTGACAAGAAAAAATTACTGTATGACAGAATTATAGGCCTTCTGGACATCCTCGATGGTCAGCTGCTGCAGCTGTTCGACCGAAGGATTGCGGACCTTGCTCAAACGAGTGGCCTGGAAAGTGACGCAGCTCTCGAAGAGGTTGCGCACATAGCGACCATTGCCGAAGTACCGGTTCTTGTGTTCCACCGCCTGATTGAGCTGCTCCTGTAGGAGGGCATCCGCATCGGCATCAAGCTTGTAGCCATACTTGTTGGCACGCATCAGATAGATCTTGTAGAGCTCCTCGCCCGTGTAATCGGGGAAGTCGATGAATCGGGTGAATCTCGAACGCAGGCCAGGGTTGGAATCGACGAAACGCCGCATCTCGTCCTTGTAGCCAGCTACGATGACCACCAGGTTGTCGCGGTCATCCTCCATGCGCTTGAGCAACGTAGCGATGGCTTCACCACCGTAGTCCTGTCCCCGACGTTCGGTCAGGGCGTATGCCTCGTCGATGAAAAGCACGCCGCCCAACGCCGAATCGATGATGGCATTGGTCTTCGGCGCGGTTTGTCCGACATATTCGCCGATGAGACCTGAGCGGTCGGTTTCGACCAGATGTCCAGACTTCAGTACCCCGAGGTCCTTGTAGATGCGGGCCAGGATACGCGCCACGGTCGTCTTGCCCGTACCCGGACTGCCGCTGAAGACGCAATGGTAGGTGATGGGCGTGTTCTTCAAGCCCTTTGCCTCGCGTTCCTTCTGTATCTTGACCATATTGGCCAGCGAACGTACTTCAGCCTTCACGTCCTCCAGACCGATCAGCGAATTGAGTTCCTCCATCGGGTCGCCCTCGATGGCCTGGCTCTTCACCACGGGTTTCTGGGCGCTGACTGAAGGCTGGTCGCTCTGCGACATCTGTGCTTCGGTGGCATGCACCAAAGTTGCTGTATCGACATGCACCGGCTCGTTGGGTGTCGGATCGACATCATCGGTATCGACCGACGCCGTGTAGATGGCCGAAGCAATGAAGAAGCCGATGATGACGGCACCTAAGACGACTTGTGAATTGGTCAGTTTGCTCATATTCTTGTAACAAATAGGATGAATGGTAACGCATAGAAGACAAGGTCCCACGGGTCGAAGACGCCCGGCAGGAGGCCAAAAGCCTGCAGCAGTTCGGAGCCAACGCCCAGCAACGGGATGACCGAAGCCCAGACGATACGCGTGGAACGTGTCTGATGTCCGAACACGCTGTCGATGACAAGGATGTAGCCCAGCGACCAGAGGCCACCGGGCAGGGAATAGACGACCACGTCGGGCAGCGTGACGTCAGCGGTATAGCTGCGCATCCGGTCGGCCCAGGGCTCCGCCCCTATCCTACTGAGCAGCTCGAAACCCAAGAGCCTCTTGCTGCGAAACAGCAGGTAGATGGTAGCCCCGGCCAGCAGACTGGCCATACCGCCGATCAGTTTCATGCAGCGGTAGCCTGCTGTTTCTTACCCTTGATGACCAGCCAGTAGATCAAACCACCGGCAACAACGAGCAGCGCAATGCCCAGCAGCGGGCGATAGAAGATCCAGGCGATGGCAACAACGAGGAGCGTCCAGGCAAGGCCAACCACCGAGCAGATGAGGCTCACACCCAGATTCATGATGCTGGCAAGGAAGGGCACAACCTTGAAGAGGGTGACCAGGATGCTGAAGATCATCTTCAGGCCAGCGATGACGAAGAGCAGGCCGACCAGACGGAGCAGCCAGGTCATGGTGGAGTTATCATCATTGGCCTGCTTGATCATCTGCTCAAGCGACCATGTTCCGATGCGGAGCTCATATTCGCTGTCGTTGTGCTTGGCGAGGAAGGTGGTGAACGTACCGTTGGTGGGCACCGCAATCAGCGAAATGTTGCAGCTGGGTGCCAGCTGTTCGAAGGTGATACGGATGTCGCCGATGGAAGGTGTCGAAGGATTGAAGCCGATATAGATCTGATTGCCGAAGACATGGACGTAGGCAAGGCTGTCCTTCACCTGGGCGGCTTCGGGGCGGATATTCTCGCCCAACGACTTCATCACACTCTCGTTGATTTCCTTCAGTGCCGGGTTGTTGGTCGAAAGTACCAGCGGCTCGAATTTGTCGGATTGCTTCGAAACGATGTCGGCAATGAACCTGTCAGGCAGTGTGTAGGCTCCAAAACTTACGTTCGAAGCGCTGACACGCTTGTCCTCCACGTTCCAGATGACGCTGTTGACGTCCCGGTAGTCGGGATCTTTGAACTTGGAGGAGTTGATGGGCACATTGCTCCAACCTCGCTCATAGGTGTAGGTGATAACCTCTTCCTGCTTGCCGCCGAGCTTGTCCTTCGTCTCGTGCTTCTCATTCTCCATCCACTGGTAGTATTCTGCCGAACGGACGATCGCCATCGCGTTGGTCTGGATGCCGAAAATGTCGTCCGACAACTGATCGTTGGTCGAAGCGGTTCCGGTTGCGTGAATCAGCTGGCCGTCGAGCGAAGCATTGGCGGCCGAGATGTCGCCGATGGATTGTGCAGTCTTGGCGACCAGTTTGATGTCCTGGGCACGATGGACAGCACGTCCTTCGTTCCACCACAAAATGATGGTAGCAACAACGAAAAGTAGGATACCCATGGGAACTCCCATACAGGAATTGCCAAGACGTGAACCATATCCCGTGGTTCGAGTTTCAGTGAATGCCATAGTCTTGTTTTTGTTTTTAATCGATTTTCTAATTTGTTTTCGATCAAATCGAAAAGTTCGCTGCAAAGATAATCTTTTTTTGCTGATTAAAAAAGATTTTTTTGCTCAAAATGTGAAATATCGGACTAAAATCCCCCTATTTCCCCATTTTCTATCCCGAAAGTAAGATTATTACGAAAAAAATCGCTATATTTGCACCGTGTTTTCGACAATCCCGACACGCTCGAAGCACTATTTGTTTTCTTCGCACACAAACAATCATCCATAGCGATATGAAAAACGATCGACCCAAGAGAATCCCCTACGGTATGCAGAACTGGGAGGACGTACGCCTCTCAAACTATTACTATGTCGATAAGACGCGCTTCATCCCCGAGATAGAGGCAGCCAATAACTATTTCTTCTTCATTCGCCCTCGCCGATTTGGCAAGTCGCTGCTCATGAACATGCTGCGTCAGTACTATGACGTACGCAAAGCACCTCTCTTCGACCGACTCTTTGGCGACCTGTGGATTGGGCAACATCCCACCGATAACCACAATCAGTACCTCGTGCTCTATCTGAATTTCTCCCTGATCGGGGGAAGATTGGACCGGTATGAGGAGAGCATGAACGTCTATTGTATGCAGGAGATGGATGACTTCTGCCATCGTTATGCGGACTTGTTGCCTAAAGAAGCACTCGAAGGTCTGCACGAAAAGACCACAGCCATGGCAATGCTCAATCACTTGAACATCATGGCTCGTCGTTCAAATCAGCAGATCTACCTCTTCATCGACGAGTACGACCATTTCACCAACGACATCCTGGCCGACCCGGCTATTGAACATGCCTACAAGTCGCAGACGCATGGCACTGGAGCCCTTCGACAGTTTTTCAACGTTGTGAAAGGTGGTTCCGACAGCGCCATCAAGCGTGCCTTCATCACGGGAGTCAGCCCCGTGACAATGGATGACCTGACCAGCGGCTTCAACATTGGGTCAAACTACACTACAGAGCCGGAATTCAATGCAATGGTAGGATTTACGGAGTCAGAGGTACGCGAAATGCTCGACTACTATCGCCAATACTATACGTTCCAGCATACGACCGACGAGCTGCTCGAGATCATGAAACCGTGGTACGACAACTATTGCTTCGCCAAGGATTGTATCGACGAATCGCCACTTTACAATAGCGACATGGTGCTCTATTTCGTCGATAAATATATACGAAGAAAAGGGCGCATCCCCGATGACATGCTCGATGATAACATCCGTACCGACTACAACAAGCTACGGATGCTCATTCGCAAGGACCGAGGCTTCGAGCACGATGCCAGCACTATCCAGCACATTGTCGAGACAGGTTGCATCACGGCGGAATTGAAGAGTCACGTCCCT